>NZ_MSGP01000161.1 GCF_002078235.1 Streptomyces viridosporus
GGGCGGGGCCGGTGGGACGGGTGGGGGCCGCTACGGATACGTGTACGTGTTGAGGGCGGCGACGGCGGACGCCGGGTCGCCGAGGTCGTAGCGGTCCACGGCGAGGTAGTTGGGCTTCTTGCGGGCGGCCGGCTGGCAGAACCGGCGGGTGCGGTCGGCGAGTTTGGAGTTGTCCGTGCCGGCCGTGGAGGCGATCGCGGTGTCCCGGAAGTGGTTCATGACGAACAGCGGGCGGAAGCCGGGCTCGGTGCGGGTCAGCGGGATGTTGGTGTCGGCGCCGTACCAGCGGCTGTGGCAGGACCAGTCGGACGCGCCGACGCCCGGACCCATGGACCAGTGGTTCTCGACGGTCCACTCGCGCTGGTACATCACGCCGAAGCTGTCCCGGGTGAGCCCGGCGGCCTGGTCGGCGGCCCGGCTGCGGTCGGTGAAGACCAGCAGCCGGTTTCCGGCGGCGGTCAGGTCGGCCAGGGCCGGCCAGCCGTTCTCGCGCACACCGGTGCGGTCCGGCCGGTAGAGCACCTCCGACAGCCCTCGGACCCGGGCGAGTTCGGCGCGCAGGACGCCCGGGTCGACGTAGTCCTCCAGGAAGACCGTGACGAACTGGTCGGGGTGGGCGCGGAGGAAGTCGACGATCCGCTGGAGGTCGACCCACAGGGCGACGGGCCTGCTGACCAGCGTGCAGCTGTTGTGGCAGAGGATCGCGCCGTCCGGCGTCTGATGGATGTCCAGCATGAATCCGCGGACACCGTCGGCGAGTTGGCGCTCGATTCCCCGGGTCTGGTTGGGGAAGAGATCGACGAACGGCGGGGCGAAGCCGCCGTCGACCCCGTTGGCGTAGGCGTTGTGGGCGGTGAGGAAGGTGACCTGGTCGAGGGTGCGCCGGTCCTGGGGCGGCATGGGGCGGGTGACCGGGCCGACCGGGGTCAGGTACCAGGTGGCGAGGTCGTCCGCGCCGGTGCCGACGGCGAGGGCGGCGGGATGGTTGGCGCCGGGGGGCTTGGGCGCGACGGTGAGGCGGCGGTCCGTGCCGGGCGCGGTGAGGGTGAACCGGTCGGCCCCGGCGGGGACGATCCGCCAGGAGGCGTCCGGGCCGGTGCAGGCGACGGTCCGGGCCCGGTCGCCGTCCCGGCCGAGGCAGGTGCCGGGGCGGTCGGTGCTCTCCAGGAGGTGTGCGGCGCCGTCGGCCCGGAGGGCCCACTGCTGGTGGTCCTCGTCGCCGCGGGGTCTGTGCTGCTCGACGGCTCCGGCGCTGTCGGCGGCGTTCAGCCCGGTGGTCGCGCTCTGGACGTAGTAGGTGCCCGGCGGCGGTGCCTCGTCGGCACCGGCGGCGGGTGCCGGCGCCACGGCCGCCGCGACGAGCGCGACGGTCGTGGTGAGCAGGACGTGGGGGGTGCGCATGGTGGATGCCCTTCGTCCGAAGGACGGCCGCGCGCACACGGGGTGCGCGCGGGCCGTGACCCGACTGTGGTCAGGTGCATGACACCATGCCCCGCCGTCCCCCGTCAGCAGTACAGGTTGCCGCCGGGAGTCGTGCCGAGGATCTGGGCGAACCGCTGGTACGTGTTCACCCTGCTCTGCACCTGGGCCGGGTTCCTGCCGTCGCACTCCAGGGAGCCGTTGATGCTGCGGATCGTCTGGCCGAAACCGGCCTGGTTGACCATGGCGTTGTGCGGGGTCATGGTGCCCGGGCCGGACTGGGTGTTCCAGTACCACAGGGCCGTCTTCCAGGCGACGGCGGCGTCGTTCTGCACCAGCCAGGGGTTGTTCAGCAGGTCGATGCCGAGCGCGTCGCCCGCGGCCTTGTAGTTGAAGTTCCAGCTCAGCTGGATCGGACCGCGCCCGTAGTAGGCGGCCTGACCGGCCGGACAGCCGTACGGCTGCCCCCAGTCGCAGTAGTGCGGGTAGTTGGCCGTGTTCTGCTCGACCACGTGCACCAGGCCGCCGGTCTCGTGGCTGACGTTGGCCAGGAAGGCGGCGGCCTCCTGCTTCTTCACCGTGTCGCTGCCGGTGTTGGCGAAGCCGGGGTAGGCGCTCAGGGCCGCCGTGAGTCCGCTGTAGCTGTAGAAGGAATTCCGGTTCGGGAACATCTGGTTGAACTGCGCCTCGGTCACCACGAAGTTCCCGACCGGCGTCCCGGGGCCGTTGTCACAGGCGTGGGGCTCCCAGTACCAGGTGCTGATCGTCGGGTCGTAGCCCGGGTTGGCGTGCTCGGCGATGTACGCCCGGCCGTCGGTGTAGCGCACGATGTCGCCGGCGTTGTACGACTTCCCGGCCACCCAGGCCGGGTAGCTGGAGCAGGAGGCGGCGGAGGCGGTGGCCGCGGGCAGCAGGATCGGCGCGCTGCCGGCCAGGACGACGGCGGTCAGCACGGCGGAGATACGGCGTCTCGACAAGGGGGCAACTCCTTTGCGGGACACGGCCGCTCCCGGGCGGGGACATGCCTGGGCGAAGGCCCGGCCCGCACGCGCCGGCGAGGCCGGTCACGGCGTGGGGCGGCCGTGGTGGGGGGTGTGGAGCACACTCAACCGCTTTGGTCTGTACCAGTCAAGGCCGTCGACCAGTAATCCCGGATTGTCCGCCAAGTCACTTGCCACATGCCTCAGTTCGCGAACGGCACCTGTGCCGCGGGGACTTCCCCCCGCACTCCTGCCGGATGCCGCCACAGCCCCTGCGCGGCGAGACGCGGCAGCACTCCCTCACCGAACCAGTACGCCTCCTCCAGGTGCGGATAGCCGGAGAGGACGAACTCCTCGACGCCCAGCGCGTGGTACTCGCGGATCCGTTCGGCGACGTCGTCGTGGCTGCCGACCAGGGCGGTGCCCGCGCCGCCGCGCACCAGGCCGATGCCGGCCCACAGGTTGGGGTGGATCTCCAGCCCGTCCCGGGTGCCGCCGTGCAGGGCGAGCATGCGCCGCTGCCCCTCGGACTCGCTGCGGGCGAGACCGGCCTGCACGGCGCGCACGGTCTCCGGGTCGAACCCGTCGAGCAGCCGGTTCGCCTCGACCCAGGCCTGCTCTGCGGTGTCGCGGGTGATGACGTGCAACCGGATGCCGAACCGCAGGCCGCGGCCCTCCCGGGCGGCGAGCGACCGCAGCCGGGCGATCTTCGCCTCGACCTGGGCGGGCGGCTCGCCCCAGGTGAGGTAGACGTCCGCGTGCCGGGCGGCCACCTCCAGGGCCGCGGGTGAGGAGCCGCCGAAGTACACCTGCGGCACGGGGTCGGGCACGCGGGCCAGCGCCGCGTCCTGCACGCTCAGGTGCTCGCCGTCCAGCGAGACGGTCTTCCCTTCCCACAACTCCCTCACGATCCGGAGGAATTCACCGGTGCGGCGGTAGCGGGCGTCCTTGTCGAGGAAGTCGCCGTAGGCCCGCTGTTCGTGGCTCTCGCCGCCGGTGACGACGTTCAGCAGGAGCCGTCCGCCGGTCTGCCGCTGGAAGGTGGACGCCATCTGCGCGGCGAGCGTCGGCGAGACGAAGCCGGGCCGGAAGGCCACCAGGAACTTCAGGCGCTCACTGGCCTGGGAGACCATCGCGGTGGTCAGCCAGGCGTCCTCGCACCAGGCGCCGGTGGGGGTCAGGGCGCCCGTGAAGCCGAGGTTCTCGGCGGCGCGGGCGATCTGGCTCAGATAGGCGACGGTCGGCGGCCGGTCCCCTCCGGCCGGGGAGGCCGGGGTGCCGTGGCCGCCGCCGACGACGTGGCGGCTGTCGCCGTTGGTGGGCAGGAACCAGTGGAAGGTCAGGGACACGCGGGGTCTCCGATCGGGGTCGTTCTCGGGGCGGGCCGTCACAGCAGGCCGTGGCGGGGCGGCCGGATTCCACCGAGCACGTATCTGCCGATGTGCTGGATCTTCCAGCGGACCGGGTCGTGCAGGGTGTGGGTACGGGCGTCGCGCCAGTGGCGGTGCAGATTGAGCGGGTTCAGGGCCGAGCGGGTGCCGGCGACCTCGAAGAGGGCGCTCGTGACCTCCACGGCGGTGTCGGCGGCGTGCGCCTTCGCGGCGGCCACCGCGACGGACGCCTCGGCCGCCGAGTCGTCGGTGAGGCCGGCCCGGGCCTCGTCCACGGTGCGGGCGGCCTCCCGCAGCAGCGCCTCCGACGCGCGGACGCGCACCTCGAGTTCACCGAACCGCTGGACCAGCAGGGGGTCCTCCGCGGCCGTCGCGAAGCCGCTCTCGAACCAGGGGCGGCTCTTCGTCCGGACGAACTCCGCGGCCTCGGACAGCGCTCCCCGGGCGATGCCGGCGTCGATCGCGGCGTGCAGCAATTGGGCTACGGCACCGTGGAGTTGGGGACCCTCGAAGGTGAGGTGGTGCGGGAACACCCGGTCGGCGGGGACCGGGACGCCCGCCAGGCGGACGGTACCGCTCGCGGTCGTCCGCTGGCCCATTCCGTCCCAGTCGTCGACCACGGTGAGGCCCGGGGCGTCGCGCGGGACACAGGCGACGTGCAGCCTGTCGTCCTCGGCCCGGGCGAGGACGGGGATCCAGTCGGCGTAGAGGGCACCGGTGGCGTAGTGCTTGACGCCGTTCAGGACGTACGAGCCGTCCGGCCGGGGTTCCAGGCGGGTGCGGATGTCCTGGACGTGCCGGGTGCCGGCCTCCGACTGGGCGTTGCCGAGCCGGCGCCCGGCGAGCAGTTCGGAGTAGAAGAACTTCTTCTGCTCGTCCGTTCCCTGACGTCCGATCACCTGGACGTAGGTGAAGTGGCTCTGCGGGATCTGGGCCAGGCTGGCGTCCGCCGTGGCCAGCAGCCGGAAGATCTCCGCGAGGGTCTGTCGGCTCACGTCCGCCCCGCCGTGCTCGGCGGGGACGGTGACGGCGAGCAGACCGGACGCGGAGAGCCGTTCCACCTCCTCCCGGGGCAGCCGGCGTTCGGCGTCCCGGGCACCGGCGCCCGCGCGGAACTCCTCGGCCAGGGCGGCGGCGACGGCGAGGGCCTCGGCGTCGTCGGCGATCACGTGCGCGGTCATGGCCATCAGCTCGCGGCGGCCAGCGCCGGGACGGGGGGCAGGGCCGCCGAGAACTGGTCGACCACCTGGGTGAGGGCCTCCTCGGCGGCGGGGGCGACGGTCAGCGCGCCGTCCTCGTGCACGGTGATGTCCTTGTCGAGGGTGAACCAGCCCTGCACGACGTGGGCCGCGCCCATGGAGTTGAGGACCGGGCGGAGCGCGTAGTCGATGGCCAGGACGTGGGCGGTGGTGCCGCCGGTGGCCAGCGGCAGCACCGTCTTGCCGGTCAGCGCGTACTGCGGCAGCAGGTCGAGGAGCGCCTTGAGGACACCGGAGTACGACGCCTTGTAGACGGGGGTGCCGACGACGACGCCGTCGGCACGGGCGAAGAGCGCGCCGGCCTCCTCGATGGCCGGGTGCCCGAAGTCGGCGCCGAGCAGCGCCTCCGCGGGGAGGGCGCGCACGTCGAGCGGGATCACCTCGTGGCCCTGTGCGATCAGCCGCCGGTCCAGGTGGCGCAGCAGACGGTTGGTGCGGGAGGCGGCGGAGGGACTGCCGGAGACGGACAGGACGGTGGCCATGGGACCTCTTTTCCGGTTTTCCGGGTTCTCGGGTTTCGGCTTTTCGGGTTCTAGGGGTTTTCGGGTTCTAGGGGTTTTCGGGTTCTAGGGTTCTCGGAGGGGGTGCGGTCCTCGGGGTGTTCGAGGGGCGGGGTGCCCGGGCGCGGCCGGGCACCCCGGGGGCGGTCAGGAGTACCAGGTGGGCTCGGGCAGTTCGCCCTCCAGGACCCAGCGGCCGACCTCACGGCGCTTGTAGGCGACCGGGTCGTGCAGCGTGTGGGTGCGGATGTTGCGCCAGAAGCGGTCCAGGCCCTCGGCGGTCGTGGTGGAGCGGGCACCGGTGACCTCGAAGATGCGGCTCGTGACCTCCAGGGCGACGTCCGTGGCGCGGGCCTTGACGGCGGCCACCCGCACCTCGAAGTCGCCGCGCGCCTGCTCGGTGACCGCGTCGGGGTCGTCGTGCAGCCGCTGCCCCTCGACGGCGACGGCGTCGGCGAGCGCCTCGACCGCCCAGAGCTTCGCCGTGAGGTCGCCGTAGGTGTCGATGACGTGGGGCTCGTCGACCGCGCGGTCGTGGCCGCCGTGCAGCCAGGACCGCGCCTTGGTGCGGGTGTAGGCGGCCGCCGTCTCCAGCGCGCCGGCCGCGATGCCGAGGTAGAAGTTGACGAAGACCAGCTGGATGGTGGGGACGTTGAGGGTGTTGTAGACCCGCGGCCGGAACTCCTTGTCGACGTACCCGGCCGCGGAGGACCAGGGGGTGCGGACGCCGTCGAGGGTGACGCTGCCGCTCTCGGTGAGCCGCTGGCCGATGTTGTCCCAGTCGTCGTGGAAGGTCAGGCCCTCGCTGTCGGACGGCACGATGGCGAAGACGTGCCGGTCCGTGCCCTCGAAAACGCCCTCCAGGACGGTGACGTCGGAGACCCTGCTTCCGGTGGAGAAGGACTTGCGGCCGGTGAAGACCAGGTCGTCGCCGTCCTCGGTGACGACGACGTCCTTGTCCCGCGGGTTGACGGCGCCGCCGAAGAACCAGCGGTTGCGGGCGGCCTCGGCCTCGATGTGCTCCCACTGCTCGCGCGTGCCGACCAGGCGGGCGGCCCAGTTCCACAGGTAGTGGTAGCCCAGGAGCTGGCCGATGGAGCCGTCGGCCTTCGCGATCTCCCGGACGACGTGGTGGGCGGTGATCCAGTTCTGGCCCCCTCCGCCGTGCTCGGCGGGGCCCAGCAGGGTGACGAGGCCGGAGTCCTTCAGCAGCCGGACCTCGGCGCGCGGGGCGGCTCCGGCGCGGTCGCGGGCGGCGGCGTCGGTGGCCAGGACGGCGGCGACCGCCGCGGCGCGGGCGGTCCAGTCCTCGGCGGTGCGCGGGGCGGGGCGGACGCTCCAGTCCGTGGGGGTGACGGTGCTCATGGGGGTGTCGGCCTCTCTTCTGCTGTCTCGTGCGCGTGTGCGGATCTCGGGGGACGGGCGGTCAGGCGTGGGCGGGGACGGAGGCGGGGCCCGTGCGGTCGGCGGCCTCCAGCTCGCGCACCAGGGGCAGGACGCGGCGGCCGAAGTACTCGACCTCCTCGTGGTAGTGCAGAAAGCCGAGCAGGAAGAGGTCGACGCCGAGCCGCTTGTAGGCGACGATCCGCTCGGCGACCCGCTCCGGGGTGCCGATCAGGCCGGTGCGGAAGCCGTCGTTGTACTGGACCAGGTCCTCGAAGGTGGAGTCCTGCCACATGCCCTTGCCGTCGGCGGTGGACCTCCCCGCCTGCCGGACGGCGGCGCCGAAGCCCTCGACGGCCTCGGTGTCGGCCCGGGCGACGATCTCCCGGAGGGTCTCACGGGCCTCGGCCTCGGTGTCGCGGGCGATGAGGAAGCCGTTGAGGCCGAACTTCGGGGGCCGCCTCCCCGCCCGGGAGGCGGAGTCGTGGACGTCGGCGATCTGCTCGGCGACCCCGTCGAAGTCCCGGCCGTTGGAGAAGTACCAGTCGGAGACCCGGCCGGCCATGGCGCGGGCGGCGGTGGAGTTGCCGCCCTGGAAGATCTCCGGGTGCGGACGCCCGGCGGTGCCGAGGGGCTTGGGCTTGAGCGAGAAGCCCCGCAACCGGTAGAAGTCACCGGCGAGTTCGGCGCGGTCCTCGGTCCAGCTCGCGCGCAGGGCGCGGATGAACTCCTCGGCGCGCCGGTAGCGTTCGTCGTGCTCCAGCCAGGGTTCGCCCAGGGCGGTGAACTCGTCCTTGAACCAGCCGCTGACCACGTTGACCGCGAAGCGGCCGTGCGACAGGTGGTCCGCGGTGGCGCCCAGCTTGGCGAGGACACCGGGGTGCCACAGGCCGGGGTGGACGGCGGCGATCACCTTCAGGCGCCGGGTGGCGAGCAGCAGGGCGAGGCTGAAGCTCGTCGACTCGTGCTGGTGCTCGGCGCCGTAGCTGGCCATGTAGCGGACCTGGGTGAGGGCGTAGTCGAAACCGTTGTCCTCGGCGAGGACAGCGAGTTCCCGGTTGTAGTCGTACCCCCAGTCGGTGCGCTGGTCGATCCGGCTGGTGACCAGGCCACCGCTGACATTGGGCACCCAGTAGGCGAATTTCAAGGGGTCTGCGGGCATGCGGAACTCCTGCTGCGGAATGTCGCGGAATTCAGAGGGATTTCGGGCACACCGAATTCACGGATCGCCGAGAGGCGCGGAATTCAGGTGGCTCGGGTGATGAGGAGACGGACGGCGCGCGGCCTGCACGGCCGGCGGGCGCTGCGGGAAGGAGGGCGGCGAATCGGGACGATCAGGCCGCGGGACGACAGGAGGCGCTGGAAACGCGCGCGAGGTCGACGTGGCGTCGCCGCGTGAGGTCCAGTCGCATCGTCATGTCCGTCATCGTGGCAGCCGCCGCTCGGGGGCGTCAAGGAAAACCCGACCGGTCTCGTATCGCGGACCATTGAATTTCACGAAGGTGTGACAGGGAAACCCTTGAACGGGATGTTCGGGCACCCGCATTCTGCTGCCGTGCGGACTGAACAACTGGAATACATCGCGGCCGTCACCCGATTGGGTTCGCTGCGCCGGGCGGCCGAGGAACTGAGGCTCTCCCAGCCCGCGTTGAGCGAGACCGTACGGAACCTGGAGCGCGAGCTGGGGGTCGACCTGCTGGAGCGCAAGCGCTCCGGGGCGACGATGAGCGCGGCGGGCCGGGAGCTGCTGCCGCGCATCGTCGACGTCCTGGACGCGGTGGACCGGCTGCGGGCCGCCGCGGGCGAGCAGCACCGCATCCGCCGCATGGTGCGCGTCGGCACGGTGAACGCGGCGACCGTGCCGCTGCTGGTGCCGGCCGTGCGGGAGTTCCGTGCCGCGCATCCGCTCACCCAGGTCGAGGTGGTCGGGGCGCAGCAGACGGACATCCACCGGGCGCTGCTGGAAGGGGGGTTCGACCTCGGGCTGGTGAACCACCTGGAGGGTGACGACATGCCGGACGGGTTCGAGTCCACCGAGCTGCTGCGCGGCCGGCCGGTGGTGTGCCTGCACCCGGACAGCCCGCTCGTCGGCCGGGCGGAGGTGTCGGCGGACGACCTGCTCACCGAGCCGCTGATCGCGATGCGCTCGGGCTATGTGATGCACCGTTACGTGCACCGGCTCCTGGACGGCCGCTCCCCGGCGTTCGCGTACTCCACCGACGGCGCCGAGATGGGCAAGCTGATGGTCGCCGAGGGGCTCGGGGTGACGGTGCTGCCGGAGTTCAGCGTCGTCGGGGATCCGCTGGAGCGGCAGGGCGCGCTCGTGTGCCGTCCGGTCGCCGGTGACCGGTCCCGGGTGCTGCTGATGCTGCGTCGGCGCAGGTCCGCGTCGGTGCCGCTGGCCGCCCGGGCCCTGCACGAGGCGTTCGTGCGGCGGGCCGGGCGGCTGGGCGGTGCGGTCAGTCGTCCTGCGGAGACGGGACCACCACGAGGAACGCGTCCGACTCCAGGTCCATGACGACCGTGGCGGGTTCGCCCTCGGCGCGGTGCCGGGCCGCGCACTCCTCCGCCGGCCAGGACCCGCGCGGGGCACCCGCGGGGAAACGTTCCAGCACCTTCGCTCCCGTCACGGCAGTCATGGGGCGGACACCTCCTGTCGACCTGCGGCCCGAAGGCCGTTCCGTTCCGTACGTTTTCCGTACGTTCCGGCTGCCCGGGATCGGAACGGACATGTCCGGGACGGCCGTGTACGGGACGGATCCGCCCGGGACGGGCGCGTACGGGGGACGCGCCCGTCCCGGACGGAGGGTCAGCCCCGCGCCTCCTTGCGTTCCCCGGCGAGCCGGCCCGGCCACCAGGCGACCGGCCCGAGGTCCAGGGCCAGGGCGGGCACCAGCAGGGAGCGCACGACCAGCGTGTCGAGGAGGACGCCGAAGGCGACGATGAAGGCGACCTGTGCCAGGAAGGCCAGCGGGATCACCCCGAGCGCGGCGAAGGTGGCGGCCAGCACCACGCCGGCCGAGGTGATCACCCCGCCGGTGCTGACCAGCCCGCGCAGCACGCCCTGGCGGGCCCCGTGCCGCAGCGACTCCTCCCGGACCCGGGACATGAGGAAGATGTTGTAGTCGACGCCGAGGGCCACCAGGAACACGAAGCCGTACAGCGGCACCGACGGGTCGGTGCCGGTGAAGCCGAACACGTGCGGGAAGACCAGGGCGGAAACCCCGATCGTGGCCAGGAAGTTGACCGCGACGGTGGCGACGAGCAGCGCGGGCATCAGCAGCGAGCGCAGCAGCACGGTCAGCACCAGGAAGATGACGACGAGGACCACGGGGACGATGAGGGTGCGGTCCCGTTCCGCCGTCCGCAGGGTGTCGTACTGCTGGGCCGTGTAGCCGCCGACGAGGGCGTCCGCGCCGGGGATGTCGTGCAGGGCGGTGCGCAGCCGTGCCACGGTGTCCTTCGCGGCGTCGCTGTCGGCCGCGGAGTCGAGGGTGACGTCGACGCGGACCCGTCCGTCGACCACCAGGGGTTCGCCGCCGGGACGTCCGGAGGCCGTCGCACCGGCCGCCGAGGCGACGCCCTCGGTGTTCTCCGCCACGGCCACGACGCGGCCCAGCCGGTCGGCGGCGGCGATGACCACGGTGGGGTTGCCGGAGCCGCCGGGGAAGTGCTCGGAGAGGGTGCGCTGGGCGGCGACCGACGGCGCGTCGTTGACGAAGGTCTCGTCGAGCGGCACGCCCTGGGAGTCGAGGGTCGGCGCGAAGGCGGCGCAGGCGATCAGGGCGGCCAGCGTGAGGGCCCAGACCTTGCGTGGTGCCCGTCCGACGAGGGACGCGACACGCCGCCACACGCCGTCGCCGGTGCTCCGGTTCCCGGTGGCGCGCGGCTTCGCGGGCCAGTAGGCGGCGCGGCCGAGCAGGACGAGCACGGCGGGCAGGAAGGTCAGGGTGCTGAGCACGGCGCAGGCGATGCCGATGGCGCCGACCGGGCCGAGCGCCCGGGTGTTGGTCAGGTCGCTGAGCAGGAGGGCGATCAGGCCCAGCGCGACGGTGGCGGCGCTGGCCACGACGGCGCCCCAGGACCGCAGGAGCGCGGACCGCATGGCGGTGAAGCGGTCGTGCTCGGCCAGTTCCTCGCGGAAGCGGGCGGTGACCAGCAGGGCGTAGTCGGTGGCGGCGCCGATGACGAGGATGGACAGGATGCCCTGGACCTGGCCGTCGACGCGTACCACGTCGTTGTCGGCGAGGGCGTACACCACCGCGCAGGCCAGGGCGAGCGCCAGGACCGAGGACACGATGATCACCAGGGGCAGCAGGACGCTCCGGTACACCAGGACCAGGATCACCAGGACGGTCACCAGCGCGACGGCGAGCAGCAGGCCGTCGATCCCGGCGAAGGCGTCGGACAGGTCGGCCCGGGTCGCGGCCGGTCCGGCCAGCTGGACCGTGGTGCCGGGCACCTTCTCGGCCGCCGTGCGGATCCGTTCGAGCGCGTCGGGGAGCCCGTCGCCGAGCCCGGGGTCCAACTGGACGACTCCCTGCAGGGCCTCGCCGTCCTCGGACGGGATCGCCGGGGAGGTCCTGCCGACGACGCCCGGGGTGTCCACGAGGGAGGCGAGCGCGCGGGTGGCCTCGGGCTGCCGGTCCCTCACCGGGCCGTCCGCGTCGCCGGTCCACAGCACGATCGCCGGCAGGGTCTCGTCCTGCCGGAACGCCTTCTGCTCCTCGATGACCTCCGTCGACTCGGCGCTGCGCGGGAGGAAACCGGCCTGGTCGTTGACGGCCACCTCGCCGAGCTTGCCGGCGTAGGGGCCGAACGCCCCTCCGATGCCGAGCCAGGCGACGAGCAGCAGGACGGGGACGAGCCGGCGGGCCCATCGGGATGAGGCGGTCATCACTCTCCAGGTGCGGTGATAATCATCTCGACGAGAAACAATCTCAATGATTGAAATAGATTGCGGGTGTGATCGTAGACCACACCGGTTCCACTGATACGGCCGGGCCGGGGGCGGTCAGTGCCGCTCGGGAGCCCCGCGGAGGGCGAGTTCCTCGTTCAGCGCGGTGAGAAACCGCAGGGCGACGGCGAGTTCGGAGTCGTCGAAGCGGGAGAGCGCCGCACCGGCGGCCTGCGCGAGCGGACGGAAGTACGCCCGGGCCGCCGCCTTGGCGTCGGCGGCGTAGTACAGGTGGACCACCCTGCGGTCGGCGCTCTCCCGGACCCGGGTGACGTGTCCCGCGCGCTCCAGCCGGTCCACGCACGCGGTCACGGCCCCGGAGGTGAGCCCGAGGTGCTCCCTGAGCCGGCCGGGGGTCATCGGCTCGTCCGCGTCCAGGATCGCCGCGAGCGCCTGGACGTCGGTGGCGTGCAGCTCGTTGCGGCCCGCGAAGCCGTGGACCATCCGGTTGATCTCGCCGTTCATCCGGCGCAGCTGGACGGCGAAGGCCTGGAGGTCGGCCGCCTCCGGCACCCGGAGCGTGTCGTGCTCCGCCGCCCGCCGTTCCGCGTCGTCTGCTGTGGCCACACGGTCACCCTATAGAAGGCACGGCACCGGGAGGGCACCCCCCGCACCGCCCCCGCACCGAGCTCTACACATAAGGGAAAAATAAGCGCAGTATGAACATACGCGTCTTTTCCCGCACATCGCACCAGACGCGGTCAGGTCTGCTAGTCGAAGGAGACGACCATGGCCAACGTCTCGCACCCGCGCGGTGACCTCGGCAGCCACCCCGATGCTCCGGAGATGCGGGCCCGGTACGACCGTGTGCTCGGCGGTCGTGACGTGGCCCTCGTGGACGGGCCGGTGTTCCTGCTCGGTCTGTACTGCGCGGTGTCCCCGTGGATCCTCCACTACACGACGAGTCAGCCCGCGCTCGCGACCCACAACCTGATCGTGGGCATCGCGATCGGCCTGCTCGGCCTGGGGTTCACCGCGGCCCCGGCGCGCATGTACGGCCTCAGCGGGGCCATGTGCGCCCTGGGCATATGGCTGATCATCTCACCGTGGATCGTCGGCCAGGGCCCCGACGCCGGCGTGATCTGGAACAACGTCGTCATCGGTGCCCTGACCCTGGCCCTGGGCACGGTCTGCCTCGCCACCGCGGCCAGGAACGCCTCCCGGCGGTAGGCACGGCCACCCGGCCGGCCCGCGTCCGTCCGGACCGGCCGCTTTCGCATCCGGGCCCGGGCACGGCCGCGCGGTCCCCGCGGGAACGGGGACTGTCCCCACCGCCCCGGGGCAGAAGTCCTACAGCGGGAGTCACGAGGAGAAGGGGCGAAATGGAGATCGACGGCATCATCAGTGCCATCGTCATCGGCATTGTCATCGGTGTTCTGGGCCGGCTCGTGGTCCCGGGGCGCCAGCGCATCGGGGTCCTGTGGACGATCCTCGTCGGCATCGTCGCCGCGCTCATCGGTTCGGCGATCGCCGCGGCCCTCGGGGTGGCCGACACCAAGGGCGTCGACTGGGTGGAGTGGTTGATCCAGATCGGTCTCGCCGCGCTCGGAGTGGCCGCGCTGGACCGTGCGAAGGCACGCCGCTGACCGGCCCCCGGCAGCCGGGGGCGGACGCGCAGAACGGGTCCGGAGGCAAGCACCGCCTGGTGCCGCCCTCCGGACCCGTTCCCGTTCCCGCCGCCACCGCTCCCCCGTTCGCCGCCGAAGGCCGGGGAGTCCGGGCTCCGGGGCGCGCCCGGTGCGCCCTCCTACCGTGCCGGCACGTACACGTACGGAGTCGTCGTGGTCAGGGGCGCGAAGCCGAGGCGTTCGAGGATGGGGCGGCTCCGGTCGGAGGCGTCGACCTGGAGGTAGCGGTGGCCGCGGTCCGCGGCGACCCGGGCCCGGTGGGCGACCAGTGCGCGGTAGACGCCCCGGCCGCGCCAGGCCGGCACGGTGCCGCCGCCCCACAGACCGGTGAACGGGGTGCCGGGCACCGGCTCCATCCGGGCCGCGCCGACCGGCTCGCCGTCGGCCAGGGCCACGACGGCGACCACGGTGCCGGGGTCGGCCGAGAGCCGGGCGAGCAGCTGGCGGCGCAGCCGGGACGCGTCGGCGCCGAACGCCTTCTCGTGCACGTCGGCCACCAGGTCGGCGCCCGCCCGGTCGGTGACGGGCACGACCCGGATGCCCTCGGGCGTCCCGGTGTCGAGGCGGAGGTCGGTGATCTCGCCGACCATGAGGGTCTCCTCCGGCTCGGGCGTGAACCCGGCCGCCGCGAGCCGCTGCCCGAGGTCCGCCGGCCGATCGTGGCCGTACAGCTTCCACTCGAACTCGCGGCCGAGCGCGGTGAAGTGCGCGATCTGCTCCGCGATCGCCGCGTCCGCGTCCGTCTCGTCCAGGGCGGACCAGAGGACGCCGTTCCAGCCGTACTCGGGAGCGGTCTGCCGCACCACGCCGCCGGTGCGCTCGACGCGGGCGTCGGGCCCGTCGGGCCGCGCCCCCTCGCGCAGGTCGCGGTCGAACAGGGCGAGTACCGAGGCGTGATCCATGCGACCGACCCCACCACGGGGCCGGTGCCGGGGGCAACGGGATTCAACGGGATTAGGGGCGGCGTCCGCGACGGCTTCGCCTCCGCGCGCCCACGGCCTTAGGGTGCTGTCGATCAAGCCGATGCGAGGAGGGCCGGGCCCATGGTCGTGAAGGAAGCCGAACTGCCGCACCTGCGCCGCTGTGTGGAGCTGGCGACCGAGGCGCTGGAGTCCGGGGACGAGCCGTTCGGCTCGGTCCTCGTGGGCGGGGACGGCACCGTGCTCGCCGAGGACCACAACCGCGTGGCCTCCGGGGACCACACCCGGCACCCCGAGTTCGAGCTGGCGCGCTGGTCGGCGGCCCACCTGACGCCCGACGAGCGGGCCGCCGCCACGGTGTACACCTCCGGCGAGCACTGCCCGATGTGCGCGGCGGCCCACGCCTGGGTGGGCCTCGGACGCATCGTGTACGTCGCCTCCTCCGAGCAGCTGGCGTCCTGGCTCTCCGAGCTGGGGGTGCCCGCCCCGCCGGTGCGGACGCTGCCGGTCGCCGAGGTCGCCCCCGGCGTGGTCGTGGACGGCCCCGTCCCGGAGCTGGTCGGAGAGGTCGAGGAGCTGCACCGGCGGTTCCACCGCGCACGCGCCTGACCCGCGCGGGCCCCGCCGGACGACGCGGGCCCCGGGAGCCCGCTCGTTCCCCCGGGGGTCAGCCGTCCGTCCGCGGGCGGGCGCGGCGGTACAGGACGACTCCGCCCAGGAAGAGCGCGGCACCGGTCGCGAGAACCGGGACGGTGCGGTCGGCGCCCGTCTCGGCGAGGGCGGCCGTCCTCGGCGGGGCGGCCCGGGGTGCCGGCTCGGGGGCCGGCGGCGTGCGCGGCGGGGTGGACGCCTCGGGCTCCGGGCGGTCGGGCCGCTCACCGGAGGTGTTCGTGGACACGTTACCGACGGCCGCGTTCCCGACGCCGACCACGTTCACGCTGTTCCCGGTGACGTTGACCGGGAGGTCCACCGGCAGCTGCACCTGGTTGCCGGACACCACGCCCGGTGAGCCCTGCGCGCCGCTCCCGGCCGTCGCGCCGCCGGCCGGTCCCGAGGCCCCGGCCCGCTGGTCCGCGTCCTCGTTGACGCAGGTGTTGCCCGCGGCGGGGTTGAGCAGACCCACCACGTTCACCGTGTTCCCGCACACGTTCAGCGGGGCGTGCACCGGGAGCTGGAGGGTGTTTCCGGACACCACCCCGGGCGAACCGACCGCGGCGCCCTCCGCGCCGGCGTCGGCGTACGCCGGCATCGCCACGGCCATCGCGCCCGACGCGGCGGCGACGGCGATCACACCGTTCCGGGTAACCCTTCGCATAGGTTCCCTGCCTTCCAGAGTTGGTCGCGGGCACTCGCCCGCACCGGACAGAACGCGCGTGCCGCCATCCGGGTTATGGCTCCCCCGTACGGCCCCGGGCCGTTCACTCCATCAGGGGGCCCGCCGTTCGAGCCCCGGGCGGATCCGTCGAACGCGCGGCTGACGAACACGCGGCGGCCGGGCCCCGGACGTGCCGCCGTCCGGCCGACAGGCGGGGGCCGCGGGGCCCGCTTATGGTGAGCGAGGGCGCCGCTCCCGGTCCGCTGCGGGGCGCCCCTGGAGGCATCGATGCTGGCCAAGCTCTCCACGCGACCTTCGGCCCGGTGCCGCGCGATGCGGTCCTCGGTCCGGCGCCGCGCGGCCACCGGCGCGGCCGGGCTGGCCCTGCTGGGTGCGGGACTGACGGCCCTCGGCGACACGGACCCGGACCTCGGCCGGTTCTACGACCAGAAGATCAGGTGGACGGCGTGCGAGGGCACGGAACTGCCCGAGGACCTGCAGTGCGGGAGGATCACCGTCCCGCTCGACTACGCCGAGCCCGAGAAGGGCACCCTCGAGCTGGCCCTCGCCCGCTACCGGGGCACCGGCGACCCGCGGGGCTCGGTGGTGCTGAACTTCGGCGGCCCGGGCGGCTCGGGCGTCCTGGGACTCGCCCACGGCGGCAAGGAGTTCATGGGCCTGACCGACGACTACGACGTGGTCTCCTTCGACCCGCGCGGCGTCGGCCGCTCCTCACCGGTCAGCTGCGGCACGGAGGCCACCGGCCGGGCGCTGGAGGCGACCGGCGGCGAGGACATGTCCGATCCCCGCGAGGCGCTCGCGCAGTTGCGCGAGGTGGCCGCCGAGTGCGTCGAGCACTCGGGCCCCGTCCTCTCCCACATCGGCACCGTGGACGTCGCCCGCGACCTGGACGTGATGCGCCAGGCGCTCGGCGACGAGAGGCTCAACTACCTGGGCTTCTCCTACGGAACCCGGCTCGGCGCGGTGTACGCGTCCCGGTTCCCCGAGAAGGTGGGCCGGTTCGCGCTCGACGGCGTGGACACGCTGACCGAGCCGCTGACCGAGCAGGGAGTGGCGAGCGCCAAGGGGCAGCAGAAGGCGCTGGAGAGCTTCCTCACCTGGTGCACGCAGGACATCGCCTGCCCGTTCGGGCAGGACCCGCGCGACGCCCGCCGGCAGGTGGTGAAGCTGGTCGAGTCGCTCGACGAGAACCCGGTGCCGACCGACTTCGGTTTCGAGTTCACCGGTCAGGACCTCGCCGGCGCCCTGGGACAGGGGCTCTACAGCAAGGAGCTGTGGCCGCTGCTGCAACGGGCCCTCGCGCAGTTGATGGAGGACGGGGACACGCGCGGGGTGGAGGCCTTCGCGACCGGAGGGGTGGCGCCCCCCTCGCCGCGGCGGTCCGACGACCCCCTCGTCGACGAGGGGGAGGTGCCGCTGGACAACCTGCCGGCGGCGCTGATGGCGGTGAACTGCGCGGACGACCCCGACCGCCCCACCGCCGAGCGGCTGACCCGGGACCTGGCCCGGCTGCGCACCGCCTACGAGGAGGCCTCGCCGGTCTTCGGCCGGTACCGGCTCGCCCAGGTGCTGATGTGCCACGGCCGGCCCAAGGGCACCGACTACATCCGCGAGCAGGTCAAGGACCTCGACACGCCGAAGATGCTGCTGGTCGGCACCCGGGGCGACCCGGCCACGCCGTACCGCTGGACGGTGGAGACGGCCGAGCGGCTCGGTGAGGCGGCGGTGGTGCTGGACAACCGGGGTGAGGGGCACACCGGTTACGGGTCGTCCGCATGCGTGCACCGCAAGGTCGACGACTTCCTGCTGTACGGATCCCTGCCGCCGAGCGGCAGTTCCTGCGGTTCCGAGGAGGACGGCCGGCTCTGAACCGCCCGTGCGGACTCCGCGGAGCCGGAGCCGGCGCCCTCGTCCGCATGCCCGCGCCCGCTCCGGCCCGTGCCCCCACAGCCGAGCGACATGCCCCGAATGCCCGATACGCGAATCGGCTCTATGGTGCTGTCATGGAGCACGATCTGAGTCCTGCGGCCCTCGCCGAACTGCGTCGGCCACGGCCCTATCCCGCGGTGTCCGTGCTGACCCCGACGCATCGGCGCGATCCCCTGAGCGCGCAGGACGCCGTCCGGCTGCGCAACGCGGTGGGCGAGGCCAAGAAGCAGCTGGAGGCCGACCCCGCGGTCACCCGGGACCGGCGTGCCGACGTGGCCCGGCAACTGGACCGGGCCCTGTCCGAGGTCGACCTGTCGCACAGCGAGGACGGCCTGATCATCTTCGCGGCCCCGGGTGAGCACCAGGTGTGGTCGCTCGCCCGTTCCGTGCCCGAGCGCGTGGTGCTCTCGGACACCTTCCTGACCCGCAACCTCGTCTCCGCCCACACCGCGGAACGGCCGTTCTGGGTGCTGTCGGTGGCCGCCGACCGGGTCGCCCTGTGGAGCGGCGGCACGGACCGGGTGGTGGAGGAACGCGCCGGAGGCTTCCCGCTGGTCCGGAGCGCGGAGAACTTCGACCCGGAGCGACTGGAGCGGGTCGGCGACCAGCCGAGCGCCTTCCGCGACGAAGGCACCCGCAAGTTCCTGCGCGAGGCCGACCTCGCGATGGGCGCGCTCCTGCGCGGCCACCCCCGGCCGCTGTACGTCACCGGCACGCCCGCCGCCCTGTCCCTGCTGTCCGAGGTCGGCGGCATGACCAGGGACGCGGTGCACGTCCCGCACGGCGGACTCGCGGACAGCACGCCCGACGCGGTGTGGCAGGCGGTGCGGCCGGTGCTCGAGGCCGAGGCCCGCAGGAGCACCGAGGACGTGACCCGGTCCCTGGAGTCCGCCCGCGGGCGCAAGGAGTTCGCGGCCGGGGTCGACGAACTGTGGCAGAGCGCCCGGGAGGGACGGGTGCGGCTGCTGGCCGTCGAGGAGAACTACCGGGTCACGGTGCGCGACACCGGTGACCACCTGGTCGTCGCCGCGGACGGCGACCTGGACGCCCGCGAGGACATCGTGGACGAGATCGTGGAGCAGTGCCTGGAGACCGGCGCCGAGGTCCGCTTCGTCCCGGACGGCACCCTCGGGGACGCGGACGGGATCGCAGGGGTGCTGCGGTACTGAGAACGGGGTGACCCACCGGTCGGCCACGAACGAACACCTGACCGTCGAACACGCGAGTGAGTCGCCACGAGTACCCGACGCGTCGTCATATCACTTGCGTATCATGGGAGTTGGCGATCAGTGCGACCCCTCGCGCATACCCCGGAGTAACTCCCCGAAGACGGTGGCATATGCCGCGGGCACCGCCTTATCGTGTGTTGCCAAATCCCTTACAGGGCGTCGCGGGCTGTGCCACAGTCGTAACGGTCCCTCCCCGCCCGAAGGCCGTACCGTTCCCATCGGAGTGCGTCATGCCGTCCCACCTCTCCGCGGGCCGCCCAGCCGCCCAGCCGCCAGGACCCGGCGGTGTCGACGCGCTCATCTCGCAGGCCCGGCGACTCAAGGGCGAGGTGGACGCCGTACGGCGCGACACGCCGGCCGACCGGTCGGACCCGCGGAACCGCTGGCAGCGCGCGCTGTACGACCTGGCGCTGCACCAGCTCGACGACCTGGACGAGCACCTGGCGCAGCTGCGGGACGGGCCGTCGCCGATGACCGCGGCCCCCGCGCCCGCGCCGGCCGCCGCGCAGGACGGCGGGCCCCTGCTCAGCAGGGTCGGCAGTGCGGAGTGGAACCTGCTCACGGACGAGGCGAGCTGGTCCGGGGAGCTGTACCGCATCCTGGGCCGCGACCCGGCCGCTCCCCCGCTCACCCTCGACGAGCTGCCCTCCCTGGTGCACGACGAGGACCGGCCGAAGCTGACGGCGATGGTCACGGACTGCCTGGTCGACGCCCGGCCCATCGACGGGGAGTTCCGCGTCGTACGCCCGGACGGCGGCGTACGGACCGTGCACATGATGGGCGAACCGGTACTCGGCGCCGACGGCAGCACCACCTCGATGTGGGCCGTGCTGCGGGACGTCAGCGAACTGCGCCGCTGCCGACGGGCGGTGAGCGAGACCCGTGACTCGCTGCACCACCAGCGGCACGCCGCCGCGCAGACCGAGCGCCGGCTCGCGGTCGAGCTGCAGGAGGCCGTGCTGCCCCCGCGGCACGGCTCCCTGCGGCTCCCGCACGGCGGTCCGCGCACCCTGGACCTCGCCGCCCACTACCTGCCGCCGTCGACGGGCACACCGATCGGCGGCGACTGGTACGACGCCCTGGAGCTGTCCGACGGCACGACGCTGCTCAGCGTCGGCGACCTGACCGGGCACGGGGTCGGCGCGGCCACGGGCATGGCGATGCTGCTCGGCGCCGTGCGCGGCATGGCGATGACCGGCACCGAGCCGGGCCCCCTGCTGGCCTGCCTCAACCGGTTGCTGGACGCCACCGTGCAGCCGGCCCTGGGCAGCGCCGCCTGTCTGCGCTACCGGCCCGACACCCGTTCCCTGGTGTGGGCGCAGGCGGGACACCCCGCCCCGCTGCTGTTCCGCGACGGGACGGGGCGCGCGCTGGACGCACCGGACGGCGTGCTGCTCGGGGCCACCTCCGGCGCCTCCTACGGGCAGGCCGAGGTCACCCTCGAGGTCGGCGACCTGCTGCTCCTGCACACCGACGGGCTGGTGCCCGGGCACGCCGGAACCGCGGCCGTCCACCGCCTCCTCGGCCTGGCCGCGCACTTCGCCGAGGCCCGCACCGCCCAGCACTGTGTCCGCGCGGTCGTACGGGAGTTCGGCGAGAGGGAGCGCGAGGACGGCGCCTGCGTGCTCGTGGCCCGGGTCGCCTCGTAGCGGGCGGCCGGCCGGTCCGTCCACGAGACGTCCGGGCGGTCCACCGGGAAGGACGACGGCCGCGCGGAGGTCCGGGACCGCGGGTGCCGTGCGCCCTCACGCCTGGGCTCCGGCGGCGCCCTTCCCCCTCGGCTTCGGCAGTGCCAGCCTGATCTCCTCCCTGAGCTCCTGGACCCTCGGGTAGGAGGCGTACTCGGCGGTGAGCCGGTACATCTGGCGCAGCCGGTCCCAGGTGCGGCGCGAGGAGTTGGACCCCATCGACATCAGGGCGAGGCGCGCGTACCGGTCGGCCTGTTCGGGATCGTCCGCGATGAAGCAGGCGGAGGCCATGGACAGATGGTCGAAGATCTTCGACCGCTCCCGCCCGTCGACGCGCAGGGACAGGGCCTTCTCCGCGTAGTGCCGGGCGTGCGCGGCCGCGCCGGGCTCGAACTCGGCCAGCGTGCGGTAGGCCAGGGCCTGCATGCCGTACAGGTCCTCGTCCTTGAAGGTCTGCATCCAGTCCGGCGGCTCCAGGTCGGCCCGGTCCGAGACGAACAGGTCCTCGGCGCGGCCCAGGGTGCGGCGCATCGCCTGGCCCTTGCCCATGGACGCCTGCGCCCAGGCCTCGATGGTGTGGAACATCGCGCGGGTGCGCGGCAGCACCTCCTCGCCCGAACCCGACTGGGCGAGCTTCATCAGGTCCAGGGCGTCGTCGGGCCGGCCCAGGTGCACCATCTGGCGGGCCGCCCGGGACAGCGCCTCACCGGCGCGCGGCCGGTCGCCCCCCTCCCGCGCCGCGTGGGCGGCGATGACGAAGTACTTCTGGGCCGTCGGTTCCAGGCCGACGTCGTGCGACATCCAGCCGGCGAGGACGGCGAGGTTGGCGGCGACGCCCCACAGGCGCCGCTGGAGATGGGGTGGGTGGTGGTAGGCGAGGATGCCGCCCACCTCGTTGAGCTGGCCGACCACCGCCTTGCGCTGGAGGCCGCCGCCCCGGGCGGCGTCCCAGGCGCGGAACACCTCCACGGAGCGCTCCAGTTCCTCGATCTCCTGCGACCCGATGGGGGCGGCCTCGTAGCGGTCGAACCCGACGGGTTCGGCGTGCAGGGGACGGTCGAGTCGTGGAGCGTCGGCAGTCAGGGTCGGATCGGTGTGCAGCCAGTCGTGCATGGCGCTGCTGAGTGCGGATCCCGCGGCGAGCGCGGCGCCCGCGCCCACCAAGCCGCGTCGGTTGAGCATGAGGTCCATTCCCGTGAATTCGGTGAGGACCTCGGCCGTCCGCTCGGGCGCCCACGGCACTCCGTCGGGATGTTCCGTCCTCCCGCCGCGTGGCCGTTTCCCCGCACGCCCGTGCCGGACCAGACCGAGGTCCTCGATGGTCACGACACGGCCGAGACGCTCGGTGAACAGAGCCGCCAGCACCCGCGGTACGGGATCGCGCGGGATTTCCCCCATGTCGATCCAACGCCGCACCCGGGAGGTGTCGGTCGCCAGCTGGGGGTGGCCCATGGCCGCCGCCTGCCGGTTGACCAGCCTCGCGAGTTCGCCCTTGGACCAGCCGGCCAGGCCGAACAGGTCCGCGAGCCGGGTGTTGGGTTGTCCGCTCACGTCAAGCCCCCAGGTTCTCGGCTGAGTTGACAGTAGCCCGGGGAGAGTTGCCGGGCGACTATTCGCCAGGGTTCGCCAGGGTGCGCCAGATGGTGTGCCAGGGGCCCTCGGGTGTCGAGTAGGAACGCGCCACCACGACCCGGTCGCCGCAGGGACACTCCCCAGGGTGTGCCTGGGCGGCCGGGCCGGGTGGTCGACGACGTCTCAGGCACACGAAGGGATCTGTATCGCCCATGTACGCAGCATCGTCCTCCGTGTCCGCCCCGCTCCGGCCGCTGCGTCCGCGTCCGTCGGACGGTGGCCCCTACCTCACCCCCGCGCGCCCGGCGACCCCCGTGCTCGGCCCGGGCACGGTACGGCGCCCCGCGGGACCGGGCACCCAGCCGCTCAGCGGGCGGCTCGACCTGTCCGGCCCGCAGGGTGCCCAGTTGCGCACGGCGATCGCGTCGGTGCACCGCATCTGTCCGGAGTTCGCCCCCGTGCAGGTGCTGCGCCGCAACGGCCGGTCCGTCCTCCTGGTGGGGACCGTCGGCCGGAGCAGCGCGGTCGCCAAGTGCTTACTGGACCACTCCCCCGCGTGGAGCGAGCGGATCCGCCACGAAATAGTGGCGTACCGCTCGTTCGTCCGGCACCGCCCGCCCGTGCGGGCGCCCCGGCTGATCGCAGCGGATCCGGACAACTGCACCTTGGTGATCGAGCGGATGCCCGGCCGGGTGGCGGCGCTCCAGCGGCACCCGGTCGAGGCGCCGCCGCGGGCGGACATCAGAGCGGCGCTCGGCGCGATCTGCCGGCTCAACTCCTGGCGGCCGCCGGCCGGCACCTTCGACGCCCCGCTGGACTACGCGGCCCGCATCTCCCGGTACCACGAGCTGGGCCTGCTCACCGACCGGGACATGGGCGATCTGCAGAAGCTGCTGCACGGCATCTCGCTCGCGGCCGGGCGGCAGGGCATGGGCCAGTTCTGTCACGGTGACGCCCTGCTCTCGAACATCCTGATCTCACCGGCCGGTCCCGTGCTGGTGGACTGGGAGCACGCGGGCTGGTACCTGCCGGGCTACGACCTGGCGACGCTGTGGTCGGTCCTGGGGGAGGCACCGGTGGCCCGGCGGCAGATCAGCCAGATCGCCCAGTCGGCGGGCCCCGCCTCGCGTGACGCGTTCCTGGTGAACCTGATGCTCGTGCTGACCCGCGAGATCCGTACCTACGAGACGGCCGTGCAGCGTTCGATGCACGACCCGGCCCCGGCGCCGGGCGCGGTCCACCCGGGTGCCGCGCCGTCCGGCGAGGAGCAGCGGCTGCTGCTGCGGCGGCTGCACGACGACTGCCAGCTGGCCCGCCGGGCCGTGCGCGCGGCGGTCGGCACGCGCTGACGAGGACGGCGGTCCGCGGTGCGCTCCGGCGGAGGCACACCGCGGACCGCGTGCGTCCGCACCCGGAGAGTCCCTCGGGCCGGGAGCAAAGACCCCTGGGGCCGACGCCATTGGTGCACTCCACTGACGCGCCGCAGGCCCCGCGGCCGTCGCCACGAAACTTCACCGGACCCCGATTGACCGGGGATATCGTCCCCTCCTGGGCATGATTGACGGATTATCAGCCGACCGGTACCACTGTCCCACCGCTCGGCTCCGCAGGGCTCTCCTCGCCCGACCGTCCCAGGAGGCTGCATTGCGACCATCCGTCCCCGAACCCGGCAGTGCGGCCGGGTCCCGACGCGCCCGTGGCGCCGTGTGCGCCCTGGCCGCGGCGGCGCTGACCCTGCCCCTGCTGGGCGCGGCCCCTCCCCCGTCCCCGCCGGACACCGCCCGGCTCCAGCAGGCGTTCGCCGCCGCGGCCGCCGCGTACGACGTGCCGCAGAGCGTGCTGCTGGGCGTCTCCTACCTGCAGTCCCGCTGGGACGCGCACGGCGGCGCCCCGAGTGTGACCGGCGGCTACGGCCCCATGCACCTCACGGACGCCCGTACCGCGCTCGCCGCGGCCGAGCACCACGGCGCGGGCGCGGAGGACCCTCGCGGCGACGACGCCCGTCCCCCGCTGCGTCCCGGGGCGCCCTCACCGCGCGCCGATGCCCTCCCGGCCCGTCTGACGACCCTGCCGGCGGCGGCCCGGCTGACCGGGCTGAGCCCCGAGCGGCTGCGCGAGGACCCGGTCGCGAACGTGGCGGGCGGCGCCGCGCTGCTGGCCGAGGCCCAGCGCCGGCTGGGCGAGCCGCCGAGCGAGGACCCGGCGGACTGGTACGGGGCGGTGGCCCGCTTCTCCGGCGCGGACGACACCTCGTCGGCGTCGGCGTACGCCGACGAGGTGTTCGAGGTGATCCGGGCCGGCGGGGAACGGGTCACCGACGCGGGGCAGCGGGTCGCCCTCGCCGCCCACCCGGGCCTGGCGCCCGACACCTCGACGCTGGGCCGCGCCGGCCTGCGCACCGCCTCCAACGCCGGGACGGAGTGCCCGGCGACGGTGTCCTGCGAGTGGATCCCGGCGCCGTACGAGGAGTTCGGGGACGGCGACTACGGCAACCACGACCTGGGGAACCGGCCCGCCTCGCAGCCGGTCCGCTACATCGTCGTCCACGACACGGAGGGCGCCTGGGAGGGCGTCCTCCACATGGTGCAGGACCCCACCTACGTGTCCTGGCAGTACAGCCTGCGCTCCACGGACGGCCACATCGCCCAGCACGTGAAGGCGGAGGACGTGGCCTGGCACGCGGGCAACTGGTACGTCAACGCGGCGTCGATCGGGCTGGAGCACGAGGGCTTCCTGACGGAACCCGACGCCTGGTACACCGAGGCGATGTACCGGTCCTCGGCCCGTCTGGTGAAGTACCTCGCCGAGAAGCACGGCATCCCCCTGGACCGGCAGCACATCCTCGGCCACGACACCGTGCCCGGCCCGACCTCGGGGGCCGTCCCCGGGATGCACACCGACCCCGGCCCCTACTGGGACTGGCGGCACTACTTCGAACTGCTGGGCCGCCCCTTCGAGGCCACGGCCGGCCAGCACGCCGGCATGGTGACGATCCGGCCCGACTACGACGCCAACCGGCCGGTCTTCACGGGCTGCGCGAAGGCGGGCGAGCCGTGCGCGGCGCACGGGTCGAGCGCGGTGCGGCTGTACTCCGACCACGACGAGAGCTCTCCCCTGATCAGGGACATCGGCCTCGGTTCCGCTCCGACCACCGGGGTGAACGACCTGTCGTCGCGCGCCTCCACGGGGCAGCAGTACGCGGTGGCCGAGCGCTGGGGCGACTGGACCGCCATCTGGTACCTGGGGCAGAAGGCGTGGTTCAGGAACCCGAAGAAGCAGCCGACCGCGGTCCCCGCGTCGGGTCTGGTCGTGACCCCGAGGAAGGGCCTCGGCTCCGTGCCCGTGTACGGGCGCGCGTACCCGGAGGAGGCCGCCTACCCGGAGGGGGTGCCCGCGCAGGCGGTGTCGCCGCTGCCGTACACGCTGCCGAAGGGCCAGCGGTACGTGACCGGGGGCAAGGTGCCCGGCGAGTACTACTACGCGGTGACCTTCGACGAGGCCTCGCACCGGGTCGTGACCGGCGAGGACCTGTACTACGAGATCCAGTTCGGGCACCGGGTCGCCTTCGTGCGGGCGGCGGACGTCACGGTGAAGCCGGCGTAGCACCGCCGCGCGCTAGGGGCCGGGCCCGGTCCGTACCGGGCCCGGCCCCTAGCGCGCGGTCGGGGTCAGCCCTGCTGGAACAGTTCCGCGGGCAGCGGCTTGAGGAGGGCGTACAGGTCGTCGGTGATCGGGCGGTCCCAGGCGGCGATGGTGACCAGCACGTTGTCGCTGCGGTCGAACTGCACGCAGGAGATCCGGCCCTCGGAGAGCTTGACGCGGCGCACGATCAGCAGGTTGTCGCCCTGCATCACCGGCACGTCCTCGGTGCCGACGACCGTGACCTCCTCGTCGTTCTCCAGCGCCAGCAGCAGCTGCCCGACCTCGAAGGGGACCTCGCCCTCGGGGACGTCCCGGGCCGGGGAGCCCTCCGGCAGGTTGCCGATGATCATCGCGGGGCCGCGGCCGCCGAACAGGTCGTAGCGCAGGAAGACACCCTGGCAACTGCCGTCGGGGGCGGGCAGCAGCCCGGCACCCAGATTGCCGGGCCAGTCGCCCGGGTCCATGGCCAGTACGTCGAAGTCGGGCCCGGCGGGAGTGGCACTGCGGCGGCGGAGGAACGACATGCCGCCATGGTACGTGCCCGGGCCCCCGGACGGTCAGCCGGACGGGCGGGCGATCGGCCGGGCCGACGGTCGGCCGGGCGGCGGCCGCCGCTACGCGGTCCGCCGGTGCCGCTCGTGGTGGCGAGCCACCCGGGCCCGGTTGCCGCAGGACGGCTTGCACCACTCCTGACGCGGGTGCTCCTTCAGGAAGTACCGCACGCAGCGCGGCGCGTGGCAGGCCCGCAGCCGCTGCCGGTCGGGGCCCGCGAGGAAGCCGATCGCGGCCTGCGCCAAGGCGGCGGTCAGGTCGTCCTCGCCCCGGACGGGACGCCGCTGCGCGACGGGTCCGGCCCCCTCGGCCCACCGCAGGACCGGCACGGTGGGGGTGCGGGCGGCCGCGTCGTTCAGGCGCCGCAGGGCCTCGGGCACGGGCAGCAGCCGGGCCGCGTCCGCGGGGCTCGGCGCGTCCGGGCGCACGGCGCGGGCGAAGAGGGCGCGGACGGCGGCGCGCAGCTCGCGGACGGCGGTGAGGTCCTCGGCGCCGGCGGTGAAGCGGTCCGCGCCGGGCAGGGCGTCCGGGTGGGCGCGCACCCAGGCGGTGAGACCGGCGGGGTCGGTCAGGTCGTCGGCGGTCCCGCCGTCGCCGTCGTGCCGGACGGTCAGGGCGAGGTCCAGGGTGAGCCCGGCGTCCCTGCTGATCGAATCCCGCATGGGCCGATGATAGGCACGCCGGGAGCCCCGTGCGGACGGTCGCGGACGTTCCGGTGCCCGTCCGGAGAGCGGGTTCCGGGGTGTCCGGCGCGGGGTCTACGCCTCCTCCGGCGGGGCCGGCGGGATCACCGCGACCGGGCTCTCCGCGTGCAGCAGGACGGCCTGGGTGACGGAGCCCATCATCCGGGCCGGTGCCAGCAGGCGGCGCCGGTGCCGGCCCACGACGACCAGCTCCGCTTCCCGGGAGGCCGCGACCAGGTGGCCGGCCGCGTCGCCGGGCAGCACCTGCGTCTCGGCGGTGACCTCGGGGTGCCGTTCGCGGTGCGGGGCGAGGAAGCCGTCGGCGAGGACGCGCGTCTCGTGCTCGACGGCGTCCTGGTCGATCTCCGGCGGGGGCACCTCCCCGGGCAGCATCCAGGTCTGCAGGGGCCAGGGGTAGGCGGCGACGATCCGGAGCCGGGCGCCGCGCAGGGCGGCCTCGGCGAAGGCGAAGGCGAGCGTGGCCTCGTCGGGGCTGTCGGCGTTCAGGCCGGTCACCACGAGGCGGTCCGACCCGGCCGGCGGCTCGCCGTCGGCCCCGCGTCCGGGCCGGGGCACCACGACGACGGGGCATTCGGCGTCGCGGGCCGCGGCCAGGGAGTTCGAGCCGAGCAGCAGGCTGGCGAAGCCGCCGCGGCCCCGGGAGCCGAGCACCAGCAGCCGGGCCGTGGCCCCCAGTTCGGGCAGCACGGCGCCGGGCGCCCCCACCAGGGTGGCGTACTCGACGGCCGGGGGGCCGGTGTGTCCCTCCAGGCGGGCGCGGACCTGGTCGAGGACCGGGTCGTCGTCCGGGTCGGGCGGGCCGGCGGCCAGGACCTCGGGCTGCGCCCAGGGGACGTACTGACGCACGTGCACGGCCCGCAGCGGGGTCCCGCGCCGACGGGCGGCGTCGAGGGCCCACTCCAGGGCGCGCAGACTGTCGTCCGAACCGTCGACCGCCGCGACGACCGGCTGGGTGCTCATCGTTTCCTCGCCTCCGGTGTACGACCTCCGCCTTCCCGGACCAGCCTGGCTCAGGCGGGGACCGGGGGAGGCGCTTCTGATCGCGTGTCCGGAAAAACGCGGGGGACACGTCCCTCGGCGGCGACGGCGGTCCGGCGGCCGGGGCTCCCGCGGGCCCGGATCACGTCAGGTCGAACTCCCCCTCCCGGGCTCCCGACACGAACGCGCCCCACTCGTCGGGGGTGAAGATCAGGGAAGGGCTCTCCGGGCGGCCGCTGTTGCGCATGGCGATGAAACCCTCCACGAAGGCGATCTGGACATCGCCCAGTCCGCGGCTGCTGGACTGCCACTGCGCGTTGCTGAGGTCCAGGTCCGGCTTGTCCCAGCCCATGAGCGGGCGCTGCTGGGTGGTGCTCTCGGCCACGTCCGTGCTCCTCCCGATTCCGTCGTCCGCGGTCAGCCTAGCGATCGGTCCCGGCCCCCGACAGGTCACGCGGGAAGTACCTTTCCGCGGCGGTGTCCGTTGAACCCGCGGGGCCGCACGGACGTACTGGTGAGGGCAGGCCCGCTCGTCGGGCCCGGTTTGCCATGCCATCGCAGGACCGCACGGAAGGACCCCCGGGTGTCGCTCTTCACTCGCTCCCGTCAACCGTCGGACACCACCGGGGGCGGCACGGAGGAGGACGGTGCCGCGCCCGCGCCCGAGGAGGTGACCGA
Organism: Streptomyces viridosporus; assembly: GCF_002078235.1. Classification (GTDB taxonomy): domain Bacteria; phylum Actinomycetota; class Actinomycetes; order Streptomycetales; family Streptomycetaceae; genus Streptomyces; species Streptomyces viridosporus. The sequence goes on from NZ_MSGP01000161.1 coordinate 28,746, forward strand.
GGCCGCGCCCCCCTCCGGGGCCGAGCCGTCCCCCGGCGCCGCGCCGCCCTCCGAAGCCCCCTCGCCCTCCGACGGCACGTCCTCCCCCGAGGCGTCACCGTCCTCCGACGGCACGCCGTCCTCCGAGACCCCATCGCCCTCCGGGGCCGCGCCGGCCGCCGCGCGCCCGGGACGGTCGGGCCTGCGACAGCGGTGGCCCCGTGCGGCGCGCGGCGTCACCGTCGGGACGACCGTCCTCGCCGGAGCGCTGGTGCTGTTCGCGCTCCTCGTGCCGAACCGCGTGGAACGGCTCGCGTTCGACGCGTTCCTCCGCCTGCCCGCCGAGGGGATCCTGCTCGCGGCCCTGCTGCTCGCGCTGCCGCCGAGGCCGCGGCGGATCGCGGCGGTGGTCTCGGGTGTCCTGCTCGGCCTGCTCACCGTCCTGAAACTCGTGGACATGGGCTTCTACCAGACGCTGGCCCGGCCCTTCGACCTGGTGCTCGACTGGATCCTGCTCGACGACGCGGCGGATTTCGTCCGGGAGTCGTTCGGCCGGGGCGGGCAGGTGCTCGCCGTGGTCGGGGTGATCGTCCTGTTCGTCTCCCTGCTCGTGCTCATGACGCTGGCGACGGTGCGGCTGACCGGCCTGATGGCCCGTCACCGCCCCGCCGCCGCCCGGACCCTGCTGGCCCTGGGCGTCGTGTGGATCACCTGCGTCACCCTGGGCGTGCGGATCACCGGCGTCCCGGTGGCCACCAGGGGCACCGCGGAGATGCTGGGCAACCGCGTGGAGCAGGTGCGCGCGGGCCTGCGCGACGCGCGGGTCTTCGAGGAGCAGGCCGCCGTCGACGCCTTCGCGAGGACGCCGCCCGACCAGTTGTTCACCGGGTTGCGCGGCAAGGACGTCCTGTTCACCTTCATCGAGAGCTACGGCCGGGTGGCGATCGACGACCCGGCGATGGCGGAACCGATCGACGCGGTCCTCACGGAGGGCACCGACCGGCTGCGGTCCGCCGGCTTCGCCTCGCGCAGCGGCTGGCTCACCTCGCCGGTGACGGGCGCCGGCAGCTGGCTCGCCCACTCGACCTTCCTGTCCGGCCTGTGGATCGAGAACCAGCAGCGCTACCGCAGTCTGACCACCAGCGACCGCATGACCCTCACCAGCTACTTCCGCAAGGCCGGTGACTGGCGCACCGTCGGCATCGTGCCCGGGGTGCGCCGGGCCTGGCCGGAGGGGAAGTTCTTCGGGCTGGATCACATCTACGACTCCGAGCACCTCGGCTACCACGGTCCGTACTTCAGCTGGACCCCCGTGCCCGACCAGTTCAGCCTGGAGGCCTTCGAGCGCCTGGAGCACGGCAGGAAGGACCGCCGGCCGATCATGGCGGAGATCATCCTCGCCTCGAGCCACAACCCCTGGTCCCCCGTCGCCCGCATGATCGACTGGGACGACCTCGGCGACGGCTCGGTGTTCCACGAGATCAAGAAGGAGGGCACGGATCCGAAGGAGGTCTGGAAGGACCCGGAGAAGGTGCGCACCGAGTACCGGCGGGCCATCGAGTACTCGTTGCGGAGCCTGACCGAGTGGGTCGAGCGGTACGGCGACGAGGACACGGTCCTGGTCTTCCTCGGCGATCACCAGCCGGTCCCCACCGTCACCGCGGGGGACACCGGCAAGGACGTGCCGGTCACGATCGTCGCCCGGGACGAGAAGGTGCTGGAGCGGGTGGAGGGGTGGGGCTGGACCGACGGGCTCAAGCCCGCGCCCGATGCCCCGCGCTGGGGCATGGACGCCTTCCGCGACCGCTTCATGACGGCGTTCGGACCGCAGGGGGCGCCGGCTCCCGGGGCGCCGGCGCCCCGG
>NZ_MSGP01000162.1 GCF_002078235.1 Streptomyces viridosporus
GAGGTCACACCAGGTGCCGCGCACGAGCAAGATTGTTTCGGGCCAACACGCAGCAGGAGAAAAGGGAGAGGGCGCCCTCTCCCTTTTCTCCTGCTTCTCCGCGCTGCCGTACGGCGGTTACGGCACCTGGACCCACTGGGCCTTGCTCGGGGTGCCGTCGGCGTCGGTGACGAACAGCATGTACCAGCCGGCCTGGACCAGGTTCCGGTTCTCCGGCATGGTCACGGTCAGCTTGTCGCCGTCGGCCTTGAAGTCCAGCGCGATCGACCGCTGGTCCACGTCGGTGACGTGGGTCGAGGCGCTCGGCCGGATCAGGCGGACGTTCTCGACGCGCGCGGCGTCCTTCGAGGTGAAGGTGCCCGACTTGCCGCGCTCGATGGTCTCCGGACCGTCGGACAGCTCGGGCTGCTCACGGTCGCCGTGCAGGTACGGCGGCGTGTAGATCTCGATGCGCTGCTCGAACTCGCCCGGCTTGGTGTTGGCCTTGTCGCCGTAGAGCGAGTCCGAGCCGAAGAACATCACGCGGCCGTCGGGCAGCAGGATCGAGCCCGCGTGGTAGTTGCGGCCCACCAGCGGGTCGGCGACCCGCTGGAACTCGTTCTTCTCCGTGTCGTAGATCCGCGCCTCGAGGATGTTGGAGTCGCTGCGGCCGCGGTAGTCCTCCGAACCGCCGGAGACCAGGATGTCGTCGTTCGGCAGGATCGACGCCTGCGGGTAGCGGGTGCCCTTGTCCAGCGAGGGGCCGTCGACGAACTTCGGGTCGTCGGCCTTGAGGTCGACGATCCGGGTCTTCTCGCTGGCCTTCCTGGACTCGCCGACCCCGCCACCGCCGATCACCATGTACTTCTCGTCCTGCGCCGGGGGCAGCAGCACCGTGGCGGACGTCTCCATCAGGTCGGGGTCGCTCAGCCCGGGGACCTTGGTGAACTCGTTGCTCTCCACGTCCCAGACGCCCGGCTCGCGGCCCTCGTCGGCCGGTCCGTAGCCCGCGTTCGAACCCGAGTAGAAGATCTTGCCGTCCTGCATCAGGAACAGCGCCGGGTAGGTCGGGAACTGGCGGACCTTGTCCGTGTAGGTCCACTTCTTGGTCTTCGGGTCGTAGACCTCGTTCTTGCCCGGGACGAGCTGGCCGATGTCGTCGAGGCCGGAGACGCTGAGGATCTTGCCGTCGCTCAGGGTGGTGAGCGTCGGGTACCAGCGGGACTCCTTCATCGGGTCGACCTTGATGTACTTCTCGGCGATCGGGTCGAACTCGAAGGCGTCGTCGATGCCCTGGAAGTCCTTCTTGTCCAGGGCGAGCTTCTCGGCGATGCCGTACGTGTTGCGCGCGTCGTCGCCGGTGAGGCCCTGCACGGTGTAGTTGTCCTGCGTGCCGGTCTCGTACTTGGCGCCCTCCTTCTGCGCCTCGACGTAGACGCGGCCGTACCCCGGGGTGTTGCCCAGGAACCTGCCGGTCTCCTCGTCGAAGTTCTTCTCGGCGCGCGGGATGAGCACCGGGTCCTTCGAGACGAAGGTCTTGCCGTTCTCCTTGCCCGTGAACTTCGTCCCCGCGGGCAGGGTCATCGGCTTGTCCGGGTTCTCGTTGTGGACGATCATCAGGCCGCCGGCCTTCTTCACGTCCCCCTTGAGCTTCTCGTACCGCTTGGTGCCGCCCGCGATCAGCAGGTTGCCGTTGGCGAGCTGGGTGTGGCCCGTGCAGAACAGGTCGCTCGGGGTCGGGACCTTCTTGATGGTCCCCTCGACCGGGTCCCAGATCCGGGTGTCGTACTTCTTCGCGTCGAAGTTGTCCTTGTTGTTGCCCGAGCCCGCGACGAGCAGCACCTTGCCGGTGCGCAGCAGCGCCGCGTGGATGGTGTTCTGCCGGTACTCCTCGGGAAACTCGACGATCTCCCACTTGCCATTGGCGGCCTTGTACTCGGGCTGGTTGATCTTGTACTGGTGGTACTGCTCGGTCCCGAAGCGGTACAGCCACGGCCCGTTCATCCCGGCCAGCGCGAGTACCACCGCCGTGCCGATCGCGAACCGACGGGCTCGACGGCGGCCTGCACGGTCAGTCATTCCTTACGTCCCCCAAGTCCACCAAGGGCGATCTGCATGGTCTGGTCGTTGCCCGGGGCGTGCCCGGTTCCTCCTGGTCCGCCCGGTCCGCCGTGCGGGCCGGCCCAGCTGGGCCGGTTCTGCGGGGCGTGCGCGTGCTGCTGCGGCATCTGCGGCAGCGGCTGCGTCCGGGGCGCTTCGGCGTCCTGCCGCTGATCCGCGGCAGGGTCGCCCGGTGGCTTCTTCTTGTCCTGGCGCATGCCGTGGCGCCAGGCGAACATCGGCGCCGCGGTGATCAGCAGGGCGAACATGGCCCAGATGACCATCGCCGGGTGCGAGTTGCCGTAGACGAAGCCGGCGACGAGTGAGCCGCCGAAGATCAGGATGAAGTACCAGTGGTACCGGAAGGTTCCGAACCAGGTGTCCGGGCTGGCCGAGTCGCCCTTGGGGGTGACCACGAACTTGCTCTTCTTGCGCAGGACGGAGTCGATCAGCGCCTTCGCGTAGAGCGGTGCCGACAGCGCGGACATCACCATGCCGGCCACACCGCCGGAGCCCTCCGGCTCGTGCGGCGAGACGTTGTGGCGGCGGTTCCAGACGTACAGGCCGATCTGCAGCGCGGAGGCGTTGCCGTAGAGCATCAGCCAGATGGTCGGGTCGATGTTCACACCCGAGGCGCCCAGGCCCAGGAACAGCGCACAGCTCAGCGCCGCGAGGATCCAGTTCAGGGCGGACATCGGGTAGAAGATGATCATCATGGTGTAGTTGAAGAGCTTGCTCGGCGGCAGCGAGTACCAGCCCTTCCAGTACTGCTTGAGGATCGTCTCGTACGTACCCCGCGACCAGCGCATCTGCTGGGTGAAGAAGTCGGTCCAGGCGTTGGGGCCCTCGCCGACCGCGAGCACGTCCGGGGTGTAGACCGAGCGCCACTTCTTCCCCGTCTCCGGGTTCTTGGCGCGGTGCATCTCGAACCCGGTGGCCATGTCCTCGGTGATCGAGTCGTACAGCCCGCCGATCTGCTTGAGCGCCTTGATGCGCACGGCGTTGGAGGTGCCCACGAACATGGGCGAGCCGTAGCGGTTGCCGGCCCGCTGGATCAGCGCGTGGAAGAGGAACTGCTGCGACTCGGCGGCCTTGGTGACGAAGTTGTCGTAGTTGCCGTACACCTGCGGGCCGATGACGAAGCCGACGTCCGGGTCGCGGAAGAAGCCGAGCATCCGCTCCAGGTAGTTCGGCAGCGGCACGTGGTCGGTGTCGACGGAGGCGAAGAAGTCGTAGTCGTCGCCGTGCGCGTCCAGCCAGGCGTTGTAGTTGCCGTGCTTGGTCTTGGCGCGGTGCGGGCCCTTCTGCTGGTTCCACTTCGCGATGCCCTTGCGGGAGAAGTGGTGCACGCCGAGGCGCGCGCAGACCTCTTTCACCTCGGGGTCGTCGCCCTCGTCGAGCAGCCAGACGTGCATGACGCCCCGGTGGCGGATCTTCACCGCCGCCTCCAGGGTCTTCGTCACCATCTCCAGCGGCTCCTTGCCGGGCACGAAGGAGGTGAGGAAGGCCACGCGGGTGCCGGTCTCGGGCACCACCGGGACCGGGTCGCGGGCGACCAGCGTGGCGTGCGCGTTCGACAGCACGTTCATGCAGCGGAAGAACTCGATCAGACCGATCGAGACGAGCATGACGACGTCGAGGGCGGGCAGCCATGCGAACGCCGGGTAGTCGCGCTCGGTCCAGTGGGAGGGCTGCAGCAGCCACACCAGCAGCACCAGCGACAGCACCGGGGCCGCGGCCAGCATCAGCGCGATGCGGATGCGGTGCGGCTCCTGCGAGATCAGCGAGCGGTACTGGACCTTGTACGGCTTGTTCGGATCGGGCTGGGTGAGGGGACCCGCGAGCCGGCTGTAGTGCTCGTAGTCGTATTTCGGCAGCGTCTTCTTGATCCGGCGGAACGCGCCCGTGTTCCAGTTCCGATGCGAAGGCACCCTGAGTTGGGTGGTCTGGGACGGGTCGTCGTCCCTCCGGGCGCCCGTCGGTGTCGACGTCATGAGTCATCCCCCCACACACGGCGACGCCGTGTGTTTCGTCGCTTCCTTCCGTCCGCTCGGGCCCCCTCGACCTTCACGGACGTCATCAGTGGTAGACCGCCGCCTCCACGTCGTCCACACCTTATAGACATGGCACGGCGGTCTTCCGGTTGCATGGTGCCCCCCTCGGCACCACCCCTTGGACGGAGTCCCTCGCCCCGCACCGGGGCAACCGGTTCCCTGCCCCCCACCAGCCGCACATTCGCGGCAAAGTGAAGAACCCAGGTTCTACGGTGTTCATCATGATCGCAAGGTGCGAAACACGGTGTTCACCGGTCATAGGCGTCCATTGTGACCCCTGGGGGAGGCCCGTGGGGCCTCTGTTCCATACGTGTGACGAGAGGATCCCGTTCAGCGGACGCGAGAGGGGATCCGGCCAAAAACCGACGGGCCCCTCGTCTGCACGAGGAGCCCGTCCGTTCGGTGCGCCGCCAGGGACTCGAACCCCGGACCCGCTGATTAAGAGTCAGCTGCTCTAACCAACTGAGCTAGCGGCGCGCGCTGACGGAGCAACTCTACAGGACCCCGGAGGGTGCTCCCGACCACCGGCCGCCTGCGCCTCCCCGGGGACGGCGGCCGCCCCCCGATCGGCCCACCGGGTGTACGTCATTCGGACCGTCAACATGCGCGTGACGAAGACAGTTGCGAAACTGCCGACGTGCACAGGCGCGGAGTTTTTCGACAACAGTGTGAGGGCCGACGCATGGGGTCACCGGTATTCGAGGAATTCGAGCCGGCGGGCGACTGCGGCTGCCCCTGCTGTGTTCCCCGGCGGCGGGTCCCGCCGCGTTCCCCGGGCGGCCGGCCCCCGGATCGTCCGGCGGCGAACCGGACCCCGGCGGTGGCCGCCGCCGCGTCCGCGGTGACCGGCGTGCGCGCGGCGCCCGCGTCCGCCGCCCCGCGGGCCGCCGGACGGCCGACCGCCCCGACCGTTCCCTACGTTTCCGCAGGTGAACGGCGTTGCACCCGGCAGGGCCGGAAGGCCCCGCCGCACGGTCCCGGTGGCCGTGCGGCCCCGCGCGCGAACCTCGGGCGGATGCCCCTGACCACCCGCGCGGCCAGGGTCGAGCGGGCCCGGAAACGGGTCACCGAGAAGGTGCCCTGCAGCACGGCCGTCCACGGGTCCGACGGTTGTCGGCAGGACGGTTCGGGTCATGTCCCGATGGTGTGGGGCCCGCCCGGGAACGAATGGACCGGCGGTCTCGGAAAATGCGCGGAGAAAATCACCGGGGACGAACTCCGACCGGGTGACATCCTGCTGTTCCCCCTTGCGGCCGACCCCTACGGGAAATCCCCTGTCGTCCTCTTCGGCGGCCGGGCGGACGCCGAAGAGGACGACAGGGG
>NZ_MSGP01000163.1 GCF_002078235.1 Streptomyces viridosporus
TCCAGGGCGGCCGGGCCGCCGCCGTCGGCGCGGGCGGTGAAGACGGCGCGGTCGGCGCGCAGCGGGAGCAGCCGCTGGAGGCGGTAGTGCAGGAGCAGGGCGGCGGAACGCAGGGCCGACGCCGTCCTTCCGAAGAGCCGGGCCGCCCTGCGGCGCAGGGCCGCCGCCAGCCGGAGGGCCCGGTAGGTGCGGTGCAGGCCGAACCGGACCAGCGTGTGGTGGACCCGGGTGCGCGCGGGGACGGGCGCGCCGGGCGCGTAATGGCGCCGGCAGTGGGAGCGGGCCCGGCGCAGGAAGGCGGCGTGCGTCCCGCGCGGCAGCCGGTCCCGCCGGGTGTACACGGTCACGAGGTGGTCGACCATGCGGCGGAACAGCACCGGCCGCCAGCGCTCCAGGCAGGGGTGCTCGTCGAGGTACGCGAACACCCGGTCGTACTGGTCGTAGACGTCGAAGTGCCGTTCGCTGGCGGTGCGCAGGATGCCGCCGGCCCGCCGCTGCCGGTAGTGCACGCACACCCGGTCCAGGGTCGCGATCGACCCCGCCGTCATCAGGACCGGGTACGTCCACGGGGTGTCCTCGTAGTAGCCGGGCGGGAAGGCGAAGCCCGCCTGCTCCACGAACTCCCGCCGGTACGCCTTGTTCCAGGCCACCATCAGCAGGTCGAGCAGCCCCGGCCGGTCCACCAGCCGGAACGGTGCCGGGCCCCGTTCGGCGAGCTGCGCGGCGATCCGGTTGCGCACGGCCTCGCCCGACCAGTACGTGCGCGCGTAGTCGTAGACCAGGACGTCCGGGTCGCCGGTCTCCTCCAGCCGGCCGGCGATCGCCAGGAGCGCGTCGGGGGCGAGGGTGTCGTCGCCGTCCAGGAACACCAGGTAGTCGCCCGTCGCCCGCTCCGTCCCGGCGTTGCGGGCCGGGCCGAGGCCCGTGTTCCGGGGCAGGTGCACGGCCCGCACGCGCGGGTCGCGGGCGGCGAACTCGTCGATCACCGCGCCGCACGCGTCCGGCGAGCAGTCGTCGACGGCGATCAGTTCGAGATCGGTGTACGACTGGGACAGCACCGATTCCAGGCACTCGTGCAGGTACGCCTGGACCTGGTACGCGGGGACAATGACACTGAACCTGGGCAAGGGGCATCCATCGGTCGGTGCGGGCGTTCGGCCCGGCAACGGCCGCTGGGCCGACTTGGTTACGCCGCCTGCGGCATCCGGGGGAATCCGGTCACACGAAGGGGCGGACCCGCACCGGTCCGCCCCCTTCCGGCCCCGTGCCCGGGCTATTTCACCGCGCCCGCCATCACACCGGAGACGAACTGCCGCTGGAACGCGAAGAACACGACCAGCGGGATCACCATCGAGATGAACGCGCCCGGCGCCAGCACGTCGATGTTGTTGCCGAACTGCCGTACCTGCGTCTGCAGGGCGACCGTGATCGGCTGGCTCCCGGCGTCCGAGAAGATCAGCGCGACCAGCAGGTCGTTCCACACCCACAGGAACTGGAAGATGCCCAGCGCGGCGATCGCCGGCCCGGCGAGCGGCATCACGACCCGGACGAACAGGCGCAGTTCGCCCGCGCCGTCCAGCCGGGCCGCCTCCAGCAGCTCCTTCGGGATCTCCGCGAAGAAGTTCCGCAGGAGGAACACCGCGAACGGCAGACCGAAGCCGACGTGGAAGAGGACCACACCGACCAGGGAGCCGAAGATGCCGAGGGCGCCGAAGAGTTCGGCGATCGGGATCAGCGCCACCTGCACCGGCACCACCAACAGCCCCACCACACCGAGGAACCACCAGTCCCGGCCGGGGAACTCCATCCAGGCGAAGGCGTATCCGGCCAGCGAGCCGATCACCACCACCAGCACGGTCGCCGGCACGGTGATGTAGACCGTGTTCAGCAGGGAGCCCGTGATGTCGCCGTTCTCCAGCAGCGTCTCGTAGGCGCCGAAGGTGAGTTGCGAGGGCTCGGTGAGCACCTTCCACCAGCCGTCGGCGGCCATGTCCTGCGGAGTGCGCAGACTGGCCAGCAGCAGCCCGACCGTCGGCACCAGCCAGAACAGGCCGACGACGATCAGGAAGACGCGGACCAGTCCGCCGCTCACCCACGCGCCGAGCCTCGACCCCAGTGACCGCTCGGCCCCGACGGTGCCGACCGGCGGCGGGGCCGCCCCGGTGACCCTCCCGGCGTCCGTGCTCATCGCCGCACCTCCCGCCTCAGCCTGCGGATGTTGAACCACATCACCGGGATCACCAGGAGCAGCAGGAACACCGCGATCGCGCTGGCGATGCCCGGCTGGTCCGCGGCGAAGCCCTTGCGGTACAGCTCCAGCGCGAGGACGTTCGCGTCGTCCTGGGAGGAGCCCGGGGCGATGATGAAGACCAGGTCGAACACCTTCAGCACGTTGATCATCAGGGTGACGGTGACGACCGCGAGGACCGGTGCCAGCAGGGGCACCGTGATCCGTCTGAAGACCTGCCACTCGTTGGCGCCGTCCACCCGGGCGGCCTCCAGCAGCTCCCGGGGCATGCCCGCGAGGCCGGCCGCGATCAGCACCATCGCGAAGCCCGCCCACATCCAGATGTACGAGCCGATGATGGCGGGCGTGACCAGCGACGGCCCCAGCCAGTCCACGCCGTTGTACGGCTCCTTGAAGTTGCTCGCCGGCAGCCGCAGACGGGCGCCGTCGGCCTTCGACGACAGGGAGAAGGTGCCGTCGGCGCCCGCCGTGGCCGTCTCCACCACCTTGCCGTCCCTGACGGCCTCGATCCTCATCCCCGCGTAGCCCAGTTCGCCGGCGTCGACGCCGTTCAGCGTGCCGACGCCCTTGCCCCGGGTGAAGTCCTGCCAGGTGGTGCCGGTGATCCGGTCGCCCTGCGGCTTCGGCGCCGCGGCCCGCTCCGCGTCGTCCGGCATCAGGTCCGGGGCGACCCCGACCAGCGGCAGCGTGACCGTGTCGCCCGCGCTCACCGCCTCCTTGGTGACGAAGGCGCCCCCGCCGGCCGGCTCCAGCGGCGACTCGCGGCCCGGGTGCGCCTTCGGGAACGCCGAGGACTGGGCGAAGGTGTCGTGCACCCCCACCCACACCGCGTTCGCCACGCCCTTGTCCGGGTCCTGGTCGTACACCAGGCGGAAGATGATGCCCGCCGCGAGCATCGAGATCGCCATCGGCATGAAGACGACCAGTTTGAACGCCGTTCCCCAGCGCACCCGTTCGGTCAGCACCGCGAAGACCAGACCGAGCGCGGTCGCCACCGTCGGCGCGAACACCACCCAGACGACGTTGTTCTTCAGGGCCGTGCGGATGCCGTCGTCCGTGAACAGCGCCCGGTAGTTGTCGAACCCGGCGAACCCGTCGCCGGACTGGTCGTAGAAGCTGCGGACGACGGAGTACCCGATCGGGTAGACCACGAGCGCACCGAGCAGGACGAGCGCGGGCAGCAGGAACAGCGCCGCGACGGTGGTGCGGGTGCCGGTGACGCTCTTGCGCGACTTGGGAGCGGCAGGGGCCGTCTTCGACGCCCCTGCCGCCGTGTCCGACGCCATCGCCGGTTCAGTTCCCGTACGCCGCGGCCGCGTCGGCCTCCAGCCTCCGCTGGGTCCCCGCGACGTCCTTCGGATCCTTCAGGAAGTCCTGCAGCGCCTTCCACTCGCCCTTGCCGGGCGTGCCGCCGAAGGCCTGCGGGGCCTGGTCGGACATGTCGAAGCGGAAGTCGTCACCGGCGCCGATGAGCGCCTCGGCCATCTTCTGCTGCACCGCGTTCGGGTACGCCGAGCTCGGCACGTTCTTGTTCGGCGACAGGTAACCGCCCAGCTTCGCCTGGATGCCCGCCGCGTCCGGGGAGGCGAGGAAGGTCACCAGCGCCTGCGCCGCCTTCGAGTCCTTCAGGATCACGGCCGCGTCGCCGCCGGACACCACGGGCGCGGTGTCGCCGACCGCCGGGAACGGGAACACCTTCGCGTCCGTGCCGACCTTCGCCTTGGTCTCGCCGATGTTGACCTGCACGAAGTCGCCCTCGTAGACCATGGCGGCCTTGGGCTGGTCACCGCCGGTGAAGGTCTGCGTCACCGACTCCGGGAACTCCGTCTGCAGCGCGCCGCGCGCGCCGCCCGCGACGTAGTCCTTCTTGCCCCAGATCTCCGCCAGCGTGGTCAGCGCCTCCTTGACGGAGGGGTCCGTCCACTTGATCTCGTGCGCGGCCAGCTGGTCGTACTTCTCCGGGCCGGCCTGGGAGAGGTAGATGTTCTCGAACCAGTCGGTCAGCGTCCAGCCGTCGGCGCCGCCGACCGAGAACGGGGTCACGCCGGAGTCGTACACCGTCTGCGCGGTGGTGAGCAGCTCGTCCCAGGTCTTCGGCTCACTCGCGCCCGCGTTCTCGAAGACCTGGGCGTTGTACCAGATCAGCGACTTGTTGGCGGCCTTGTAGTAGACGCCGTACGGCCGGCCGTCGACCTTGCCGATGTCCTGCCAGCCCTGCGAGTAGTTCTTCGCCAGCTCCGCCTGCGCCTCGGCGCCCAGCGGCTTGGCCCACTTCTTGTCCACCGCCTGCTTGATGGCGCCGGGCTGCGGCAGCAGCGCCACGTCCGGCGGGGCACCGCCCGCGATCTTCGAGCCGAGGAAGTTGATGATCGGATCCTGGGCGGGGACGAAGGTCACCTTCGCGCCGGTGCGCTTCTCGAACTCCGCGAGGACCTTCTTGAAGTTGGCCTGTTCGGCGCCGGTCCACACGGCGGCCACCGAGAGGTTCGCGCCGTCCAGCTTCGGAAGGGTGACGGTGGTGCCGGTGTCCCCGGTGCCGCCGCCCTTGCCGCCGCTCTCGTCGTCGCCGTCGTCGTCGCCTCCGCAGGCGGTGAGCGAGACCGCGAGCACACCCGCGACGACGGCGGCCGCGGCTCTCGCGGCCCCGCGGGTGCGGGGGACCGGCGTGCGGTTGTCGGGCGACCTGCGTATCCGGATGATCCTGCTCGTCCTGCGCATCACTGCCCCGTTCTGTGTACTCCGTCGTACCTCGTCGAACGTCGAGCTTGCCCCGTGCGCTCTGGTCTACGCCCGGGGAGTCGGGTCGGCAAGAGTGCGTCCGGTGTCAAGTCCGGGATCGTGACCGCGTCGTGACGGTGCATCAGCCAGCTGGTGCGCGCGTTAGAGGAGTGACGGCACCTCGGCCGCGGAGACCTGCCGGGCGGCCCGCTCCAGCGCGCTGGCGAGCAGGGCGAGGTCGGTCGGACCGTTGCCCAGTTCCCGCACCTGGCGCCGGGCCGGGGGGTCGCCCATGCGGTGCCACTCCAGCGGCACGACCGTGGGGCGCAGGGTCGCCGTCCGCGGGATGCGGCCGGTCACCCGCCCGCCCTGGAACGCGGTCACCCGGCCGTCCGGGTGGGTCAGCCGGCCGCGCCCCGGCGCCGGTGCGTCCGGCCCCGGGGGCTCGGGCGCGTCGAGCGCGACCCGCACGGTCGCCTGCCGCACCGGCTCGGTCCGGGCCGTACGGGCGCACGGGCCGGTGGCCGCGACCAGGTGCACGCCCAGCCGCTCCCCGTCCCGCGCCACGGCCTCCAGCGCCCGCATCACCGATCCGGCGGCGGGCCGCCCCGGCGCGCCGAGCGCGGGGGAGACCAGCGCGTCCAGGTCGTCCACGACGACCACCAGCCGGGGCAGCGGCGGCGGCACGGCCTCCGCCCGGCGCCGGGCCGCTCCCGGCCGCAGCCGCAGCGTCGTACTGGGCGGGGGGTCCAGGTCCCCGTCGGGCTCGCCGCCGGTGCCCGCCGGGCCGCGCCGCGCGGCCGTGCGCTGCGCGACCATCCGGTCCGACAGCGCGCGCCCGGTGTGCCACTCCACGAAGTCGGACCGGCCGAGCAGTTCGGCGCGCCGCTTCAGCTCGGCGCTCAGCGACTGGGCGAACTCCCGCATCCGCACCGGGTCGTTGGCGGTGAGGTGGGTGGTGACGTGCGGGACGTCCGTGCACACGCGCAGGCCCTCGCCGGGCCCCTCGTCCGTCACGGGGCCGCCCCTGCCGTCGACCAGCACGATGCCCAGCCGGTCGGGCCGCTCGGCGGCGGCCAGCGAGGCGACGACCGCGCGCAGCAGCTCGGTACGGCCGCTGCCGGGCACCCCCTCGACCAGCAGGTGCGGACCGTCGGCGACGAGATCGGCGGCGACCGGGCCGCGCGGTCCGGCGCCCAGCACGGCGGTGACGCGTCCGCCGAGCGCCAGGGTGTCGTCGGCCGCGTCCGCCCAGCGGGCCATCAGCGAGGCGGGGGTGGCGCGGGCCAGGCCCAGTTCGTCCAGCAGCCGCGCCGACCGGGGCAGCGGCGCCGACACGCGCGCGTGCCGCTCCCCGGCGGTGCCGTTCGTACGCAGCGGCGCGAGGGCCCGCGCGAACCGCTCGGCCCAGGCGGGGGAGACCGCGTCGACGGTGGCGAGGGTGCCGTGCCCGACCGGGCCGGGAGCGGCCCCGGAGCCGGTCCGGGCCACCCGCAGCAGCCGCAGGGCGGTCGCCACGTCCCCGCTGAGCAGGGCGACGGCACCGCACTCCCGGAACGCCGGTGCCGCCGCGCAGGCCGCCTCGTACGTCTGCGACAGCGGGGACGCGGGGGAGGCGGCGGCCGTCTCGGCGAGGCACACCAGGTGGATCCCGGCCCGCGGCCCCTCCACGGCCAGCCGCGTCAGCGCCTCGCGCGCCTCGGCGCTCCCCGGGTCGCCGTCCACGACGACCACGGTGTACGACCCGGGGGAGCCGCCCGCCGGGCCGGCGTCCCGGGCCCAGGAGGGGCGCCGGTCGGCCGGAGCGGGC
>NZ_MSGP01000164.1 GCF_002078235.1 Streptomyces viridosporus
TGCTCGCGGATGAGGTCGGCATGACCGTTGTGACGCGCGTATTCCTCGATCATGTGCACCATGATCCAGCGCAGGGAGACTCCCTGATCGCCCACGTGACCCGCTTCCTGTTCGGACAGGCGGCCGAAGTCGTCCAGCGAGGCTTCGGCGACCAGCTCACGGCTTCGAGCGACCTCCGCCTGCCAGACGGCCACCGCCTCGTCGAGCCCTCGTTCCGGCTGAAGGGCAAAGCCGTCCAGGTTGCCCTCCCCGAAAACCGGCGGCAAGTCCTGAGCTGCGAAAACACGCTGGAACCAGTTGCGCTCCACCTCGGCCATGTGCTGCACGAGGCCGAGCAGTGTCATCGAGGAGGGTGACGCCGCGGCAAGCCGTAATTGGTCGTCCTTCAGGCCCGAACACTTCAGGGTGAGAGTCGCACGGTGAAAGTCCAGCCATGCTTCCAGCATGGCGCGCTCGTCCGCGTGCGCGGGAGGAATGGGCCGTCCGTCTGGTGTCGTACTCATGAGCACACCCTGGCAGGAGCGGCTGTGCCGCACGACTGTCTTCGCCGACGACGAACACACGTCTCGCTCATCTCCCGGGCGAGCCACGAGCGCAAGTGGTGCGACGAGTCGGCCTCGTGGTCCACGAGTCGGCCACCGAGCCCGACGTCCCCGTGTCCGGCGGCGAGGCCGGCGCCGTCGAGGCGGTGCTGTCCCACATGGCCGGCGGCGAGCAGGCCGACTCCGACGGGGCCCGGCCGGTCTTCGAGGTGCTGGGGAGGACGATCGTGCGGTGCGCCCGGACCTCCGGGCGGCGCCTGCCGCCGCCCCGTCGCGCCCGGGGTGCGCGCCGGCCCGGTGCGCAGCAGCCTGGGGACATGGCACATCCCACCGAGCATCCGCACATCGTGGTGCATCCTCCGGCCCTGGACGGCTCGCGGCGGGTCACCTCCGACGACGAGACGCTGGGCCTCGCCACGCACGTCGACGACGTGAGCGAGATCCTGCGGCTGGCCGATCTGTACGTCACGGACGTCGAGGGGACCGACGTCATCGAGTGGCAGGGCGGCGGCCCCGACGACTGGCCGGGCCTGTCGGAGCACCACGACGCCTGAACGCGTCCGGCGCCGGGACGCCCCGGCGCGTCTACGGCTTCGGCCGTACCCCGGCTACGGCATGCTCAAATCAACCTCTGAACCGGCCCCCGGGAGGCTTCGGCCACCCCGCCCGGCGGGCACACTTCCCGCACGCGGGGCCCGCCGGCACGGGGGCGGGCGGGCCCCGGTTCAGGGGGTGCCGCACCATGCGCGACAGCACGGGCGTCCGGTGGACGCCGTACGAGATCGCCCTGCTGGGCGGCGGTCCGCGCGCCGCGGTCACGGTCGCCGTCGTCGCGCTGCACCTGCGGGGCGCCGTGGAGGCGGGCGCGCCGGGGACGATGCACGCGGTCGACGGGGAGGCGGGTCGGGCCCTGCCCGCGTTCCCGCCGCCCGGCATCCCGTCGGACCCGCGGTCCGCGCACGAGGCGGGGCCGGCGGACGCCGTCACCGGTGCGCAGCGGGCGCTGTTCCTGGAGAGCGCGGTGTACTCCTGCCTCGAGGAGCCGTCCGAGCTGCGGGAGCTGGTCCGGCATCCGGACGTCCGCTGGGCGGTGGCCGAGGTGCGGGTCGGGCTCGCGGAGGCGGGGCTGCTGCGGTATCCGCTGCCGCTCGGGCCGACCGGGGCCGCCCGGCGTCGGCTGCGGGTCCTGCGCAAGGCGTATCCGGTGCCCGTGAGCCGGCGCGGCCTGCCGGACCGCGACAAGCTGCTCGCCGTCGCCCTGCACGGCGAGGCGGCCCTGCGGGTGATCGTCCCGCGGTTCGCGCTGCGGGCGGGGCTGACCGAGCGGGCGACGGTGGCGGACAGGGGGCTGCGGCACTCCCCGCGCGGGGGCACCTACGGCGGTGGCGGCGGCCTCCACTCCTGCGGCGGAGGCGGCGGGTGCGGAGGCGGCGGCGGGGACTGAACGCGCCTGCGGGGCCGGTCCGGAAGGGGGCCGGCCCCGCACCCGTCCGTACGCGTCAGACCTTCAGCGTCCTGATCGACGTCGGGGCGTGCCCCGGCTCGGTCGCCAACTCCTCGCTCATGAACGGGAAGTCGGAGTCGCCGGCCAGCGCGACGACCTGCGCCCGGGGGTCGGCCTTCGCCGCGCCGGACGCGTCGGCGAAGCCCTCTCGCCCGAGGATCTCTACTGCCGTGCGGGCAGCGGCCGTTCGAGCCATCGAGCACTCCTGCTCCGACTGCCGGATGCGCACTCCCGTCGCGCCCCGCGGTGAGTCATTCCGCATGCGGGCAAGTGCCGGACACACGCGGGGTCCGTGGAGGACGATGGGGGCGCTGCCAGAGATGCCGCCGTCCGGGAGTGGGCCATGCCCGAAAGCGTCCCGGTGCGCTGTCCGGTCTGCCGCCGCGCGCACCGTTACACGGCACCGTCGTACCCCTGCGCGTGCGGCGCGCCGGTCGCCCCGCCCCTGGCCCCGGACGCGGTGCCCGTCCCCGTCGGCCACCGCGCCTGGCAGGAGGAGTGGGTCACCGTGCGGTGCGGTCACTGCGGGCACGACGGCGAGTGGCCGCGACCGGAGCTGGGGTGCCCGTGCGGGACGGTGCTGCGGATCCCGGTGGCCGGCCCGCGGGCCCCCGCCCCGGCCGCCCCGACGGCCTCGGCCTCGCTCCCGGAGCCCCCGGGGCGTCCCGCCTTCCGCTCCGTGCCGATCCGCACCGCGCGGGACGCGGTCACGGCCGCCGTGCTGTACCTGCGCCGGCTCGGCCACGAGGACGTCCGCCGTGCGCACCGGTGCCTTCCGGCCGGCGTCGGGCTGGCCGGCCGGGGTGTTCTCGCCCAGGTCGATCCGTCGGCGCGTCCGGCGACGCTGCGGGACGTGGAGTGCCTGTGGCTGACGGCGATGACGGAGTCCGCCCGGTGCCTGTACTTCTCCCTCGCCGGATACGCCGAGGACGCCCGGGCCCGTGCCGACGCCCTGGGCGTCCCGCTGTTCCTGCTCGACCCCACCGGCGTCCCGCAGCCGGTGAACGGCCCCGCCGACGCGCTGGACGCCGACGGGGCCTGAAAACCCGGCGACAGCCCCGGGGCCGCCGTCCGATACTCGGCGGATGCGCATCCGCCCCGCCGCGTTCGGCGACCTGCCCGCCCTCCAGGACGTGGAAAGGGCCGCCGGCGCCCCGTTCCGCGACCTCGGCATGCCGGAGATCGCCGACGACGAACCGCCCGCGCTCGACACCCTGGAACGCTTCCGGCGGGCCGGCCGCTGCTGGGTCGCGGCCGACGAGCGGGACCGGCCCGCCGCGTACCTGATCGCCGAACCGGTGGACGGGGCGCTCCACGTCGAGCAGGTCTCGGTCCACCCGCGCGCCGCCGGCCGGGGCGTGGGCCGGTCCCTGATCGCCCACGCCGCCGCCCACGCCCGCGCGGAGGGCCTGGCCGCCCTGACCCTGACCACCTTCGCCGAGGTCCCGTGGAACGCCCCCTACTACGCCCGGCTCGGCTTCCGGACGCTGGCCGGGTCCGACCTCACGCCCGGCCTGCGCCGGATCCGCGCCGAGGAGTCCGGGCACGGCCTCGCCCGGTGGCCGCGGGTGTGCATGCGCCTCGACCTCCGGGAGGAGGGGGCGGCGCCCGCCGGGCCGCCCCGGGTGACGATCAGACCCGCGCACGAGCGGGACTTCCCCGGCTTCCTCGGTCTGGCGGCCCAGGTGGAGCAGTGGTTCGGCCCCATGGTCGAGGAGGCCGGCTTCCACGACGCCGTACGCGCGCACATCTCCCGCTCCATGGCGCTCGTCGCCGTCTCGTCGGGGCCGGACCTCCTCGGCGGACTGCTGTTCGGGGCCGAGCCGCCCGCCCACCACGTGCACTGGCTCGTCGTGTCGCAGCGGGCCCGGGGCACGGGCGTCGGCAGGGCGCTGATGGCGGAGGCGACGCGCAGGTGGGTGCGGGGACCGGGGCACCTGGAGGTCGTCACCTTCGGGGCCGACCACCCCGGTGCCGCGGCCAGCGGCGCCCGCGTCTTCTACGAGCGACTCGGCTTCACCCCGGCGGAGGCGACCGGACCGGGCCCGGAGGGCGGCTCCCGGCAGGTCTTCCGCCGGGCCGTCGGCTGACCCGCACGGCGCCGGCCCGCAGCGGGGCCTCCGAGCGGGGTCAGCCGGCCGCGTACCGCTCCCGCAGCTCCACCTTGCGCACCTTTCCGGACACCGTCATCGGGAAGGCGTCCAGGATCTGGAGCCTGCTCGGGACCTTGTAGTGGGCCAGCCGGTCCCGGCAGAAGGCGCGCAGGTCCTCCAGGGTGGGCGGATCGGCCGGGTCGCGCGGGACGACGCAGGCGAGGACCTCCTCGCCGTAGCGCTCGTGCGGGACGCCGACGACCTGGACGTCCGCGATCTCGGGGTGGGTGTGGAGGAACTCCTCGATCTCGCGCGGGTAGACGTTCTCCCCGCCCCGGATGATCATGTCCTTGATGCGGCCGACGATCTCCACGTACCCGTCCTCGCGCATCACCGCGAGGTCCCCGGTGTGCATCCAGCGGCCCGCGTCGACGACCTCGGCGGTCTTCTCGGGCTCGTTCCAGTAGCCGAGCATCACGCTGTAGCCGCGGGTGCACAGCTCCCCCGTGCTGCCGCGCGGCCGGGTCACCCCGGTGGCCGGGTCGACGACCTTGACCTCGATGTGCGGCAGGACCCGGCCGACGGTGCCGGTGCGGTGCTCCATGTCGTCGTCCCTCCGGGTCTGCAGCGACACCGGGGACGTCTCGGTCATGCCGTAGCAGATGGAGACCTGCTCCATGTGCATCTCGGCGACGACCCGCTTCATCACCTCCACCGGGCAGGGCGAGCCCGCCATGATGCCGGTGCGCAGGGAGGTGAGGTCGTAGCGCGCGAAGCCGGGGAGGTTCAGCTCGGCGATGAACATGGTGGGCACGCCGTAGAGCGAGGTGCAGCGCTCCCGCTGGACGGCCTCCAGCGTGGCCTCCGGGTCGAAGGAGGGGGCCGGAATGACGATGCAGGCGCCGTGGGAGGTGGCGGCCAGGTTCCCCATGACCATGCCGAAGCAGTGGTAGAAGGGCACCGGCAGGCAGACCCGGTCCTGTTCGGTGTAGCCGATGGTGCGGCCCACCCAGTAGCCGTTGTTGAGGATGTTGTGGTGGGAGAGCGTGGCGCCCTTGGGGAAGCCGGTGGTGCCCGAGGTGTACTGGATGTTGACCGGGTCGTCGCAGCTCAGCCCGGCCGCGATCGCCTCCACCCGCTCCTGCGGCACGGTGGCCGCGCCCGCGGTCAGCGCGTCCCAGGACGGGTCGCCGATGAAGACGGTCTCCCGCAACTCCGGGCACTTCCCGCGCACTTGCTCCACCAGCGCCCGGTAGTCGCTGCCCTTGTGGGCGAGCGAGGAGACCAGCACCGAGATCCCGGCCTGTCGGAGCACGTACTCCAGCTCGTGCGCGCGGTAGGCCGGGTTGATGTTGACCATGATGACGCCGATGCGGGCCGTGGCGTACTGCACGAGGACCCACTCGGGACAGTTGACCGCCCAGATCCCGACCCGGTCGCCCTTCTCGACCCCCTTCGCCAGCAGCCCGCGGGCCACCTCGTCGACGGCGGCGCCGAACGCGGCGTAGGTCCAGCGCCGTCCGGAGACCAGGTCGACCAGGGCCTCGCGGTCGGGCCACGCGGCGACGGCCCGGTCCAGGTTGGCGCCGATGGTGTCGCCGAGCAGCGGGGTCGTGCTCGTGCCGTGCGCGTAGGAGAGTCGTGCGGGGGAGAGCGCGGTCACCGGAAGTCCTCCTCGCGGTACTCGTTCACGGAACCGGCGGCCGTGGCCTCGCGCAGGGCGATGCGGCGGATCTTGCCGGAGACGGTCTTGGGGAGCTCGCCGAACTCCAGGCGGCGGATCCGCTTGTAGGGGGCGAGCGCCTGGCGGGAGTGCTCGAAGAGCGTCTTCGCGGTGCCGGGGCCGGGTTCCCAGCCCTCCGCCAGCACGACGTACGCCTTGGGCACCGCCAGGCGCAGCTCGTCCGGGGCGGGCACGACCGCCGCCTCGGCGACCGCCTCGTGCTCCAGCAGCACGCTCTCCAGCTCGAAGGGGGAGATCTTGTAGTCGGACGCCTTGAACACGTCGTCGGCGCGGCCGACGTAGGTGATGTAGCCGTCGGCGTCGCGCGCGCCGATGTCGCCGGTGCGGTAGTAGCCGCCGGCCATCGCCTCGGCGGTGCGGTCGGGATCGCCGTGGTAACCGGTCATCAGACCCACCGGGCGCGCGGAGAGGTCGAGCGCGATCTCGCCCTCGGCGGCGCCGGGCGCGCCGGAGACCGGGTCGAGCAGTTCGACGCGGTAGCCGGGGCTGGGGCGTCCCATGGAGCCGGTCTTGAGGGCCTGGCCGGGGCTGTTGGAGACCTGCACGGCGGTCTCGGTCTGTCCGAAGCCGTCCCGGACGGTCACGTTCCAGGCGCGGCGCACCTGTTCGATCACCTCGGGGTTGAGGGGCTCGCCCGCGGCGACGACCTCGCGGGGCGGGGTGCGCAGCCGGGTCAGGTCGGCCTGGAGGAGCATGCGCCACACGGTCGGCGGGGCGCAGAAGGTGGTGACCCCCGCCCGGTCCATCTCGGCCATCAGCCGGGCGGCGTCGAAGCGGGTGTAGTTGTGCAGGAAGACGGTCGCCTCGGCGTTCCACGGGGCGAAGAGGTTGGACCAGGCGTGCTTGGCCCAGCCGGGCGAGGAGATGTTCAGGTGCACGTCGCCGGGGCGCAGACCGATCCAGTACATGGTGGCCAGGTGCCCGATCGGGTACGACGTGTGGGTGTGCTCGACCAGCTTGGGCCGGGCGGTGGTGCCCGAGGTGAAGTACAGCATCAGCGGGTCGTCGGCGAGGGTGGGCCCGTCGGGCGCGAAGTGCTCGGCGGCGCCGTACGCGTCCGCGTAGGGCTGCCAGCTATCCCCGGCGCCCTCCCCGACCGCGATCCGGGTGTAGTCGCCGGGCACCTCGTCGAACTTCGCGGTGTCCGCGGCGCGCACGATCACGTGCCGGACGCGGCCCCGGTCGACGCGGTCGCGCAGATCGGCCGGTCCGAGCAGCGGGGTGGCCGGGATGACCACGGCGCGCAGCTTCATCGCGGCCAGGGCGGTCTCCCACAGCTCGGCCTGGTTGCCCAGCATCACCAGCACCCGGTCCTCGGCACCCACGCCCCGCTGCCGCAGCCAGTTGGCGACCTGGTCGGAGCGGCGCGCCAGCGCGGCGAAGGACAGCCGGGTCCCGCTCCCGTCCTCCTCGACGAGGTGCAGGGCGGTGCGGTCGTTGCCGTCCGCGATCACGTCGAACCAGTCGAGCGCCCAGTTGAACCGCTCGGGCCGGGGCCAGGCGAAGTCCCGGTAGGCGGTGGCGTAGTCCTCACGGTGTTCCAGCAGGAAGTCCCTGGCCCTGCGGAACTCTTCGGTCGCCGTCGTCATCTGTCCTCCTCGGTTCCGGACCGTTGCCCGGCGGCTCTGCGGCATCGTGCGATCCGTGACGCAGGTCTCTCTACCCCCGAACGGGGGTGCGCGCCCGTGCGGAGCCGTGGTGAAGGGGTGAAGGGGTGAACAGGCGACGGCCGGCCCGGTGAGGGCGGCCGGCGCGGTGGCCGCCCCCGGGGCCCCACGCCCTCCGGGCAGGGGAGGGCCGGGGTGACGGCCGGGACGGTCGAGGGGTACCCGCGGGCGGGGTGGTTGCCGTAGGTTTGCGGTGTTTTCCCGGGCGGGCCATTACCACGAGTACGGCTTTGGATTTATCGTTGCCCGGCCCGCTGTTATATCCCTCACCACACCGTCCGTCCGAAATTAAAGGACCCGTTGCCTAATATTGGCCGGGACACGCCACACGGAGGGGAGCGGTGACCGTGCGACGGGACTTCAAGGAGCCTGCCAGGTGCCGCCCCGACCTGGTCATAGGACGGGAGGAGCTGTTCTCCGACGCGCGCGAGCAGCTCGCCCGCGGTGGGAGCGTGCTGCTCCACGGGCCCGCCGGAATAGGAAAGTCGACCGTGCTGCGGGCACTTGCGGCGGAAAACGCCGGTGCGGCGCGGACGGTGTTGCGCTGTTCGGCCACGGAGTCCGAATCCCATCTGCCGTTCCTGGCGCTGGCCGATCTGTTCGGCCTGGTCCTCGACGGGGTCTCCGCCCGGCTGCCCGCCGCCCAGCGCACCGCCCTGGAGTCGGCGCTCACCGGACGCGGCGAGTCCACCCTCCGGCGGGACGGGCTCGCGCTGCGCCTGGCGGTGCTGTCCACGCTGCGCGCGCTGGCCGCCGAGGGACCGGTCCTCGTCGTCGCCGACGATCTGCAGTGGCTGGATTCGGCCAGCGCCGAACTCCTCGGCTTCGCGGCCCGGCGGCTGGGCGACACCCCGGTGCAGATGGTGTGCGCGGTGCGCACGGAGGGCCAGGAGTACGACCGTCATCTGCGCGCCTGCCCGCCGGACACGCGCGCCGTGCGGCTGGGCCCGTTCTCCCGTACGCAGGTGTCCGCGCTGCTCGACCACCGCGGCTACACCGGTCTGTCCCGTTCCACGGTCCGTGACATCCACCGCACCAGCGGCGGCAATCCGCTCTTCGCGCTGGAACTGGGCCGCGCCCTGGCCGAGAGTCCCGCCCGTCCCCGCCCGGGCGAGCCGCTGCCGGTGCCGACCTCGCTGCGGGCCCTGGTGCTCAGCCGCCTGGAGATGCTGTCGGACGAGGCGCGGCGCACCCTGCTGGTGGCCAGCGCGGGAGCCCGGCCCACCCTGGCGCTGCTGCACGCGGCCGGCCGGGACGACGCGGAGGCGGAGACGGCGCAGGCCGCCGCCCTGGGGCTGTTGACGACGGATCCGGAGGAGCCGGCCCTGCGCTTCGCGCATCCGCTGATCTCGGCCGCGCTGTACGCGGAGGCACCGGCGCACGAGCGGCGGGCGGCGCACACCGCGCTGTCCATGGCCGCCTCCGACCCGATCGAGCGGGCCCGGCACCTGGCCCTGGCGACCACCGGCACCGATCCGGAGGTGGCGGCCCGGCTCGCCGAGGCCGCCGCGCTGGCCCGGGACCGCGGGGCGCCCTCGGTCGCCGCCTCGCTCGGGCTGCTCGCCGCCCGGCACACCCCGGCCGACAGCGTGCCGGGCCCGGACGAGCGGCGGCTGCAGGCCGCCGAGGACGCGATCACCGCCGGGGAGGCCGACCTGGCCCGGGACATCGCGCGGGAGGTGCTGGCCCGGGCGACGGTGCCGGCGGAGCGGGTGCGGGCCTGGATGGTGGTCATCGAGGCGGCCGGGCAGGCGCTCGGCGAGGTCGACGCCGTCTTCCCGCAGGTGCTGGCCGACGCCGGCGACGACCCCCGGCTGCTCGCCCTGGTCCACTACCAGCTGGCCTGGCGCGAGCTGGTGGTGGACGGCGACTTCGCCAAGGCCCGGCAGGAGGCCGCGCACGCGGCGGAGCTGGCCGCCCGGGGCGAGGACCGGCGCACCGAGCTGATGGCGCTCGCCTTCCAGTCCTCCACCGAGACCCTGATGGGTCATCCGGAGGCCCCCGCCACCATCAAGCGGGCCCTGAAGGAGCCTCAGGACCCCTACGTGGCCTGCCACCACAACGGCGCGGGCATGGCCAGGTTCCGGTGGCTGCTGATGAGCGACCGGCTGCCGGAGGCGCGCACGGCCATCACCGCGCTGCTGCGCGAGGCGCGGCGGCGCGGCATGGTCGAGAGCGAGGTGCACTTCCTGCGCTTCCTCGCCGACACGGAGCTGCGGGCCGGGCACTGCGGCCGGGCACTGCACCTGGCCCGCGAAAGCCTGCGGCTGGCCCGGGACTCGGGGATCGGCGAGGGCGCCTCGGCGATGCTGGCCTCGCTGGCGGAGGCCTCGGGCGGGGACGTGGACCGGGCGCTGGCGCTGGCCCGGGAGGCCGCGGACCACGCCGAGGTGGACGGCGACCAGATGTACCTCTCCCGCGCCCTGGCCGCCCTCGGCTACGCCCAGTCGGTCGCCGGGGACGCGGCCGCCGCGGTCCGCTCGCTGCGCCGGGTGCGGGAGCTGGAGCACGCCATGGGCATCAGCGACCCGGCGCGGGGCCGCTGGCACGGTGACCTCGCCGAGGCGCTGGTGTGCATCGGCGAACCCGGCGAGGCGCAGGAACTCATCAACGTCACCCGGGTGCACGCGCTGCGCCTGGACCGCGCGAGCGTGCTGGCCGCACTGGACCGCGCCGAGGCGCTGGTGCGTGCCGCGCGCGGTGAGCACCGGGCCGCGCAGGCGCAGTTGGTGTCGGCGCAGGAGCGGTTCGGCAGGCTGGGCCACGGCCTGGAGGAGGCGCGGGCGGCCTTCGCCCTGGCCCGGCTGCGCGCCCGGCGGCCGGGACCGGCCGCCGGGCGCGCAGCC
>NZ_MSGP01000165.1 GCF_002078235.1 Streptomyces viridosporus
AGCAACTGCAGGAGTGGGGCGCACAGGCCAACGAGAACCCGCCGCGCCTGCGCACCCACGACCGCTACGGCCACCGGATCGACGAGGTGGACTTCCACCCGGCGTGGCACCGGCTGCTCGGCAAGGGCGTCTCGGCCGGGCTGACGGCCGCCTGGACGCGCCCGGCCGGGCATGTGCGGCGGGCGGCCGGGTTCCTGGTGTGGACGCAGGTGGAGGCGGGCACCTGCTGTCCGCTGTCGATGACCCACGCGGCGGTCCCCGCCCTGCGCACGGACCCGGCCCTGGCGACGGAGTGGGAGCCCCGGCTGACCTCGGTGATCTACGACCGCACCCTGCGGCCCGCCCCCCAGAAAGCCGGTGTCCTGTTCGGGATGGGGATGACGGAGAAGCAGGGCGGCAGCGACGTGCGGGCGAACACGACGACGGCCCGGCCGCTGGTCGAGGACGGCGCGTACGAGCTGACCGGGCACAAGTGGTTCTGTTCGGCGCCCATGTCGGACGCCTTCCTGGTGCTGGCCCAGGCGCCCGGGGGCCTCACCTGCTTCCTGGTGCCGCGCGTGCTGGCGGACGGCACGCGCAACGTGTTCCTCCTCCAGCGGCTCAAGGACAAGCTGGGCAACCGGTCCAACGCCTCCGCCGAGGTCGAGTTCGACGGGACGTGGGCGCGCCGGGTCGGGGAGGAGGGGCGCGGGGTGCGCACCGTCATCGGGATGGTGGCGGCGACCCGGCTCGACTGCGTGCTGGGCTCGGCGGGGCTGATGCGGCAGGCCGTGGCGCAGGCGGTCCACCACTGCACGTACCGCGAGGCGTTCGGCGGGAAGCTCGTCGACAAGCCGCTGATGCGCAACGTCCTGGCCGACCTCGCGCTGGAGTCGGAGGCGGCCACCGCGCTGGGGCTGCGGCTCGCCGCGGCGTACGACGACGGCGGGGAGCAGGAGCGGGCGCTGCTGCGGATCGCGGTGCCGGCGGCCAAGTACTGGGTGACCAAGCGGTGCCCTCCGGTGGCGGTGGAGGCGGCGGAGTGCCTGGGCGGCAACGGGTACGTCGAGGAGTCGGGGCTGCCCCGGCTGGTGCGGGAGTCGCCGCTGAACTCGATCTGGGAGGGCGCGGGCAACGTCCAGGCGCTGGACGTGCTGCGGGCGCTGCGCCGGGAGCCGGCGGCGCTGGACGCGTATCTGCGGGAGGTCGGGCAGGCACGCGGGGCGGATCACCGGCTGGACGGCGCGATCAAGGACCTGCTGACCGAACTGGCCGATCTGGAGGGCGTCGAGGGGCGGGCGCGGCGACTGGTGGAGCGGCTGGCACTGGTGCTCCAGGGTTCCCTGCTGGTGCGGTTCGCCCCGCCGCAGGTGGCGGACGCGTTCTGTGCGGCGCGGCTGGGCGGCGACGGGGGCGCGGCCTTCGGGACGCTGCCGCACACCCTCGATCTGGCGTCGGTGGTGGAGCGGGCCCGGCCGGTGTCCTGAGACGGCGGTGCGACGCGGGGGTGGTGCTGCGCCGACACGGCACCACCCCCGCCACACGGGCCTCTTGCGAGCCGTGAGCGCCGCTCGGGACGGCGTTGCTCAAGCTTCGAGCAGAGCGGGCCCGTCCACCAGGGTTGCAGGGGGTTGCAACTTGCTGCCGCCGTGCCCGTACTGAACGTGTCCGTCGGGGGCACACGGCAGGATGAGACCGACAGTCAGAACGGATCTCGGGGGTGCGGCCGGCAGGTCGTCCGGGCGGTCGGCCTCCGATCCCATCCCCCGGGAGGACCGGTGGCGCTCTCGCCGATGGACGTGACGCACCTGGCCGCCGTCGACACGACGCGTGCGGCCCGGGTGCTGAGCGAGGTCCGCTCCGCCGCGCTCGCCGGACAGCGCGCGCCCGTGGCCCCCCGCCCGGTGATCGGGCAGTCCTGGGAGCGGATGCTGCGCCGGGGCGTCGACCCGGACCGCGACGTCCGCAGCGAGCTGCTGTCCCGCGAGGAGGTGCGGCGGCGGCGGGAGTCCTCCCGGCTGCGGCACGTGCTGCCGGTGCTGCGGGAGGGGCTGCTGTCGGTCGCGGACGTCGCCCACCACATCATGGTGGTGGCCGACGAGGAGGGCCGGGTGCTGTGGCGGGAGGGCAGCGCGCCGGTGCTGCGCAAGGCCGACGGGCTGGGCTTCGAGGTCGGCGCGGACTGGCGTGAGGACGTCGTCGGCACCAACGGGGTGGGCACCCCGGCGGTGGCCCGGCGTCCGGTGCAGGTCTTCGCCTCCGAGCACTTCGTGCGCTCGCACGCCGCCTGGACCTGTGCCGGGGCGCCGATCACGGACCCCCGGGACGGGCGGCTGATCGGCGTGGTGGACGTGAGCGGGCCGCTGGAGACGATGCACCCGGCCACGCTGGCCTGGGTCGACTCGGTGGCCAAGCTGGCCGAGGCGCGGCTGCGGGAGATGCACCTGGAGTCGCTGGAACGGCTGCGCGCGGTGGCGGCGCCGGTGCTGGCCCGGATCGGCGGGCGTGCGCTGGTGGCGGACCGGCACGGGTGGACGGCCGCGGTCACGGGGATGCCGTACATACGGCGGCTGACGCTGCCCGAGTCGGTGCCGGCCGGGACGCGGTGGCTGCCCGCGCTGGGCCCGTGCTCGCTGGAGCCGCTGGCCGAGGGCTGGCTGGTGCGGGCGGCGGACGAACCGGCGGCGCGCGACGCGACCCGGATCGTGCTGGACCTCAGGGGGCCGCGCCGCTGGTCGGTGGAGGTGTCCGGCGGCGCGGGCCCGTGGACGCGGGAACTGAGTCCCCGGCACGCGGAGTTGCTGTACCTGCTGGCCGTGCACCGCGCCGGCCGCAGCGCCGCCGGCCTCGCGCAGGACGTCTTCGGCGACCCGGCCCGCAGGGTGACGGTGCGTGCGGAGATGTCCCGGGTCCGGCGCTATCTCGGCGGCCTCCTGGAGCACCGCCCCTACCGTTTCGCGGACGACGCCGAGGTGGACGTCCTCCTCCCGGACGACCCCCGTGACCTCCTCCCCCGCTCGACCGCCCCGGCGCTCGGCAGGTACCGGGCGTCGGCGGCGGGCCGCTGAGGATCCGCGCACTGCCGCCCCAACGGGTTACGGATGAGGCATATTTGCAGGGTCTTCCTCCCCGGCACCGCCCTCCTGCCGTAGCATCCCGTTACGGGCCACCCCACCTGCTTTCGGTCAACGCGCGGATCACCGGACGCAGTTGGCTCGTCTCGGGAGGACGTTATGAAGCATCGTGGCAGACACCGCCGGCGCAGACGGGGCCGGGCGTTGCGGGCGGCGCTGGCCGGGACCGCCCTCGCGCTCACCGCCGCCGCCACCATGATCAGCACCTCGCAGGCCGACGTCGCCGACAACCCGGGGGCGCTGGAGCCGCTCACGGCGTCCGCCGAGACCGCGCCGCTGCGGCTGACCGAGCACAGCGTGCCGCGGGAGTGGCTGGACCGGCTCTCCTCCGGGATGGGCCGGCCGGTCGGTGTCGACACCGTGCTCGCCGACGCCGACGGTTCCCTGCGCGAGGCGGACACCTGTCCGTCCGACGGCAAGCGGGCCCTGCCCGTGGAGCCGGCCGCCACGCGCGCGTACTGCTGGGAGGAGGCCGACACCGACGGCTGGCGGCCGGGCGGGGTCACCACCTCCGGGGACGCGGACGACGACGGCCACTGGGGCGAGCACCGGGTGGTCCTCTCCGGCTGGAGCCAGGACACCCCGACGACGGACGGGCGGGGGCTCGCCCGGGTCGCCTTCGTCGACGCCGACGACCCCCGCGCCCTCCGCTACACCTGGGCCCTGCTCGCCGTGCCGGTGGACGGCGGCCACGACTACCGCGGGCTCGTCTCCACCGTGTCCGGCATGGTCTGGTACCAGGACAAGCTGCTGGTCACCGCCGGCCGGGGCGAGAGCAGCGCGCTGTACGTGTACGACGTGGGCCGGATCCAGCGCGCCACCGTGGACGACGCCTCGTCGGTCGGCCGGGTGCCCGGCGGCTGGTCGGCGGCCGGGGCGCGGTACGTCCTGCCCGCCGTCGCCTCCTACCGGGCGGCCGGCGGTGACGCCCCGCGGCCCGGGGGCATCTCCCTGGACCGGAGCACCGCGCCCGACAGCCTGGTCGCGCACGAGGCGATGCCCGAGGACGCCGACGGACCGACCCGGCTGTGGCGGTACGCGTTCGGCGACGCCCCGGAACGGGCGGGCCTGCTGGCCACGGACGCGGTGTCGCGGGCGGACGCGGTCGAGGTGTACGAGACCGAGCTGAGCGACGTCCGCAGTGTGCTGTCGTACCGGTCGGCCTGGTACCTGGGCCGGATGACCGCGACGCCGGACGAGCGCGGGTCGTTGTGGCGGCAGGACGCGGAGGGGGCCCGGCCCACCCGCTGCGGGGCGGACGAGACGTACCGCTGCTGGAGCGGCCAGGCGGCGTCCCTCTCCTACTGGCAGGAGACCGGCGAACTCTGGTCCCAGTCCGGCCGGATGCTGTTCGCCCTGCCCCTGACCTCGGTCGACCGGTCCCTGGACTAGGGCCTTCCGCCAGGCCGTGGAACAGGCCGACGGCGCACCCGGTGCTGGTGGTCGGCACCACCTACGACCCGTCCACCGCGTACCGGAACGCGCAGGCGATGTCCGAGGAGCTGGCCGACGCCCGGCTGCTCACCCACCGCGGGTACGGGCACACCGCGCTGCTCAACCCCAGCCGCTGCGTCGACGACCACGTGAGCCGCTACCTCGTCGACGGCGTCCTGCCGCCGCCGGGGGCGTCGTGCGAGCCGGACGTGCCGCCCTTCGCCGGGACCGGGCCGCGCGGCGGCACCGCCACCGGCGGGGCGGGACGGCGGGTGCCGTGCGGCACCGGGCGTGACGCGGCCGGACAGCCCGCCGTCCGCGCTGTGGTCAGGTGTTCGACAGGAACGCGGAGCGGATGGTTCTCTTTCGGACATGACGACCATCACCGTGACCACCTGGTCCCTGGAGCAGACCTCGCCCACCGATCTCCTGCCGGCCGCCGTGCCCGAGGGGGACGTGCGGGTGGTCCGTTCCGAGGTGCCCTCGCCCGAGTTCAGCCGCTTCCTGTACACCGCGGTCGGCGGTGACATCCGCTGGACCGACCGGCTGGGCTGGACGTACGCGCAGTGGCTGGAGCACCTGGACCGGCCCGGGGTGGAGACCTGGGTGGCCTACGACCGCGGGACGCCCGCGGGGTACGTGGAGTTGGAGTCCCAGGACGACGGGGTCGTGGAGATCGTCTACTTCGGCCTCGTCGCCGCCTTCCGGGGCCGGCGCATCGGCGGGCACCTGCTGTCGTACGGGACCGCCCGCGCCTGGGACATGGCGGAGCGCCGGCCCGGGGTGAAGCCGACCACGCGGGTGTGGCTGCACACCTGCAGCAAGGACGGCGAGCACGCCATGGACAACTACCTGCGCCGGGGCTTCAAGCTGTTCGACACCAAGGTGGAGGAGGAGCCGGAGGTGGCCACTCCGGGCCCCTGGCCCGGAGCCCACCCCGCCTGACCAGCACGGACAAGACCGTCCGCGCCGCTTGTGACCAAGGACACCCTCGTCTCTCATTCCGAGACAAGGGTGTCCACTTTTTGGATGAAGCTGGACTGGGTCCAGATCGCCGTGCCACGCTTCCGCCATGCCTGGAACTGGAATCGCCTTGGTGAGTCGGCGGCACGTCGACCTCGGCCGCATGTCCAGCGCCATCTGTCCGGCGCGCTGAGAACACCCGACAGCGCCCGACAACCCCCTCTCCCCTTTCCCGCTTCACTCCCGCGCAATGCCGCGCATGTCTGCCCGTGCGCCCGTATGCGCAGGTAAGAGCCGCATTCCCGCCTGTCCCGAAGGACGTGTCAACCATGGCCGCCACCCCGCAGAAGCCTGCCCCCGCGCAGCAGCCTGCCGTCGCGACTCCCCGCCGCAAGGTGAGCCGTCACCGCGGAGAGGGACAGTGGGCCGTGGGTCACCTCACCCCGCTCAACGGCAACGAACAGTTCAAGAAGGACGACGACGGTCTCAATGTGCGGACACGTATTGAGACGATCTACTCCAAGCGCGGATTCGACTCGATCGACCCCAACGACCTGCGCGGCCGCATGCGTTGGTGGGGGCTGTACACCCAGCGCAAGCCCGGGATCGACGGCGGCAAGACCGCGATCCTGCAGCCGGAGGAGCTGGACGACGAGTACTTCATGATGCGGGTGCGCATCGACGGCGGCGCGCTGACCACCCGGCAGCTGCGGGTGATCGGCGAGGTCTCGCAGGAGTTCGCGCGCGGCACCGCCGACATCACCGACCGGCAGAACGTCCAGTACCACTGGATCCGCATCGAGGACGTGCCCGAGATCTGGAACCGCCTCGAGGCCGTCGGCCTGTCCACGGTCACCGCCTGCGGCGACACCCCCCGCGTGATGATCGGCTCGCCGGTCGCCGGCATCGCCGAGGACGAGATCATCGACGGCACCCCGGCCCTGGAGGAGATGAAGCGCCGGGTCCTCGGCAACAAGGCGTACTCGAACCTCCCCCGGAAGTTCAAGACGGCCATCTCCGGCTCGCCGGCCCTGGACGTGGTGCACGAGATCAACGACGTCGCGTTCGTCGGCGTCCGCCACCCCGAGCACGGGCCGGGCTTCGACCTGTGGGTCGGCGGCGGCCTGTCCACCAACCCCAAGCTGGGCGTGCGGCTGGGCACCTGGGTGCCGCTGGAGGACGTCCCGGACGTCTACGAGGGCGTCCTGTCGATCTTCCGCGACTACGGCTACCGCCGGCTGCGCAACCGGGCCCGGCTGAAGTTCCTGGTCGCCGACTGGGGCGCGGAGAAGTTCCGTCAGGTGCTGGAGGACGAGTACCTGAAGCGCAGGCTGACCGACGGCCCGGCGCCGGAGCAGCCGGTGCAGCAGTGGCGCGACCACATCGGCGTGCACCGCCAGCAGGACGGCCGCCACTACGTCGGTTTCGCCCCGCGCGTCGGCCGCGTCGACGGCACCACCCTCACCAAGATCGCCGACCTCGCGGAGGCCCACGGCTCGGGGCGGGTGCGGACCACCGTCGAACAGAAGATGATCATTCTCGACGTCGAGGAGGACCAGGTCGACTCCCTCGTCGAGTCCCTGGAGGCACTGGACCTCAGCGCCCGGCCCTCCCCGTTCCGGCGCGGCACCATGGCCTGCACCGGCATCGAGTTCTGCAAGCTCGCCATCGTCGAGACCAAGGCGCGCGGCGCCTCGCTGATCGACGAACTCGAGCGCCGCATCCCGGACTTCGACGAGCCGATCACCATCAACCTCAACGGCTGCCCGAACGCCTGCGCCCGTATCCAGGTGGCGGACATCGGTCTCAAGGGCCAGCTGATGCTCGACTCCGCGGGCCGTCAGGTCGAGGGCTACCAGGTGCACCTCGGCGGTGCGCTCGGCCTGGAGGCCGGCTTCGGCCGGAAGGTGCGCGGCCTGAAGGTCACCGCCGACGAACTGCCCGACTACATCGAGCGGGTCCTCAAGCGGTTCCAGGCGGAGCGCGAGGACGGCGAGCGGTTCGCCGCCTGGGTCACGCGCGCCTCCGAGGAGGCCCTGTCGTGAGCGAGCGCGCGGCGCCCTTCCACTGCCCCTACTGCGGCGACGAGGACCTGCGTCCGGGCGAGGACGGCCACGGCGTCTGGGAGTGCGGGGCGTGCAACCGAGTCTTTCAGCTGAAGTTCCGCGGGCTGCTCGCCCGCGGGCTGCGGCGACCCGACACGGAAGGTGACCGGATATGACCGCCCTTCAGGAAGAAGCGACCGAGGAAGAGTGGAAAGAGCTGGCCGAGCGGGCGGGCCGTGACCTGGAGGACGCCTCCGCGCTGGAGATCCTCCAGTGGGCCGCCCGGACCTTCGGCAAGCGCTTCTGCGTGACCTCCTCCATGGAGGACGCGGTGGTCGCCCACCTCGCCTCGCGCGCCCTGCCCGGCGTCGACGTGGTGTTCCTCGACACCGGCTACCACTTCCCGGAGACCCTCGGCACCCGGGACGCGGTGGAGGCCGTGATGGACGTCAACGTCATCACGCTGACCCCGCGCCGGACCGTCGCCGAGCAGGACGCCGAGCACGGCCCGAAGCTGCACGACCGCGACCCCGACCTGTGCTGCGAGCTGCGCAAGGTGCGGCCGCTGGAGGAAGGTCTGGCGGGCTACGCGGCCTGGGCGACCGGCCTGCGCCGCGACGAGTCCCCGACCCGGGCGAACACCCCGGTCGTCGGCTGGGACGAGAAGCGGCGGAAGGTGAAGATCTCCCCCATCGCCCGCTGGACCCAGGACGACGTGGACGCCTACGTCGCCGAGCACGGCGTGCTCACCAACCCCCTGCTGGCGGACGGCTACGCCTCCGTCGGCTGTGCCCCCTGCACCCGCCGGGTGCTGGAGGGCGAGGACGCCCGGGCCGGGCGCTGGGCCGGCCGCGGCAAGACCGAGTGCGGGCTGCACGGATGACGGCCCATCGCCATCACCCCCGGACCCAGGAGAACCACGTGACGACCGGAGCCACCGTATGGCTCACGGGTCTGCCGAGCGCCGGCAAGACCACCATCGCGTACGAGCTGGCCGGCCGGCTGCGCGAGCAGGGCCGGCGCGTCGAGGTGCTCGACGGCGACGAGATCCGCGAGTTCCTCTCCGCGGGCCTCGGCTTCGGCCGCGAGGACCGGCACACCAACGTGCAGCGGATCGGCTTCGTCGCCGAACTGCTCGCCCGCAACGGCGTCACCGCGCTCGTCCCGGTGATCGCGCCGTACGCCGACAGCCGGGACGCGGTGCGCAAGCGGCACGAGGCGAACGGCACGCCGTACGTCGAGGTGCACGTGGCGACGCCGGTCGAGGTGTGCTCCGTGCGGGACGTCAAGGGCCTGTACGCCAAGCAGGCGGCGGGCGAACTCACCGGGCTCACCGGGGTGGACGACCCCTACGAGGAGCCCGCGGCGCCCGATCTGCGGATCGAGTCGCAGAACCAGACCGTGCAGGAGTCCGCGGCGTCGGTGTACGCCCTGCTCAGCGAAAGGGGACTGGCATGACCACCGTGGCCGCGCTGCGGGAGGGCACGGACAGCCCGTACGCCCTCTCCCACCTGGACGCCCTCGAGTCCGAGGCGGTGCACATCTTCCGCGAGGTGGCGGGCGAGTTCGAGAACCCGGTGATCCTGTTCTCCGGCGGCAAGGACTCCATCGTCATGCTGCACCTGGCGCTGAAGGCGTTCACGCCGGCGCCGGTGCCGTTCGCGCTGCTGCACGTGGACACCGGGCACAACTTCCCCGAGGTCCTCGACTACCGGGACCGCACCGTCGCCCGGCACGGGCTGCGCCTGCACGTCGCGTCCGTGCAGGACTACATCGACCGCGGGGTGCTCAAGGAGCGCCCGGACGGCACCCGCAACCCGCTGCAGACCCTGCCGCTCACCGAGAAGATCCAGAGCGAGAGGTTCGACGCCGTCTTCGGCGGCGGGCGGCGGGACGAGGAGAAGGCGCGGGCGAAGGAGCGGGTGTTCTCGCTGCGCGACGAGTTCTCCCAGTGGGACCCGCGCCGCCAGCGCCCGGAGTTGTGGAACCTCTACAACGGCCGGCACGCCCCCGGTGAGCACGTCCGCGTGTTCCCGCTGTCCAACTGGACCGAGCTGGACGTGTGGCAGTACATCGCCCGGGAGGGCATCGAGCTGCCCGAGATCTACTACGCGCACCAGCGCGAGGTGTTCCGGCGCAGCGGCATGTGGCTGACCGCCGGCGAGTGGGGCGGCCCGAAGGAGGGCGAGCGGGTCGAGAAGCGGCTCGTCCGCTACCGGACCGTGGGCGACATGTCCTGCACCGGCGCGGTCGACTCCGACGCCGACACCATCGAGAAGGTGATCACCGAGATCGCCGCCTCCCGGCTCACCGAGCGCGGCGCCACCCGCGCCGACGACAAGCTCTCCGAGGCCGCGATGGAAGACCGCAAGCGCGAGGGGTACTTCTAAGCATGAGCACGACCACGACCGAGGAGCTCTCGGCCACCACCCTGCTGCGGTTCGCCACCGCCGGTTCCGTCGACGACGGCAAGTCCACCCTGGTGGGCCGGCTGCTGCACGACTCCAAGTCGGTCCTCGCCGACCAACTGGAGGCCGTGGAGCGGGCGTCGGCGAACCGGGGCCAGGAGGCCCCCGACCTCGCGCTCCTGACGGACGGCCTGCGGGCCGAGCGGGAGCAGGGCATCACCATCGACGTGGCCTACCGCTACTTCGCCACGCCGCGGCGCCGGTTCATCCTCGCCGACACCCCGGGCCACGTGCAGTACACGCGGAACATGGTCACCGGTGCCTCGACGGCCGAGCTGACCGTGATCCTCGTCGACGCCCGCAACGGCGTCGTCGAGCAGACCCGGCGGCACGCCGCCATCGCCGCCCTGCTGCGCGTCCCGCACGTCGTCCTCGCCGTCAACAAGATGGACCTGGTCGGGTACGAGGAGTCCGTCTTCGCCGCCATCGCCGAGGAGTTCACGGCGTACGCCACCGAACTGGGCGTCCCCGAGGTCACCGCGATCCCGATCTCGGCGCTGGTCGGCGACAACGTCGTGGAACCGTCCGCGCACATGGACTGGTACGGCGGCCCGACCGTGCTGGAGCACCTGGAGACCGTCCCGGTCAGCCACGACCTGACGCAGTGCCACGCCCGGCTGCCCGTGCAGTACGTGATCCGGCCGCAGAGCGCCGAGCACCCGGACTACCGGGGTTACGCCGGCCAGATCGCCGCCGGCACGTTCCGCGTGGGCGACCGGGTGAGCGTGCTGCCGTCCGGCCGGACGACGACGATCACCGGGATCGACCTGCTGGGCCGGCCCGTCGACGTCGCCTGGACCCCGCAGTCGGTGACGCTGCTGCTGGCCGACGACATCGACATCTCCCGCGGCGACCTGATCGTCCCGAGCGAGGACGCCCCGGCCACCACGCAGGACGTCGAGGCGACCGTGTGCCACGTCGCCGACCAGCCGCTGACCGTCGGCCACCGGGTGCTGCTCAAGCACGGCACCCGCACGGTCAAGGCGATCGTCAAGGACATCCCGTCCCGGCTGACGCTCGACGACCTGTCCCTGCACCCGCACCCCGGCACCCTCGCCGCCAACGACATCGGCCGGGTGAAGATCCGTACCGCCGAGCCGCTGCCGGCCGACTCCTACGCGGACTCCCGGCGCACCGGCTCGTTCATCCTCATCGACCCCGGCGACGGCACCACGCTCACCGCGGGCATGGTCGGCGAGTCCTTCGCCGCCCCGGAGCCGGTCAGGAACGCGGCCGAGGACGACGGATGGGACTTCTGAGCATGAGCCCCGCCGGTCCCCACGTCGCGTTCGCCGAGGAGCGCGGGCGCGTCGGCCGGGGGACCCTCCGGGCGGAGTCCGGCAGAGGTCTCCGGGGAAGCGGACTGGGCGGGGTGGCCCGATGTGCGCGGTGACGCACGCACGCTGCCCGCACGCCCCCGCCCTCCCCCGCCACCGGCGACGACCTGCCGACCTCCCGGCCGCGGTGTAAGAGCCCGCGACCGCCGGGTCCTCCGAGAGGAACACCTCCCGTGCCTGCCACACCCGCCCTGCGCCGCGCCCTCGCGGTGTTGCTCGCCCTGCCCCTGCTGACCCTGGCCGCCTGCGGCTACGGGTCCCAGGCCAAGGACGACGGCACCGTCCGGGTCGCCGCCGGGGCGAAGAAGATCGACGGCCTGGACAGCGTCAGGATCGGTTACTTCGGGAACCTGACCCACGGGACCGCGCTGGTGGGCAACAGGAAGGGGTTCTTCCAGCGGGAGCTCGGCGCCACGGAGGCGCGGTACGCGGTCTTCAACGCCGGGCCGTCCGAGATCGAGGCGCTCAACTCCGGGTCCCTCGACATCGGCTGGATCGGTCCCTCCCCGGCGATCAACGGCTACACCAAGGCGAACGGCGAGAACCTGCGGATCATCGGGGGCTCGGCCTCCGGCGGCGTGAAGCTGGTGGTGAACCCGGACCGGGTGACGTCCCCGGCCGACATCGAGGGCAAGCGGATCGCGACCCCGCAGCTCGGCAACACCCAGGACGTCGCGTTCCTCAACTGGGCCGCCGAGCAGGGCTGGAAGATCGACGCGCAGAGCGGCAAGGGCGAGGTGACCGTCGTCCGCAGCGACAACAAGGTCACCCCGGGCGCCTTCCGGTCCGGTGCGATCGACGGCGCCTGGGTGCCGGAGCCGACCGCGTCGATGCTGGTCGCCCAGGGCGGCCGGGTGCTGCTGGACGAGACCTCCCTGTGGCCGGACGAGGAGTTCGTGATCACGAACATCGTCGTGCGGCAGGAGTTCCTGGAGAAGCACCCGAAGGTGGTCGAGGCGGTGCTGCGGGCGTCCGTCGAGACCAACGCGTGGATCAACGCCCACCCGGACGAGGCGAAGACCGTCGCCAACGAGCAGTTGGAGGCGGACTCCGGCAAGGCACTGCCCGCCGAGGTGCTGGACCCGGCGTGGAAGTCGATCCGGTTCACCGACGACCCGCTGGCCGCCACCCTCGACGCCCAGGCGGAGCACGCCGTGCGGGCGGGCCTGCTGGACCGGCCCGACCTGGCCGGCATCTACGACCTCACGCCGCTCAACAAGGTCCTCGAGGCCCAGGGCGCGCCCGCCGTCGACGACGCCGGCCTCGGCGCCGAGTGACCGCGAACACCGAAGACTCCCCAGGAGGTGACGACCATGGCCACGACCCTCGCCAAGGCCGCCGACGGCACCGAGGCGGCCACGCACGCCGCCCGGATCGAGCACGTCTCGAAGTGGTACCCGGGTCCCGCCGGGCAGCAGCTCGTGCTGGACGACATCAGCCTCGACGTCGCACCCGGCGAGTTCGTCACCCTCCTGGGTGCCTCGGGCTGCGGCAAGTCCACGCTGCTGAACCTGGTCGCGGGGCTGGACCGGCCCAGCGGCGGCACCATCACCACGGACGGCCGCCCGGCGCTGATGTTCCAGGAGCACGCGCTGTTCCCGTGGCTGACCGCGGGCAAGAACATCGAACTCGCCCTGAAGCTCAGGGGCGTCGCCAAGGGCGAGCGCCGCGGACGGGCCGAGGAGCTGCTCGAGCTCGTCCGGCTGAAGGGCGCGTACGGCAAGCGGGTGCACGAGCTGTCCGGCGGCATGCGCCAGCGCGTGGCCATGGCCCGGGCGCTCGCCCAGGAGAGCAAGCTGCTGCTGATGGACGAGCCGTTCGCGGCGCTGGACGCCATCACGCGGGACGTGCTGCACGACGAACTGACCCGGATCTGGCGCGAGACACAGCTCTCCGTCCTGTTCGTCACGCACAACGTGCGCGAGGCGGTCCGGCTCGCCCAGCGGGTGGTGCTGCTGTCCTCCCGCCCGGGACGCGTCGCCCGCCAGTGGACGGTCGACATCCCGCACCCGCGCCGCATCGAGGACACCGCCGTGGCGGAGTTGTCCGTCGAGATCACCGAACAGCTCCGAGGAGAGATCCGCCGCCATGGCCAGCACTGACACGACCGCGAAGGACGGCAGCGACCTCGCCGGTCTGGAGGCGGGACTCGACGCCCTGGAGACGGTGCAGACCGGCCGCAGGCCCCTGCGGCAGACCCTCGTGGAGAAGGTCCTCCCGCCGGTCGTCGCCGTCGCCCTGGTGCTGGGGGTGTGGCAGGCGCTGGTCTCCTTCCGGATCGTCGACGATCCGACCAAGCTGCCCTCGCCGGGGGCGGTGTGGGACGTCGTCCGTCAGGCGTGGCTCCAGGGCGAGCTGCTCGGCTACATCTGGACCAGCGTCTCGCGCGGTCTGCTCGGCTTCTTCTTCGCGTTGCTGATCGGCACCCCGCTGGGGCTGCTGGTGGCGCGGGTGAAGTTCGTGCGCGCGGCGATCGGCCCGATCCTGTCCGGTCTGCAGTCCCTGCCGTCGGTGGCGTGGGTGCCGCCGGCCGTGATCTGGCTGGGCCTGAACAACCAGATGATGTACGCGGTGATCCTGCTCGGCGCGGTCCCCTCGATCGCCAACGGCCTGGTCTCCGGCGTCGACCAGGTGCCCCCGCTGTTCCTGCGGGCCGGCCGCACGCTCGGCGCGACGGGGCTGAAGGGCACCTGGCACATCGTTCTGCCGGCCGCGCTGCCCGGCTATGTGGCGGGCCTGAAGCAGGGCTGGGCGTTCTCCTGGCGCTCGCTGATGGCCGCGGAGATCATCGCGTCCTTCCCCGACCTCGGCGTGGGCCTGGGCCAGTTGCTGGAGAACGGCCGCAACGCCAGCGACATGGCCATGGTCTTCGAGGCCATCCTGCTGATCCTGACCGTCGGCATCGCCATCGACCTGCTGATCTTCAGTCCGCTGGAGCGGTGGGTGCTGCGCAGCCGCGGTCTGCTGGTGAAGGGCTGAGGCACACCATGCACCGTCCGGTCCGCCCCGTCCACCCCGTCCGCCCCGTCCTTGTGGTGGTCGCCCACGGCAGCCGCGACCCGCGGCACGCCGCGACCGTGCACGCCCTGGTGCGGCGGGTGCGGTCGCTGCGGCCGGGGCTGCGCGTGGAGACCGGCTTCCTGGACTTCAACGTGCCCTCGGTGCCGGGGGTGCTGGAGTCCCTGGCGGCGGAGGGCGTCCGCGACGTGATCGCCCTCCCCCTGCTGCTGACCCGCGCCTTCCACGCCAAGGCGGACATCCCTGCGGTGCTGGCCCAGGCGCCGCCGCGGCTGCGCGTCCGGCAGGCCGAGGTGCTGGGCCCGTCCCCGCTGCTCCTCGCGGCACTGGAGCGCCGGCTGTACGAGGCGGGCCTGACGCCCGCCGACAAGTCCTCGACCGGGGTCGTGCTGGCCTCGGCGGGGTCCACCGACCCGGAGGCGATCGCAGTGATCGCAAGTATCGCGCGGGAGTGGCGGCACACCGGCTGGTGCGCCGTGCGGCCTGCGTTCGCCTCCGCCTCCCTCCCCCGCACCGAGCAGGCGGTGCGCGAACTGCACGCCCTCGGCTGCGCGCGCGTCGCCGTCGCCCCGTACGTCCTGGCTCCCGGCTTCCTGCCGGACCGCATCGCCCGGGGCGCGACGGAGGCGAACGTCCTGGCGGACGTCCTGGGCCCGGCACCGGAGGTGGCGCGGCTGCTGCTGGAACGGTACGACGAGGCGCGGCTGCCGGCGCTCGCGGCGGTCGGGGCCTGACGGCGCGCCTCCCGGACGCCCGGCCTCAGCCGAAGGACAGGCCGCCCGTCCGGGTCCGCTTCAGCTCGAAGAAGTCGGGGTCGGCGGCCAGGACCCGGAAGCCGTCGAAGAGTTCCGCCGCCCGCCTCCCCCGCGGGACGGCCCGCAGCACGGGGCCGAACCACACCGCTCCGTCGACGTGAAGGGTGGGCGTCCCCACGTAGGTCCCCGAGTCCGGTTCGGCACCCGCCTCGTGGCTGCGGCGCACCGCCTCGTCGTACGCCGGGTCGTGCGCGGCGGCGGCCAGGTCGCCGGGCAGGCCGAGTTCGGTGAGGGACTCGGCGATCACGTGTCGAAGTCCTGCGTGCCGTGTTCGTGGATGCGGGTGCCGAAGGCGGTGTGACGAAGCCGCGGAGGACCGAGCGGATCTCCGTCGGCGGACCGGACACGGCCGGGACACGGGGTGCCGGGTGCCGTGAGGCTCCGGGCACGGGGTGCCGGGCCCGG
>NZ_MSGP01000166.1 GCF_002078235.1 Streptomyces viridosporus
GTCCGGACCGGCCGGGGTCCGGGGCGTACGCCCCCACCGGCACCTGCGGAGGAAGCCGACCCGGAGATGTCCCTGATCTCGGGCCGGAACATGGCCCGACCGGGCCCGTCAGGTGCAGGATGGAAGGGACGAAGTGCCCACAGCGTGCGAACAACCGCCTGGAGGACCGGATGATTGCCGAGACCGTCTGCTCCGCCGTGTCCGCGGCCGGCCTGGGCATCGCGGTGGTCACGGCCTACCGCAAGCGCTTCCTCGCCGCGGTCCGTATCGCCGCCTACTCGCTGATCCCCGTCGGCCTGGTCATGACCGGTGTCGTCGAGTGGCTGGCCGGCACCGCGTTCAGCCCGACCGCCTGGGCGGGGTTCGGGGTGCTGGGCCTGTCCTGGGTGCTGTTCGTCGTCACCCGCTCCGTGGAGCGCCGTCGCGGCGGCACGCGCAAGGAGCGCAGGGCGGCCCGGGCGGAGGCGACCCGACCGGATGCGGTGGCTCCGGCGGCCTCCGCGCCTTCCCTGGGGCAGGGCTCCCGCCCCGCGACCCGGCCGGCGTCCACGCCCCGGGACGACGACGACTTCAGCGACATCGAGGCCATTCTCAAGAAGCACGGCATATGACGGTGCGCCGCACCGCAGGTGACGGGCGCGGACGGAGCGAAACGTCAGAGGAGATCCCGCGACGTCCGGAAATGATCACAACTCGAACCGTAGATCACGGAATCGGCGGGCTCGCGTTCACCGCCTGAGTGTTGATCGCGTCCGGCGCTCCCGATGCGTCATCATCGCGGCGAGATGCTGGACACGACACAGAGCGAGGCCGCGCCGCCGCAGGACGAGCCGCGCGGATGCCTCTTCGCCCTATCCCAGCCACCGCTGATGATCTTCCTTGCGGTGATCGGGTGTCTCCTGCTCACGGCCGCCCTGCACGACCTGCTGTGGCTGTGAGCCGTACCCGCGGTACCCGGCGTCACCCGTCGGGACCGCGTCGGCACGGCATCGAGAAACAGCGCGAGGTGGTTCCCCCGCCGGCCTCGGTGGCCCTCGTTCGCGGCCCCCGCCGGGCCGCCGCCCGGAGGGTCAGCCCGCCGCCTCCTTGCGCCGCGCCCGGTACGCGGCGACGTGCAGGCGGTTGCCGCAGGTGCGACTGTCGCAGTAGCGGCGCGAGCGGTTGCGGGAGAGGTCGACGAAGGCATGCCGGCAGTCCGGGGCCTCACAGCGCCGCAGGCGCTCCTGCTCGCCCGCGACCACGAAGAACGCCAGCGCCATCCCGCAGTCGGCGGCCAGATGGTCGGCGATGGAGGCGCCGGGCGCGAAGTAATGCACGTGCCAGTCGTAGCCGTCGTGGTCGGTGAGCCGGGGGGTGGTGCCCGCGGCCGCGATCAGCTCGTTGATCAGTCCGGCGGCGCTGCGGGCGTCGGGAGCGGCGAACACCGCCGCGAACCGTCCGCGGATCTTGCGCACCGCGGCCAGATCGAACTCCGTGAGGACGCCGACCTCGCTGACCTCGTGCTTCTGCACGAAAACCTCGAGAGCCGCGACGTCCGGCAGTCCGTCCGGCGCCGAGTCGTCCTCCGGCGCGGTGTTCACCAGATCCACCACGGTGTCCAGCGCGCACCGGGTGTCGTGGGTGATCAGCACGATTCGCTCCCTGGCCTGGGGGTCGGGCGGGCGCCCGTCGATGCTGGCCGATGGTAGTGGCTCCGGCGGGCACCGCACCGCCCCCGCTCCGCACATGGCTTCGAATGACGACACCGGAGCGCCTCCCGGTCTTCCCGCGACGGTCACCCGACGCAGGCGGCCGGTCGTGGAGGGTGCGCAGCGCACCGGCGCCGACGCCGCGGAGGTGCCCGCGGCGTCGGCGCCGGTGTATGCCGTATGCGGTTGTCCGTGATGCGGCTGTTCGGGCCCGAGCCGTCTCCCCGAGTCGACGGCGCCGGGCGGCTTGGTGGGGTCGCCTAGCTTTCCGCCAGGATGTGCGAGAGCTCCTGATCGAGGTCGAAGTGCCGGTGCTCCGTGCCGGGGGGCACGGCGGCGTCGGTGCGCTTCAGGAAGGACTCCAGAGCGCGTGCCGGGGCCTCGAGCAGGGCCTCTCCCTCCGGTGAGCTCAGGGCGATGCAGACGACACCCTGACCGTGACTGCGCGACGGCCAGACACGGACGTCGCCCGTGCCCGTGGGGCGGTGAAGCCCCTCGGCGAGGAGGTCGCGGGCGAACACCCACTCGACGGTCTCCTCGGCTCCGGTGTGGAAGGTGGCGTGCACGGCGTAGGGGTCGGCCGTGTCGTACCGCAGGCCTGCGGGGACAGGCAGGGAGGACTCGCTCGACACAACGAGGCGCAGGTGCAGCTCGCAGCTGACCGTGGTGTTCATAAGCGCCAGGGCCTTTCGCTCAGTGTGCGCTCGGGGATTCGCACGTCGGCGAAATCGACATGCCACCTACGGTGCCGTTGTAAACCCCTCTGCGTGGTTTGCGTGGGATTACGTAACTCTTCCGGCCGAGAGATCGTTCGCGGAGTGCGCCCATTCCGGTGATGTGATTCGCTCAGGTAGGGTTTGGCTGCATGAACACGGGGAGTAACAAGCCTGGCGAGGCTGTCATGGGGGCTCACGGGGCGACGTTGGACGAAAGCCAGGACGACCGG
This sequence comes from Streptomyces viridosporus, assembly GCF_002078235.1. GTDB lineage: Bacteria > Actinomycetota > Actinomycetes > Streptomycetales > Streptomycetaceae > Streptomyces > Streptomyces viridosporus. Next base: position 2,635 of record NZ_MSGP01000166.1, read on the forward strand.
GACGAGGCGCGAGGACTCGGCTCGCGGGCACCGGAATTCATCAAAGCGCGCCGTGTCCTGCACCTGAGCTGGCAGGTCGGTGTCTTCGTCGTCGGCCTCGCGGTCGTGGCGGCCGGCGCCGCGATGCTGGTGCTGCCCGGGCCGGGCTGGGTGGTGATCTTCGGCGGCATGGCGATCTGGGCGACCGAGTTCGTCTGGGCCCAGCTGGTGCTGCGGTGGACCAAGCGCAAGGTCACCGAAGCGGCGCAGCGCGCCCTCGACCCCAGGGTGCGTCGCCGGAACCTCATCCTGACCTCGATCGGCGTGGTGATCGCGGCCGCGGTGGCCGGGGTGTACCTGTGGAAGTTCGGCCTCCAGATGCCCTGGAAGATCAAGGACCAGTGAGCTCCGGCGGGGTGCGGTGGTCCCGCTCCCGCTGGTCACGGGCACTGCCTGACATGGGGTAATGTTCTTCCTGCGCCCGGGCGATTAGCTCAGTGGGAGAGCGCTTCGTTCACACCGAAGAGGTCACTGGTTCGAACCCAGTATCGCCCACCGGACCACACGGCGGCCCGGCTCACACCTCGTGAGCCGGGCCGCCGTGGTGTGTGGTGCCCGTGTGTCGCCGTCCGTGCGCACGCGCACCGGTCCCGTCCGCGGCCGGTGCGGCGGCCGGGCCGTTCCGCTTCCACCCGCCTTCATCCAACCGTGACCTTCCGCGCCGTCCACTCCGGCCGTCCCGCCGGCGTTCGGTCGGTCGGCCGCGCGGCACCGACCTGCGCGTTTCCTCCGGTACGCGCGTGCGCGCCCGAGCGGGGCGCCGCCCTGGTGCGGTCCGGGCGGTCGGCAATTCCTGTCCGAATCATTGACGTGCCCGTAGGCCCTCCGTAACTTGTGCCAGCAAGCGCTTACTTGAAACGATTCATGAGGCGGACGCGACGTCGCGGGGAGGCTCGTATGCAGCAGGGCGGGAAGGCGGAGGGGCGGACCGGGAGGCGGACGATCCTCAAAGCGGCGGGGGCCTCGCTGGCCGTCGCGGGGCTGGGCGCGACGGCCACCGCGTGCGGCGGCGGCAGCGGCTCGGGAGACGGAACGGTGACGATCCGTTACTCCTGGTGGGGTGCCGAGGACCGGGCCGAGCGCATCAACAAGACCATCGATCTCTTCGAGAAGAAGCATCCGAAGATCAAGGTGAAGACCGACTTCCAGCCATACACCGACTTCTGGAAGAAGTTCAACACCCAGGCATCCGGGGGAAACCCACCGGACGTCTTCCAGAATGCCATCGGATTCCTCCGCAAATACGACGCGAAGAACGTACTGCTCGATCTCGGTGAGCAGGTGAAGGCCGGCAATCTCCGCATGGGCGGCTTCCGGGCGGGCCTGGAGAAGTTCGGTGAGGTCGACGGCAAGCTCCTCGGCGTGCCCGTCGGTTCCAACTCGATGGCCCTCGTCATCGACGAGCCCGTCTACACCCGGGCCGGCGTCAAGCCCGAACAGGGCTGGACGTGGGACGACTTCGACGAGGCGATGGCCAGGGTCCGGGACAGGACGGGCCGGGCGGGCGACAGCGGCATGTACGGCGTCATGTACCTCTACGACCTGTACCTGCGTCAGAACGGCAAGGCGTTCTTCACCGAGGACGGTCTCGGCTTCACCGAGGCGGACCTGACCCGGTGGTGGACCAGGGCGGAGAAGGGGGTGAAGTCCGGTCTCTTCGCGGACCCGAAGAAGGTCGCCCAGATCAAGCCCAAGTCGGCGCTCTCCGCGGAGCTCGCCGGCAGCGAGTTCACCTGGGACAACTTCACCGTCCGCTACACCTCCGAGGGCAAGAGCGAGTACGGTCTCGCGCCCCTCCCCACCACGGACGGCAAGAGGACCGGCCAGTACCTCGGCTCCCTGATGCTGAGCGCCTCGAAGCGCACCCGGCACCCCGAGGAGGTCGCCCGGTTCATCGACTTCATGGTCCACGACCCCGAGGTCGCCAGGATCATGGGCTACGACCGCGGGGTGCCCACGACCCAGGCCCAGTACGAGGCGTACACCCCGACCGACCCGGTCGACAAGGCGATCGCCGCCTACGAGGAGTCGCTCGTGACGGCGGGCGTCCTGGAGCCCATCACCCCGCACCCGAACGGCGCCGACATCTGTGAGGCCGCCTTCCTGCGCATCGCCGAGGAGATGGCCCTCGGCAAGCGCTCCGTGGACGACGCCGTCCGGCAGTTCTTCACCGAGTCGAAGACGGCTCTCGCCGGCTGATGGGAAGCGCCGTGACACACGCCCCTGCGACGGGGGGCCTGACGAAGGACTCCGAGCCGCGGCACGGTCCGGTGAAGTCCCCGCGCCCCGCCGCGCCCGAGCGGCGGGGACGCCGGGAGAACCTGGCCGGCTACCTCTTCATGTCCCCCTGGATCGCCGGTTTCCTGCTGCTGACCGCGGGACCGATGGTCGCCTCGCTCTACTTCGCGTTCACCGACTACAACCTGTTCGACGCCCCCCGCTGGATCGGCCTGGACAACTTCTCCGAGATGTTCGCCGACCCGCGCTGGCGCCACTCGGTGCGGATCACGCTCTGGTACGTCGTCGTCGGTACGCCGATCAAGCTGATCGCCGCCCTCGGTGTGGCCCTGCTGCTGGCCCAGAAGCGGCGCGGACAGGCCTTCTACCGGGCCGCGTTCTACGCGCCGTCGCTGATCGGGGCGAGCGTGTCCGTGGCCATCGTGTGGAAGGCGATCTTCTCGGACGACGCGATCGTCGACCGTACGCAGCAGCTCTTCGGCATCGGCGCCGGCGGCTGGACCGGAGACCCGGACCTGATCATCTACAGCCTGGTGGCGCTCACCGTCTGGCAGTTCGGCGCCCCGATGGTCATCTTCCTGGCCGGCCTCAAGCAGGTCCCGCGCGAGCTGTACGAGGCGGCCGACGTCGACGGGGCGGGCAGGGTACGGCAGTTCTGGAACATCACCCTGCCGATGATCTCCCCGGTGCTGTTCTTCAACGTCCTGCTGGAGACGATCCACTCGTTCCAGATCTTCAGCTCGGCGTACATCGTCGGCGGCGGCGCCGGAGGCAACGCCTGCGGTCCGGCGGACGGAACCATGGTCTACACCTGTTACCTCTACGTTCAGGGCTTCGAGAACAGCCGGATGGGCCTGGCCTCCGCCATGGCATGGATGCTGCTGGTCGCGGTCGCCCTGGTCACGGCGGTGCTGTTCTGGTCCCAGAAGCGCTGGGTGCACTACGAGGAGGACGGCCGATGAGCTCCCCCGATCTCGCGACTCCGCCCGGTCGGGAGGCGCCCCCGCCGGCCACCGGCGCCGCACCGGAACCGTCCACCGGGGCGGCCGCCCTCCGGCGCGGACTGCCGGGCTCGCTCGCCTGGCACCTCGGGGCGCTGGCCGTCCTCGCGGTGATCCTCTACCCGGTGATCTGGGTCGTCGGCGGCTCCTTCAAGCGGAGCGAGGACATCGTCGGCAGCCTGGACCTCTTCCCGGGCGATCCGGTCGTCACCAACTACACGAGCCTCGCCGACGGCATCGCGGACATCCCCGTCTCCACCTTCTTCACCAACTCGCTCTTCCTGGCGATCGGTTCGGTGATCGGGATCCTGGTGTCCTGCTCGCTCACCGCGTACGCCTTCGCGAAGATCAGGTTCGCGGGCCGCAACCTGCTGTTCACGCTGATGATCGGCACGCTGCTGTTGCCGTACCACGTGCTGTTGATCCCGCAGTACGTGCTCTTCCGCAACATGGACATGATCAACACGTACACCCCGCTCCTGCTGGGGAAGTACCTGGCCACGGAGGCGTTCTTCGTCTTCCTGATGGTGCAGTTCATGCGCAACCTGCCCAGGGAACTCGACGAGGCCGCCCGCCTCGACGGCTGCGGGCACGTCCGCATCTACTGGTCGATCGTCCTCCCGCTGTGCCGTCCGGCGCTGATCACCAGTGCCATCTTCACGTTCATCAACGCCTGGAACGACTTCATGGGCCCGCTGATCTACCTCAACGAGCCCGACAAGTACACGGTCTCCCTCGGGCTGAAGATGTTCGTCGACCAGGAAGGGCTGGCGAACTACGGCGGCATGATCGCCATGTCGCTCGTGGCCCTGCTGCCGGTCCTCGCGTTCTTCCTCGCCTTCCAGCGCTACCTGATCGACGGCATGGCCACGTCCGGACTGAAGGGCTGAGGTGAGCCGACGATGCCCCCGGCACGCACCGGATCGAGGGCCTGGGAGAGGTTCGCCCTCTTCGCCGAGTCCCTGCTGACCGGCGTATGGGTCACGGCGGCCTCCCTGCCGCTGGTCACCTGCCCCGCCGCGCTCGCGGCCGGCGCACGGCACCTCGGGCGGCACCTCGCCCACGAGCAGGGCGGATGGCGGGAGTTCGTGGCCGACTTCCGGTCGGCGGCGCGCGGCGGCTGGGTCGTCGGGCTCGCCGGCTGGACGACCGCCGCCGCCGTGTGGTTCGACGTGCAGGTCGTGCGGGCCGGCCTGCCGGGCGGGCCGTTCGTGGGCGCCGTCGGTGTGTCCGCCCTCATCGCGGCGGTGGTCGCGCTGCTGCGCGCGGCGGCGCTCTGGCGGCCCGGAGCCTCCTGGCGGTCGCTGCTCGCGCAGGCCGGCCGCCGTACCGTCCTCGACCCCGCGGGGTCCTTCCTGATCGTCGGCGGGCTGGCCGTGGTGGTCTGCTCCGCCTGGTTCAGCGCACCGCTGGCGGTTCCCGTCCTGGGGGCCGTCGTCGCGGCGGCCGTCGCCGTGGAGGAGCGCCACCGGCACCGCTGACCGGCGGTGCCCGAGCACGTCGAGGCCGGCGCCCCGGCGCCGCGCCCCTGCCTGTCATGCCCTTGACATCCCCTTGCATTCCGCACGGAAAGGAAAGGCCATGTCCCCCCTTCCCCGCAGATCCCTGCTCAAGGCGGCCGCCGCCGGAGCCGCCGCCCAGTCCCTCTGGACGCCGGGAGCGCAGAACGCCGCCGCCGCGCCCCGGGCCGAAGCCGCCGACGCGGACCCGGTGACCCTGGACTGGCTGGAGGACGGCGGCCTGGGCGCGGCGCCCGGCTCCACCGTCGGCGTGCCCTGGCCCAAGGGCGCGTACCGGGCGGACCAGACCTTCGCGCTGACCGACGCCGACGGAAAGCCCGTCCCCGTCCAGTCCTGGCCGATCGCCCACTGGCCGGACGGATCCCTCAAGTGGACCGCGCACGCGGTGAGTTCGGGCTCCGGGAAACTGACCCTGACCGCGGGGACGCCCGCCGCGCCCGAGAAGCGGGTCACCGTCGGCCGGCGCGGCGGCACCATCGACATATCGACCGGAGTCATCACCGCGAGGATCGCCACGTCCGGCACCACCCTCGTCACGTCGGTCACCCGCGGCTCGACGGAGATCGCCCGCGACGGCCGGCTCGTCCTGCTGCGCCAGCCCGAGTACGAGGACGGCGACCGGACCACGGTCAGGACCGAGCGGTTCGACGGGACCGTCTCGAAGGTCACCGTCGAGCAGGAGGGCCCGGTCCGCGCGGTCGTCCGCATCGACGGCAGGCACCGCAAGGGCGGCCACGGCCTGCTCCCCTTCTCCCTCCGCCTCTACTTCTACGCGGGCGCCGACTCCTTCCGCATGGTGCACACCATCACCTACGACGGGAAGCAGGAACCCGGGAAGGCGAGCGGCGACTTCGTCCGCGGCCTCGGCGTCCGCTTCACCGTGCCGATGCGCGACGCGTCCTACGACCGGCACATCCGCATCGGCGGCGAGGGCACCGGGATGCTGCGCGAGGCGGTCAAGGGCATCACCGGACTGCGCCGCGACCCGGGAGCCGCCGTGCAGGAGGCCCAGTTCGAGGGGAGGAAGCTGCCCGACCCCGCCACCTGGGACCAGCGGGTCACCACCCGCCTGCCGTACATCCCCGAGTGGGGCGACTACACCCTCTCCCAGCTCTCCGCCGACGGCTTCACGCTGCGCAAGCGCACCAGGAAGGGCTACGGCTGGATCGGTGCCGGCGGCGGCCGGCGCGCCTCCGGCTTCGGCTACGTCGGCGGGGTCGGCGGCGGCCTCTCCTTCGGCCTGCGCGACTTCTGGGAGAAGTTCCCCGCCCAACTCGACGTCCGCGACGCCCACACCGACGCCGCCGAGGTCACCCTCTGGCTCTGGTCGCCCGAGGCCCAGCCCATGGACCTGCGCTTCTACCACGACGGCCTGGGCCAGGACACCTTCCCCGAACAGCTCGAGGGCCTCAACATCACCTACGAGGACTACGAGCCCGGGTTCGGCACCCCCTACGGCATCGCACGGACCTCCGAACTCCTCTTCTGGGCCAACGCGTCCACCCCGAGCGCGGAGAAGCTCGCCGAACAGGTCGAGGCCGTCCGCGTCCTCCCGCAGCTCGCCGCCCCGCCGCAACAGCTCATCGGGGCGGGCGTCTTCGGCAAGGGCCTGTTCTCCGAGCCGGACCGCTCCACCCCGGCCAGGGCGAGGATCGAGGACCACCTCGACTTCCTCTTCACCTACTACAAGGACCAGGTGGAACAACGCCGCTGGTACGGCTTCTGGGACTACGGCGACATCATGCACACCTACGACACCGTCCGGCACCAGTGGCGCTACGACGTCGGCGGCTACGCCTGGGACAACTCCGAGCTCTCACCGGACCTCTGGCTCTGGTACGCGTACCTCAGGAGCGGACGCGCCGACATCTTCCGGTTCGCCGAGGCGATGACCCGCCACACCGGCGAGGTCGACGTCTACCACCTGGGCAAGTGGGCCGGCCTCGGCACCCGGCACGGCGTCCAGCACTTCGCCGACAGCGCCAAGCAGCAGCGCATCGCCAACACCACCTACCGGCGCCACTACTACTTCCTCACCGCCGACGAACGCGTCGGCGACCTCATGCACGCGAACGTCGACTCCGACGAGACCTTCCTCGCCCTGGACCCCCTGCGCAAGATCCGCACCGAGCCCTACACACCCGACCGCAACGCCCTGTCCATCGGCTTCGGCACCGACTGGAGCGGCCTGGTCTCGGCCTGGCTCACCGAGTGGGAGCGCAGGGGGCCCAAGTGGGAGAAGGCACGGGCCCGCGTGCTGTCCACCATGGAGACCATCGCCGCCCAGCCCAACGGCTTCGTCCAGGGCAGCGGCCTGTACGACCTGGACACCGGGAGGTTCGCCGTCGCCGACACCCCGAAGGTCGAGGTCTCCCACCTGTCGGCCGTCTTCGGCCTGAACGAGCTGTGCGCGGAACTCATCGACCTGGTCGACATGCCGGAGTTCGAGGAGGCGTACTACGACTACTGCCGCTACTTCAACGCGAGCAAGGCCGAACAGGCGGCACGCTACGGCTCGGACTTCGGGAACCTGATCCTCTTCCAGGGACACTCCCGCCTCGACGCCTACGCCGCCGTCCGGACCGGCGACGACGAGCTCGCCGAACGGGCCTGGCGGAAGTTCTACGACTCCGACGGCTACAAGGAGTCGGCGCCCTGGAGGACGGAGGCGGTGAGCGGCCCGACGGCGCTGGTGGCGGGCCGTGAGGCCCCCTGGGTCTCCACCAACGACACCGCGCTCTACGGTCTGGCCGCCATCGAGAACCTGGCGCTGCTGGGGGACCGGATGCCGTGACGGCACGTTCCGGGCGCGGGCGGGCACACTCCGTCCATGGACTGGAACCACTACCGATTCCGCAGTCTGTGGACCCTGCCCGCGCCCGCACCGGTGGTCTACCGGACCCTGGAACGGATCGAGGACTACCCCCTGTGGTGGCCCCAGGTGCGGGAGATCAACCGGCTCGACGACACCAGCGGGATCGTCCGGATCCGCTCCCTGCTGCCCTTCGACCTGAGGGCGACCCTGCGCGAGGGGCGGCGCGACGAGGAGACCGGGATCCTGGAGGCGGGCCTGTCCGGGGACATCGACGGCTGGGCCCGCTGGACCGTCACCCGGCTGGGGCCCGGCCGCAGCCTCACCCACTACGAACAGGAGGTGGACGTCCGCAAACCGCTGCTGCGGCGGCTCGCCGTGCCCGGACGGCCCGTCTTCCGCGTCAACCACGCGCTGATGATGCGGGCCGGGCGGCGCGGGCTGGCCGCCCACCTGCGAGCGGTTTGATGGAAGCCCGCCCGGACCTGTATTGTTCAGTGCGTTCCCGGGCGATTAGCTCAGTGGGAGAGCGCTTCGTTCACACCGAAGAGGTCACTGGTTCGAACCCAGTATCGCCCACCATGTCGATGGCGGCTCGTACCTGCGAAAACGCAGGCCGAGCCGCCATCGTCCATTCTGCGCGGCTTCGCCGCCACACCCCTTTCCCCTGCGCGCCGTCGGCGCCGGCTCGACGGCTCACGCCGCCGCCGGCAGATCCGGACGCAGCGGCCAGGCCGGGTCGACCGCCTCCTCCGTGCCGCTGCTCGCGAACCACGCCTGCAGCCCCCTGGCCTGCGCCGCGTGCCACACCGCCTGCAGGGTGTGCAGCTCACCGGGGGACAGCCGCTCCAGCCGCGAGGCGAAGCGCCGCCCGACCGCCCGGGTGACCTCCAGCGCGGCCACCGCGTCCGCCGCCGCGTCGTGCGCCCCCTCCAGGGGGACGCCGTAGTGCGCGCACAGGTCGGTCAGGGTGCGGCGGCCCTTGCGGTAGCGGTCCAGGTGCTTGTCGAGCACCCGCGGATCCAGCACCAGCAGCGGCACCCGTTCGAACCAGCGGCTCAGCGACGAGGCGCGGTGGCGGCGCAACTCCCGGTCCAGCAGGGTGAGGTCGAACGGCGCGTTCATCACCACCAGCGGACGGCCCACCCGGGCCTGCTCCGCCAGCGCCTGGGCCACCTCGTACATCACCGGCGCCGGCCAGCGGCCGTTGCGCTGCAGGTGCTCCTGGGTCAGCCCGTGCACCTCGGTCGCCGCGGCGGGCACCGGCACCCCCGGGTTCACCAGCCAGTTGGTCACCCGGGGCCGGGTCCCCGGAGCGTCCTGGACGACGAGAGCGGCCGACACGATCCGGTCGGCCTCGACGTCCACACCCGTCGTCTCCGTGTCGAAAGCGGCCAGCGGCCCCTCGTACCAGCTCGTCATACTCAACAACCCCTCGTCCACCTCCGGCAGTTGACGCCCCGTCCACTGCCCGATCCGGTGATACCCGGGCTGTTTGCGCCGTACGCCGGAAGGAGACAACAGGAGTACGGGTCTTCGCAGTTCACAGACCCGCAACGAGGCTCGACTGTTCTGGAAGGCTGTTGGTCATGGCCATCGCGCAGCCCGAACGGGGCGGGCTGCTGCCCGAGCGCACACCACCCACTCGCGGCACTCTCGCCACCACCGCCTGCATGGAGACCCTGCAGGTCGGCTACCTGCACGCCGTCGCGGCCGCCGCGGGCTGCTCGCTGTCCCAGCCCTTTCCGGACAACGGCATCGACTGGCACGTCAGTCACAGCGCCCCCGGGCACACGGTCGACGACGAGGTCACCATCAAGGTGCAGCTCAAGGCGACCTACCAGGTCGCACCCGGCCCGCCCGGCCGCGCCTTCTCCTTCACGCTCGACAACGCGCACCTGGCGAAGCTCGCCCGCACCCCGGTCTCGGTGCACAAGATCCTCGTCGTCATGCTCGTCCCGCGCGCGCAGGACGACTGGCTGCGGGCCGGTCACGACCGGCTCGACCTGCGGCACTGCTGCTACTGGGCCAACCTCGCCGGACACCCGGTCACCGGCCGGCACCGCACCACCGTGCGGATCCCCACCTCACACATCTTCGACGACCGGGCGCTGTGCGAGATCATGACGCGGGTCGGGACGGGAGGAAAACCGTGACGCACCGCCCGACCGGAGAACCCCCGCGGCCCGTCCGCCCGCACCCCGCCGACGCCGGCCGGCCTCCCGGGCCCGCCGAGACCGACCCGGCCGTGCTCGCCGCCCTCCTGCAGCGGCACGGCTGGCAGCGGCGCGGCGGCCCCGCCGGACGCTACGGCCGCTGGACCCCGCCGGGACCGGGCGGCGGCACGAGCCTGCTGGTGCCGGAGAGCCGCGCCTTCCCCGACAGCGAGGACCTGCTCGCCGAGGCCCTGCAGGCGCTGTCCCGCAGCACCGCGCCCTGCGCCCGCGAGGTCCTGCTCGCCCTCGCCGTGCCCAGCGACGAGATCCGCTGGTGGCGCGACGTACCGGCCGGCCCCGGCGACGCCACGGCCTGGACCTCGGGGGAGCAGCTGCGCTCCGCCGCCCGCCGGACGCTGCTCGCCGCCGCGCTCGCCACCCGCGCGCGGGCCGGTTTCCACGGCGCCCGGCACCGGCGCCCGGCCACCGCGGTACTGGACACCGTGCTGGTCGGGCCGGTGCAGGACGGGCGCCGGCTGACCGCGTTCGCCCCCGTCACCACCGGCCGCCCCCTCGCCGTGAGCCTCCACCAGGCCCTGTGCGCGACCCGCGAGGCCGTCGACTACCGCCGGGCCGCCGGCGGCATGGACGCCTTCGACACCGCCGTCGAGGCGGGCGTCAGCCAGGAGCTCACCGAGGCCCTGGTCGACCTGGTCCGGGGCACGGAGGGCGCCCGGATCTCCGTGGCGTGGGCCCCGGCGGCCGGTGTCCCCGAGGGGTGCGCGGCCCGTGCCGAACCCGTCGAGTTCTCCCCCGGGGACCTGCCCGTCCTGCGCGAGGCCGGCGTCCGCTACCGGCGCGCGGAGCCCGCCGTGCCGGTGCGGATCACCGGCACGGTGGTGCGGATGCGCAGGTCCGGGCCGCGCGGCGAGGGCACCGTACGCCTGCGGGTACTCGCCGGGGCCGAGGTCGGTCACGTCCGGATCACGCTCGGTGAGGAGGACTACCGCATCGCCGGACACGCCCACCTGGTCGGGCTGCCGGTGCGGGTGCGCGGGCGCCTGGAGAGCCGGGGCGGCTTCCGCCGGGTGACCGGGGCCGGCGAGGTCGCGCCGGTGCAGGTCGACGAGGCCGAGCGGGACCGGCTGATGAAGGCGATCCAGGAGAACGCCGAGACCGCGGCCTTCTTCGGCGAGGCCTGTGGACCCGGCGACGAGGTCTGCGGACCGGACGGCGAGGTCTGCGGACCGGACTGCGGGGAATGATTTCGCGCCGGGTGGGCCGGGGTCGGTACGATCGGGACCTGTGCGTGCGCTCCGGTATGGCGCCGCAGCCCCACCTTCAGTCAGGAGAGACCGGTGTCAGACGTCCGTGTGATCATCCAACGCGATTCCGAGCGGGAAGAACGCGTGGTGACGACGGGCACCACGGCCGCCGAGCTCTTCGCCGGCGAGCGCTCGGTCATCGCCGCGCGCGTGGCCGGCGAGCTCAGGGACCTCTCCTACGAGCTCCAGGACGGTGAGACCGTCGAGGGCGTGGAGATCTCCTCCGAGGACGGCCTGAACATCCTGCGCCACTCCACCGCGCACGTCATGGCCCAGGCCGTGCAGGAGCTGTTCCCCGAGGCCAAGCTGGGCATCGGCCCGCCGGTGAAGGACGGCTTCTACTACGACTTCGACGTGGACAAGCCCTTCCACCCCGATGACCTCAAGGCCATCGAGAAGAAGATGCAGGAGATCCAGAAGCGCGGCCAGCGCTTCTCCCGCCGCGTCGTCACCGACGACGAGGCCCGCGAGGAGCTCGCCGACGAGCCGTACAAGCTGGAGCTGATCGGCCTGAAGGGCGCGGCGTCGCACGACGACGGCGCGGACGTCGAGGTCGGCGCCGGCGAGCTGACGATCTACGACAACCTGGACGCCAAGACCGGCGAGCTGTGCTGGAAGGACCTCTGCCGCGGTCCCCACCTGCCCACCACCCGCAACATCCCGGCGTTCAAGCTGATGCGCAACGCGGGCGCCTACTGGCGCGGCAGCGAGAAGAACCCGATGCTCCAGCGCATCTACGGCACCGCCTGGCCCTCCAAGGAGGAGCTGAAGGCGCACCTGGAGTTCCTCGCCGAGGCCGAGAAGCGCGACCACCGCAAGCTCGGCCACGAGCTGGACCTGTTCTCCATCCCGGAGCAGATCGGCTCCGGCCTCGCCGTCTTCCACCCCAAGGGCGGCATCGTCCGCCGGGTCATGGAGGACTACTCGCGGCGCCGCCACGAGGAGGAGGGCTACGAGTTCGTCTACACCCCGCACGCGACGAAGGGGAAGCTCTTCGAGACCTCGGGCCACCTGGACTGGTACGCCGACGGCATGTACCCGCCCATGCAGCTCGACGAGGGCGTGGACTACTACCTCAAGCCCATGAACTGCCCGATGCACAACCTGATCTTCGACGCGCGCGGCCGCTCCTACCGCGAACTGCCGCTGCGCCTGTTCGAGTTCGGGACCGTGTACCGGTACGAGAAGTCGGGCGTCGTGCACGGCCTGACCCGCGCCCGCGGCTTCACCCAGGACGACGCGCACATCTACTGCACCCGCGAGCAGATGTCCGAGGAGCTCGACAAGACCCTCACCTTCGTCCTGAACCTGCTGCGCGACTACGGCCTGACCGACTTCTACCTGGAACTGTCCACCAAGGACCCGGAGAAGTTCGTCGGCACCGACGAGGCCTGGGAGGAGGCCACCGAGACGCTGCGCCAGGTCGCCGAGAAGCAGGGCCTGCCGCTGGTCCCGGACCCGGGCGGCGCCGCCTTCTACGGGCCGAAGATCTCCGTGCAGGCCAAGGACGCCATCGGCCGCACCTGGCAGATGTCGACGATCCAGCTCGACTTCAACCTGCCGGAGCGCTTCGACCTGGAGTACACCGCCGCGGACGGCTCCAAGACCCGCCCGGTCATGATCCACCGCGCGCTGTTCGGCTCCATCGAGCGGTTCTTCGCCGTACTGCTCGAGCACTACGCGGGCGCCTTCCCGGCCTGGCTCGCCCCGGTGCAGGCGGTCGGCATCCCGATCGGCGACGCGCACGTCGAGCACCTGGAGAAGTTCGCGGAGGCGGCCCGCAAGCAGGGGCTGCGGGTCGAGGTCGACTCCTCCTCGGACCGGATGCAGAAGAAGATCAGGAACGCCCAGAAGCAGAAGGTGCCGTTCATGGTCATCGCGGGCGACGAGGACATGACGAACGGTGCGGTCTCCTTCCGCTACCGCGACGGCTCGCAGGAGAACGGCATCCCCGTCGACGAGGCCATCGCGAAGATCGTGAAGGTCGTCGAGGAGCGGGCGCAGGTCTGACCGCACGGATGAGGTCCGGGCCCCCGGGAGCGACCCCGGGGGCCTTTGCCCCACCACCTGGACGACGCCATATGCTGCACGCATGACGAGTGAGCCGGAACAGCAGCGGGGAGTGGGCACGCAGGACGCGTTCCAGCGTCTGTGGACGCCCCATCGGATGGCCTACATCCAGGGCGAGAACAAGCCGACCGGCCCCGGGGCCGACGACGGCTGTCCCTTCTGCGCGATCCCGGCCAAGTCCGACGAGGACGGATTGGTCGTCCGGCGCGGCGAGCACGTGTACGCGGTACTCAACCTCTACCCGTACACCGGCGGCCACCTGATGACGGTGCCCTACCGCCACGTCGCCGACTACACGGACCTCACGGTGGAGGAGACGGCCGAGCTGGCCGAGTTCACCAAGCAGGCGATGACCGCCCTGCGCACCGCCTCCGGCGCGCACGGGTTCAACATCGGCATGAACCAGGGCACGGTCGCGGGCGCCGGCATCGCCGCCCACCTGCACCAGCACGTCGTCCCGCGCTGGGGCGGCGACACGAACTTCATGCCGGTGGTCGGCCACACGAAGGTGCTGCCGCAGCTGCTGGCCGACACCCGCAAGATGCTGGCGGAGGCCTGGCCCTCCTGAACGGGGCGGGGTGCCCCGGCCGGGGCACCCCCTCACGCGTCGTACACGTCGGCCTTCTTGGGCGCCGCCTCCTGCACCGCGACGCTGAGGGACGACGACCTCGCACCGAACTTCTCGGTGTCCACGCCGTTCTCCCGCAGCACCTTGATCGCCGCCGCGTGCACCACCCGCAGCACCGGTGTCGCCGCGCGCAGCGCGTCGTCGGCCATGAAGCGGTGCCGCCACGGCTTGTCGGCCCAGGCGTGCCGCAGACCGAACGGCTCCGGCAGGGTCAGCTTGCCGCCCAGCCAGTACAGCAGGGGCGGGTACCAGGTCAGCGGCGCGCGGGCCGCCAGGCGCACCACCTCGTCCGTGTCGACCAGGGGGAGCTTCACCGTCCGGGTCTCCCAGAACCTGACCGACTTCTGGACCGACTTCTCCTTGGCCGCCGGCTTGGTGGTGAACAGGGAGTGCACCGGTCCCAGCGCGTGTCCGGTCACCTCGATGCGCAGCGTCTCGTGCAGCACGGTCACCGTGATCAGCATGGTGAGGACCAGCTGGCCGTCCCACAGCGTCCACTGGACGCCCAGGTAGTGCCGGTCGCCCGCGCCGAACTGCTGCTTGTTGCAGATGTCCTGGACGGCGTGCGACTTGACCTGGTACGCCTCGACGTCCGTGCCCTCGGGCCGGGAGACCGCCGTGGCGTTCTCCCCGATGGGCGTGACGATCCAGTGCCGTATCGACGGCTTGGGGAAGCCCCCGGTGTGCAGGGGACCGCGCTCCAGCATCCGCAGCCGGTCGTGGATGGCCTTGATGACGTCCCAGCTGCGGAACGGGTGGATCTCCCGGTCCGGGTCGACCGGCACCAGGTCCTCGGCGAGCTGCCAGCTGCCCCAGCGCGTGCCCATGCCGAGGATGCCCTTGGGGCCCGCGTAGAACACGGAGTTGGACTGCTGCTCGGCGCTGAGCCGGGCCAGGGACTGGCGCAGTTGCTCGGCCGCCGTCTCGCCGGGGCTGCTCGGCACCGTCTCGGGCACCTTGGCGCCGACGCTGCTGCCGGAGAGCAGGCCGTCCCAGCGCTCCCGCAGGTCCCTCGCCGTGCGTTCGCAGATCCGCTTGGCCCAGAACCAGCCCACCACCGGGGCGATCACCGCCGCGCGCGCGTACCAGCCCCAGAACCCGTCGAACGGCATGCGGATCAGGAACAGCACCGCGAGGGCGCCCACCGCGACGAGCAGTGTCGTGGCGAGCGCGCCGGCCCGTTTGTCCTCGCGCTTGGCGACGGTGGTGCGGATCTGGAAGACCAGCAGCCACACGAGGAGACCGGGCAGGAACAGCAGGCCGCACAGGACCATGACGGCGCTCAGCCAGTTGTCCCGCTCCCGGCGGATGTGGTGGGCCGCGAGGGCGTGTTCCACCACCACCTGCGGCTGGGCTCCGAAGGACTGGATGAGCGGCGCGCGCCCGGCCCCCAGCATCCGGTCGATGATCGCCCGGGAGAACGCCTCGCCCAGATTCGGCCGGAACAGCTTCAGCCGGGGCTTGGAGACGGCCGACTGGTGCCATTCGCTGTTGGCCTTGAGTATCTCCTCGGCCTCGTTGTCCCGGTAGGCCGCCGAGGCCAGCGCGAACGTCGGCGTCTGTCCCTCGTCGCCCGTGCGCGGCACCTGCGGACCGAAGAAGTCCGCGTAACCGCTCTCAACGGTCATTCCCGCCCCCGATCGCCACCACTGTCGTCTTGCGACCTTCCCGACTTCCTTGCCGCGCACACCTGTTGATCAGGTATTCAGCGTATCCGCAGCCACCGGCGTTTGTCGGCGGACGGCCCGAACCGCCCGCCCGCACCGAGGCGGGGCACGGCGTGGCGGAGCCGTCCGGCGAAGGACGGGCGTACGCCGGGCGCCCGTGGGACCGGTCACGGGCGCCCGGCGCCGACTACGAGGCGGCGCGCGCCTCTTCGCGGACCCGTTCGGCGACCTGCGGCGGCATCGGTTCGTGCCGCGCGTACCGGCGGCTGAAGCGGGCGGTGCCGTGCGAGAGGGAGCGCAGGTCGACGGAGTACCGGCCGATCTCGATCTCCGGTACCTCGGCCCTGATCAGCGTGCGTCCGGCGGCCGACTGCTCGGTGCCGAGCACCCGGCCGCGCCGGCCGGACAGATCGCTCATCACCGTGCCGACGTAGTCGTCGCCGACCAGGACGCTCACCTCGGCCACCGGCTCCAGCAGATGGATCTTCGCGTCCGAGGCCGCCTCCCGCAGCGCCAGCGCGCCCGCCGTCTGGAACGCGGCGTCGGAGGAGTCCACCGAGTGCGCCTTGCCGTCCAGCAGCGTCACCCGCACGTCGATCAGCGGATGCCCGGCGGCGACCCCCTTGGCGGCCTGGGCCCGCACGCCCTTCTCGACCGACGGGATGAACTGCCGCGGCACGGCCCCGCCGACCACCTTGTCCACGAACTCGATGCCCGAGCCGCCCGGCAGCGGCTCCACCTCGATCTCGCAGATGGCGAACTGCCCGTGCCCGCCGGACTGTTTGACGTGCCGGCCGCGCCCGGCGGCCTTGCTCCCGAACGTCTCCCGGAGCGCGACCCGGTGCGGCACGACGTCGACCTGGACGCCGTAGCGGCTGCGCAGCCGCTCCAGGGCCACGTCCGCGTGCGCCTCGCCCAGGCACCACAGGACCACCTGGTGCGTGTCCTGGTTCTGCTCCAGCCGCATCGTCGGGTCCTCGGCCACCAGCCGGGCCAGCCCCTGCGACAGCTTGTCCTCGTCGGGTTTGCTGTGCGCCCGGATGGCCAGCGGCAGCAGCGGGTCGGGCATCTCCCACGGCTCCATGAGCAGCGGGTCGTCCTTGGCGGACAGGGTGTCCCCGGTCTCCGCGCGGCTCAGTTTCGCCACACACGCGAGATCACCCGCGATGACGTGCGACACCGGCCGCTGCTGCTTGCCGAACGGCGTGGTCAGGGCGCCGATCCGCTCGTCGACGTCGTGGTCCTCGTGGCCCCGGTCGGCCAGTCCGTGCCCGGAGACGTGGACCGTCTGGTCGGCGCGCAGGGTGCCGGAGAAGACCCGGATCAGCGAGATCCGGCCGACGTAGGGGTCGGACGAGGTCTTCACGACCTCCGCGACCAGCGGGGCGTCGGGGTCGCACGGCTTCAGCTCGCGCGGTCGGCCGTCCACGGTGGTCACGCGCGGGGTGCCGTGCTCCAACGGGGTCGGGAAACCTCTCGTGATCAGCTCCAGGAGCTCGACCGTGCCGAGCCCCTGGCGGGCGCCCTCGGCCGCGGGGGCGGCGGCCAGGACGGGGAAGAACACCCCGCGCGCGACCGCCCGCTCCAGGTCCTCGATCAGCGTCTTGACGTCGACCTGCTCACCGCCGAGGTAGCGGTCCATGAGGGTCTCGTCCTCGCTCTCGGCGATGATCCCCTCGATGAGACGGCCGCGGGCCTCCTCCAGCAGCGGTGACTGCTCCTCGCCGGGCTCGGACTCCTTGCGCTCGCCGGTGGAGTAGTCGAACAGCTTCTGCGTCAGCAGTCCGATCAGTCCCGTCACGGGCGCGTGCCCGTCGGGTCCCTCCGGGCCGCGCAGCGGCAGGTACAGCGGCAGCACGGCGTCGGGGTCGTCCCCGCCGAAGGCCTCCGCGCAGATCCGGGTCATCTCCTCGAAGTCCGCGCGGGCCGCCTCGAGGTGCGTGACGACGATGGCGCGCGGCATGCCGACCGCCGCGCACTCGTCCCACACCATCCGGGTCGAGCCGTCCACGCCGTCCGAGGCCGAGACGACGAAGAGGGCCGCGTCCGCCGCCCGCAGACCGGCCCTGAGCTCCCCGACGAAATCGGCGTACCCGGGGGTGTCCAGCAGGTTGACCTTGATGCCGTCCCATTCGACCGGCACCAGCGAGAGCTGTACGGAGCGCTGCTGCCGGTGCTCGATCTCGTCGTAGTCGGAGAGGGTGCCGCCGTCCTCCACGCGGCCGGCCCGGTTCACCGCTCCCGCGGTCAGCGCGAGAGCCTCCACCAGAGTCGTCTTGCCCGATCCGGAGTGGCCGACCAGCACCACATTCCGTACGGACGTGGGGTGGCCGGCCGCCTGTGCCCTGCCGGCGGCCCCGGGGTGCGTGTGCGCCTTGTCGCCCATGATCCTGCCTCCCGTGCACGGTGAGGTCGTTGTGGGCGCGGACCCGCGGAATCCGCGTGCGGTGCGGCTCCGGCGACGCCCGCGGTCCTTCGAGCTTTCCACTCCCGTCACGGTGCGTCCATACGAAGGACGTCATCCCGTGGTCCGCCCGGTGCACGGCCGGGCGGACCACCGTCCCCACGGGCCCCGGCGCGGGCGCTCGGGTGCCCCGCCACCGCCCGGGCGTGCGCGTGGCTACGATTGGGCCCGCCGGTGGCCAGCAGGGGCCGCGCGGCCACACCGACCGTCGGGAAAGCCATGCTGAACAAGTACGCGCGTGCGTTCTTCACGCGTGTCCTCACACCGTTCGCCGCGTTTCTCATCCGGCGGGGGGTCAGCCCCGACACGGTCACGCTCATCGGCACCGCGGGTGTGGTCGCGGGCGCGCTGGTCTTCTACCCCAGGGGCGAGTTCTTCTGGGGCACGGTCGTGATCACGCTGTTCGTCTTCTCCGACCTCGTCGACGGCAACATGGCCCGTCAGCTGGGCCGCTCCAGCCGCTGGGGCGCCTTCCTGGACTCCACCCTCGACCGGGTCGCCGACGGCGCGATCTTCGGCGGCTTCGCCCTGTGGTACGCGGGCGGCGGCGACGACAACGTCCTGTGCGCCGTCTCGATCTTCTGCCTGGCCAGCGGACAGGTGGTGTCGTACACCAAGGCGCGCGGCGAGTCGATCGGCCTGCCGGTCGCCGTCAACGGGCTCGTCGAGCGGGCCGAGCGGCTGGTGATCTCGCTGGTCGCGGCCGGCCTCGCGGGCCTGCACGCGTTCGGCGTGCCCGGCATCCGGTACCTGCTGCCCGTCGCCCTGTGGATCGTCGCGGTCGGCAGCCTCGTCACGCTGATCCAGCGGGTCGTCACCGTGCGCCGGGAGTCCGCCGAGGCCGAGGCCGGGACCCAGCGGCCGGCCCGGGGGAGCGAGGCCGCGACATGAGCGCCCGGGAACGGTTGACCGACGCCCTGTACGGCGCCGGCTGGAGCACGGTGAAGAAGCTGCCGGAGCCGGTCGCCGTCCGCCTCGGCCGGACCATCGCCGACCTCGCCTGGAAGCAGCGCGGCACGGGCGTGCGGCGGCTGGAGGCCAATTACGCGCGCGTGGTGCCCGGCGCGAGCCCCGAGCGGCTCGCCGAACTCTCGCGCGCGGGCATGCGGTCGTACCTGCGCTACTGGATGGAGTCCTTCCGGCTGCCCGCCTGGAGCGCCGAGCGCATCAGGACCGGTCTCGACGTCAAGGAACTCCACCACCTGACCGACGGCATGGCGGCCGGCAAGGGCGTCGTCCTGGCGCTGCCGCACCTCGCCAACTGGGACCTCGCCGGCGCCTGGGTCACCACCGCGCTGGGCATCCCCTTCACCACCGTCGCCGAGCGACTGAAGCCGGAGACGCTCTACGACCGGTTCGTCGCCTACCGCGAGGGCCTCGGCATGGAGGTGCTCCCGCACAGCGGCGGTACCGCCTTCGGCACGCTGGCCCGGCGGCTGCGCGACGGCGGACTGGTCTGCCTGGTCGCCGACCGGGACCTGTCCGCCTCCGGCGTCGAGGTCGACTTCTTCGGCGAGACCGCCCGGATGCCGGCCGGCCCCGCCCTGCTCGCCCAGCACACCGGCGCACGGCTGCTGCCGGCGACGCTCTGGTACGACGACTCGCCCGTGATGCGGGGCCGGGTCCATCCGCCGGTGGAGGTCCCCGCGTCGGGTACGCGCGCCGAGCGGACGTCCGTCATGACACAGGCGCTGGCCGACGCCTTCGCCACCGGGATCGCCGAGCATCCGGAGGACTGGCACATGCTGCAGCGCTTGTGGCTCAAGGACCTCGATCCCGCGCGGGACCCCGAGAAGGACCGGAAGGGAACCTCGTGAGGATCGGCATCGTCTGCCCGTACTCCTGGGACGTGCCGGGGGGCGTCCAGTTCCACATCCGCGACCTGGCCGAGTACTTCCTCCGCCTCGGACACGAGGTGTCCGTCCTCGCCCCGGCCGACGACGACACCCCGCTGCCGCCGTACGTCGTCTCGGCGGGCCGCGCGGTGCCGGTGCCGTACAACGGGTCGGTGGCCCGGCTCAACTTCGGCTTCCTGTCGGCCGCGCGGGTGCGGCGCTGGCTGCACGAGGGCGCGTTCGACGTCATCCACATCCACGAACCGACGTCGCCCTCGCTCGGCCTGCTGACCTGCTGGGCGGCCGAGGGCCCGATCGTCGCCACCTTCCACACGTCCAACCCGCGCTCCCGGGCCATGATCGCCGCGTACGCGATCCTGCAGGCCGCCCTGGAGAAGATCAGCGCCCGGATCGCGGTGAGCGAGTACGCCCGCCGGACCCTCGTCGAGCACCTGGGCGGGGACGCGGTGGTGATCCCGAACGGCGTCGACGTCGACTTCTTCGCCGGGGCCGAGCCCCGTCCGGAGTGGCAGGGCGACACCATCGGCTTCATAGGCCGCATCGACGAGCCCCGCAAGGGCCTGCCGGTGCTGATGAAGGCCCTGCCGAAGATCCTCGCCGCCCGCCCGGGGGCCCGGCTGCTGGTCGCGGGCCGCGGCGACGAGGAGGAGGCGGTCGAGTCGCTGCCGCGGGAGCTGCGCCCGCGCGTCGAGTTCCTCGGCATGATCAGCGACGAGGACAAGGCCCGCTTCCTGCGCAGCGTCGACCTGTACGTGGCGCCCAACACCGGCGGCGAGAGCTTCGGCATCATCCTGGTCGAGGCCATGTCCGCGGGGGCTCCGGTGCTCGCCTCCGACCTGGACGCCTTCGCGCAGGTCCTCGACCAGGGGGCGGCCGGCGAGCTGTTCCCCAACGAGGACGCGGACGCGCTCGCCGAGACCGCCGTACGCCTCCTGGAGGACCCCGAGCGCCGCGCGAAGCTGCGCGAACGCGGCAGCGCCCACGTCCGCCGCTTCGACTGGTCCACCGTCGGCGCGGACATCCTGTCGGTCTACGAGACGGTGACGGCCGGGGCGGCGGCGGTGGCGGCCGACGACCGCACGACGGGGCTGCGGGCCCGCCTGGGGCTGGCGCGGGACTGACGGCGAGGAGCCGGCGAAGGCCGGCGCACACGGCCCGTCCGGCGTCCGGGGGCGAGGCCGTCCGGACCGGAGCGGGGGCCCGGGGGACGGCGGCCCCCCGGGGACGGCACCTGCGGCCGGCGGCGCTCCACGGGCGCCGTCGCCCGCTCCCGGGCACCCGGCGGAACCCGGTGGGGTGTCCCGGTAGCCTTGCCGCCCGTGACCGCAACCCTCATCTGGATCCTCGTCGCCCTCGTCGTGATCGGCCTCTACCTGAGCTGGACGGCGGGGCGGCTGGACCGGCTGCACGCCCGTATCGACGCCGCCCGGGCCGCGCTCGACGCGCAGTTGCTGCGCCGCGCCTCCGTCGCCCAGGAACTGGCCACCTCCGGGGTGCTCGACCCGGCCGCCTCGATCGTGCTCTACGAGGCCGCGCACGCCGCGCGGCAGGCGGTGGAGGAACAGCGCGAGGTCGCCGAGAGCGAGCTGAGCCAGGCGCTGCGCGCGGTCTTCGCCGAGGCGCAGCAGGTGGACGCGGTCAGGGAGGCGCCCGGGGGAGAGGAGGCGGCCCTGGAACTCGCCGAGGCGGTGCGCAGGGTGCCCATGGCCCGCCGCTTCCACAACGACGCCGTACGGGCCGCGCGGGCGCTGCGGCGGCACCGCAAGGTGCGCTGGTTCCGGCTGGCGGGACACGCGCCGTTCCCGATGGCCTTCGAGATGGACGACGAGCCGCCGACGGCCCTGACGGAGCGGGTGGCGTAACGGCCGGCCCCGGCCGTCCGCAGGGCCGTCGCCCACCGAAAAGGATCCACCGCCTTTCCATTGGCCCTTGCTGTGGACCGGTCCGCTGCCGTTTCCTCAGTGCTGCAGAAACCCCCTTTCCCCCTCAGCGAGGTCATTCGTGTCCAGCACGCTCTCCGAAAACCAGGGTCCCGAGACCGGCACCGCGCGCGTGAAGCGCGGCATGGCCGAGCAGCTCAAGGGCGGCGTGATCATGGACGTCGTCACACCGGAGCAGGCGAAGATCGCCGAGGACGCGGGCGCCGTCGCCGTCATGGCCCTGGAGCGGGTCCCGGCCGACATCCGCAAGGACGGAGGCGTGGCCCGGATGTCCGACCCGGACATGATCGAGGGCATCATCGACGCCGTCTCCATCCCGGTCATGGCCAAGTCCCGCATCGGCCACTTCGTCGAGGCGCAGGTGCTGCAGTCGCTCGGCGTCGACTACATCGACGAGTCCGAGGTCCTCACCCCCGCCGACGAGGTCAACCACTCCGACAAGTGGGCGTTCACCACCCCCTTCGTCTGCGGCGCCACCAACCTGGGCGAGGCCCTGCGCCGCATCGCCGAGGGCGCCGCCATGATCCGCTCCAAGGGCGAGGCCGGCACCGGCAACGTCGTGGAGGCCGTGCGCCACCTGCGCCAGATCAAGAACGAGATCGCCAGGCTGCGCGGCTTCGACAACCACGAGCTGTACGCCGCCGCCAAGGAGCTGCGCGCCCCGTACGAGCTGGTCAAGGAGGTCGCCGAGCTGGGCAAGCTGCCCGTGGTCCTCTTCTCCGCCGGTGGTGTCGCCACCCCGGCCGACGCCGCGCTGATGCGCCAGCTCGGTGCCGAGGGCGTCTTCGTCGGCTCGGGCATCTTCAAGTCCGGCGACCCGGCCAAGCGCGCCGCCGCCATCGTCAAGGCGACCACCTTCTACGACGACCCGAAGATCATCGCGGACGCGTCCCGCAACCTGGGCGAGGCCATGGTCGGCATCAACTGCGACACCCTCCCCGAGGCCGAGCGCTACGCCAACCGCGGTTGGTGACCCCTTCCATGAGCGAAGCCCCCGTCATCGGCGTCCTGGCCCTCCAGGGCGACGTGCGGGAGCACCTCACCGCCCTGGCCTCGGCCGGCGCCGTGGCCGGGGCGGTGCGGCGCCCCGAGGAACTCGCCGAGGTCGACGGCCTCGTCCTGCCGGGCGGCGAGTCCACCACCATCTCCAAGCTGGCCGTCCTCTTCGGCCTGATGGAACCCCTCCGCGCGCGGGTGCGGGCCGGCATGCCCGTCTACGGCACCTGCGCCGGCATGATCATGCTCGCCGACAAGATCCTCGACCCGCGCTCCGGCCAGGAGACCGTCGGCGGCATCGACATGATCGTGCGCCGCAACGCCTTCGGACGGCAGAACGAGTCCTTCGAGGCCGCGGTCGACGTCGAGGGCGTCGCCGGCGGCCCCGTGGAGGGCGTCTTCATCCGCGCCCCCTGGGTCGAGTCCGTCGGGGCCGGGGCCGAGGTGCTCGCCGAGCACGACGGACACATCGTGGCGGTCCGCCAGGGCAACGCCCTGGCCACGTCGTTCCACCCGGAACTGACCGGGGACCACCGCGTGCACGGCCTGTTCGTCGAAATGGTGCACGCGTGGCGGACGGCCGACTCCTTGTAGGATTCCTGCGTCCGTTGCAGAGATGGGTTACGCGAAGGAGACAGGCAGATGGCCGGCCACTCTAAATGGGCCACGACGAAGCACAAGAAGGCCGTCCTCGACGCCAAGCGCGGCAAGCTCTTCGCGAAGCTGATCAAGAACATCGAGGTCGCGGCCCGGATGGGCGGCGCCGACCCCGAGGGCAACCCGACGCTGTACGACGCCATCCAGAAGGCCAAGAAGCAGTCGGTCCCCAACAAGAACATCGACTCCGCGGTCAAGCGCGGCGCGGGCCTGGAGGCCGGCGGCGCCG
The DNA here is from genome assembly GCF_002078235.1 of Streptomyces viridosporus. Classification (GTDB taxonomy): domain Bacteria; phylum Actinomycetota; class Actinomycetes; order Streptomycetales; family Streptomycetaceae; genus Streptomyces; species Streptomyces viridosporus. The sequence continues at coordinate 26,233 of NZ_MSGP01000166.1, forward strand.
ACTACGAGACGATCATGTACGAGGGCTACGGTCCGAACGGTGTCGCGGTGCTCATCGAGTGCCTCACCGACAACCGCAACCGCGCCGCCTCCGACGTCCGCGTCGCCATGACCCGCAACGGCGGCTCCATGGCCGACCCGGGTTCGGTGTCGTACCTCTTCAACCGCAAGGGCGTGGTGATCGTCCCCAAGGGCGAGCTGACCGAGGACGACGTCCTCGGCGCCGTCCTGGACGCGGGCGCCGAGGAGGTCAACGACCTCGGCGAGTCCTTCGAGGTTGTCAGCGAGCCGACCGACCTGGTCGCGGTCCGCACCGCCCTCCAGGACGCCGGGATCGACTACGAGTCCGCCGACGCCAACTTCGTCCCGACCATGCAGGTCGAGCTGGACGAGGAGGGCGCGAAGAAGATCTTCAAGCTGATCGACGCCCTGGAGGACAGCGACGACGTGCAGAACGTCTTCGCCAACTTCGACGTGAGCGACGAGATCATGGAGAAGGTCGGCGCGTAACGCCGCGGGCCCCAGCCGACTCAACGGGCCGACGGGGCGCACCCGTCGGCCCGTCGCCCTGTCCGCTTGCCCGCGTTGTCGGTGACAGCGGATAGCCTGCACGAACAGGCGATCGAGAGAGAGGGGCCCGGTGTGCGTGTGCTGGGGGTGGACCCGGGGCTGACCCGGTGCGGCGTCGGCGTGGTCGAGGGCGTCGCCGGGCAGCCGCTCACCATGCTCGGGGTCGGGGTCGTTCGCACCCCGGCGGACGCCGACCTCGGACACCGCCTCGTCGTCCTCGAGCAGGGCCTCGAGCAGTGGCTGGAGGAGCACCGGCCGGAGTACGTGGCCGTGGAGCGCGTCTTCAGCCAGCACAACGTCCGCACGGTCATGGGCACCGCCCAGGCCAGCGCCGTCGCCCTGCTGTGCGCCTCCCGCCGCGGCATCCCCGTCGCCCTGCACACCCCCAGCGAGGTCAAGGCCGCCGTCACCGGCTCCGGCCGCGCCGACAAGGCGCAGGTCGGCGCCATGGTCACCCGGCTGCTGCGGCTGGCCGCGCCCCCGAAGCCCGCCGACGCGGCCGACGCGCTCGCCCTCGCCATCTGCCACATCTGGCGCGCCCCCGCGCAGAACCGACTCCAGCAGGCGGTCGCCCTGCACGCAACGAAAGGCCGTACGGCATGATCGCCTTCGTCAGCGGCACCGTCGCCGCCCTCGCCCCCGACACCGCGGTCGTCGAGGTCGGCGGTGTCGGCATGGCCGTCCAGTGCACGCCGAACACGCTGTCCACGCTCCGCGTCGGCCGGCCGGCCAAACTGCACACGTCCCTCGTCGTGCGGGAGGACTCGCTGACCCTGTACGGCTTCGCGGACGACGACGAACGCCAGGTCTTCGAACTGCTGCAGACCGCGAGCGGCGTGGGTCCGAGGCTCGCGCAGGCGATGCTCGCCGTGCACACCCCGGACGCCCTGCGCCGTGCCGTCGCGACCGGCGACGAGAAGGCCCTCACCGCCGTACCCGGCATCGGCAAGAAGGGCGCCCAGAAGCTGCTCCTGGAGCTGAAGGACCGCCTGGGCGAACCGGTCGGCGCGCCGGCCGCGGGCGCCCCGGCCGCCGCCGGCTGGCGCGACCAGCTGCACGCCGCCCTGATCGGCCTCGGGTACGCCACCCGCGAGGCCGACGAGGCGGTGGCCGCCGTGACGCCCCAGGCGGAGGCGGCCGGAGGCACGCCCCGGGTCGGCCCGTTGCTGAAGGCGGCCCTGCAGACGCTGAACCGCGCCCGATAGCCCGTACGGAGAGCTGAGGCACACGCACATGAACTGGGACGACACGACCGACACCCCCGCCACCGAGCGGCTCGTCGGTGCGTCCGCCGACGGTGAGGACCAGGCCGTCGAGGCCGCCCTGCGCCCCAAGGACCTGGACGAGTTCATCGGCCAGGAGAAGGTCCGCGAGCAGCTCGACCTCGTGCTGCGGGCCGCCCGCGCCCGCGGCGCCACCGCCGACCACGTGCTGCTCTCCGGCGCCCCCGGCCTCGGCAAGACCACCCTCTCGATGATCATCGCCGCCGAGATGGGCGCCCCCATCCGCATCACCTCCGGCCCCGCCATCCAGCACGCCGGCGACCTCGCGGCGATCCTCTCCTCCCTCCAGGAGGGCGAGGTCCTCTTCCTCGACGAGATCCACCGGATGTCCCGGCCCGCCGAGGAGATGCTGTACATGGCGATGGAGGACTTCCGCGTCGACGTCATCGTCGGCAAGGGACCCGGCGCCACCGCCATCCCCCTCGAACTGCCCCCCTTCACCCTGGTCGGCGCCACCACCCGCGCGGGCCTGCTGCCACCGCCGCTGCGCGACCGCTTCGGCTTCACCGCGCACATGGAGTTCTACGAGCCCGCCGAGCTGGAGCGGGTCGTCCACCGCTCGGCGAGCCTCCTCGACGTCGAGATCGACACCGAGGGCGCCGCCGAGATCGCCGGCCGCTCCCGCGGCACGCCCCGGATCGCCAACCGCCTGCTGCGGCGCGTCCGCGACTACGCGCAGGTCAAGGCGGACGGCCTGATCACCAAGGAGATCGCCGCGGCGGCCCTCGCGGTCTACGAGGTCGACGCCCGCGGACTGGACCGGCTCGACCGCGCGGTGCTCCAGGCGCTGCTCAAGCTGTTCGGCGGCGGCCCCGTCGGCCTCTCCACGCTCGCCGTCGCGGTCGGGGAGGAGCGTGAGACAGTGGAGGAAGTGGCCGAACCCTTCCTCGTGCGTGAGGGCCTGCTCGCCCGCACCCCGCGCGGGCGGGTCGCCACCCCGGCGGCCTGGGAGCACCTCGGCCTCACCCCGCCCCGCTCGGGGACCCCCGGAAACGGACAAGGCAACCTGTTCGGGGCGTGACGGCCGAGGCGGTGGCCCCGGCAGGAACCCCGGTGCCATGCTGAGCGTTGTTCCCTGCGCGCGGACTCGCCTAGACTCCGCCGGTGCCACCGTTGTCGGCGGCATCACACCACCCCCAACCAACAGGCCGTTCACCAGCGCGGTCGTGTGAAGGAAGTTCCGACCCGTGAGTCTCCTGACCCTCCTCCCGTTCATTGTGCTCATCGGGGCCATGTTCCTGATGACCCGGTCGGCCAAGAAGAAGCAGCAAGAGGCCATCGAGATGCGGAACCAGATGCAGCCCGGTTCCGGCGTCCGCACCATCGGGGGCATGTATGCCACGGTCAAGGAGGTCAACGAGGACACGGTCCTCCTCGACGCCGGCCCGGGCGTGGACCTGATGTTCGCCAAGAACGCGATCGGTGCCGTCCTGAGCGACGACGAGTACAACCGCATCGTCCACGGCATCGAGCACGACCTGAGGTCCGACGCCGATGTCGTCCCGGACGACGCCTCCTCCCTCACCGGGACCGACGAGTCCTCCGACGCCGCCGTCTCCGACGACAAGCCCGTCGACTTCGGCAAGAAGGACGCGGCCGACGAGCCCGTCGCCGACGAGCCGGCCGACGCGAAGGCGGACGAGCAGCCGAAGAAGACCGACGGCGGCTCCGAGGCGAAGTAGCAACAACAGTCGTGTCCCGGGATGCGTGGGTCGGACCCGCGTGCCCCGGGACACGCTCCGTTCACACGGAATTTCGACACCACGCCATGGCCGCCCGCCCGTCGAGCCGGGCGCGAAGCGGCCCGAGAGGGAGTACGAGAAGGTGACCAAACTCAAAAAGGGACAGAACGCGAGCGCCCAAAGCAAGCCCGGGCGCTCGCTTGCCCTGATCCTGCTCGCCATCGTGGCACTCACCGGAGGCATGTTCGCCTCCGGTCACACCGCTCCGCGTCTGGGAATCGATCTGGCCGGCGGCACGAGCATCACGCTCGCGGCGGTACCGGAAGCCGGCCAGGAATCCGCGATCAACAAGACCAACATGGACACCGCGGTCTCCATCATGGAGCGCCGTGTCAACGGTCTCGGCGTCTCCGAGGCCGAGGTCCAGACGCAGGGCACCCGCAACATCATCGTCAACATTCCCAAGGGCACGAACTCCCAGCAGGCCCGGGAACAGGTCGGCACCACCGCCAAACTCTACTTCCGCCCGGTCGTCGCCACCGAACTCGCCGGCGGCGGGACAGCCCCCACGCCGAGCGCCTCCGGCAGCCCCTCGGGCGAGGGCGCCGGCAAGGACAAGGCGACGGAGAAGGCCACGGAGAAGGCCACCGAGAAGGCCGCGGACGGGGAGTCCGACGGCTCCTCACCGTCCGCCTCCACCAGCCCGTCGGCGGGCTCCACCACCCAGGGCCGCGCGCTCACCGACGCCCTGAAGGCCGACGAGACGCCCTCCGCCGGCGCTTCCGCCGCGGACGAGGCCACCCCCGCCCCCACTCCCTCCGCGACCGGCGGCACCTCCGGGAACGACGACAGCGGGCTCCAGGCCCAGTACGCCGCGCTCGACTGCACCAAGGAGGCCGTCCGGGCCAAGGCCGCTGACGGTGCCAAGGCCGGCGATTCGACCGTCGCCTGCGGCCAGAACTCCCAGGGCCAGTGGCAGAAGTACCTCCTCGGCCCCGCCGCGGTCGACGGCACGGACGTCGACAAGGCCCAGGCGGTCCTGAACACGCAGACCGGTGCCGGCTGGACCGTCACCATGGACTTCACGGACAAGGGTGCCAAGAAGTTCGCCGACATCACCGGCCAGCTGGCCCAGAAGCAGTCCCCGCAGAACCAGTTCGCCATCGTCCTGGACGGCGAGGTGGTCTCCGACCCCTACGTCAGCCAGGCCCTGACCGGCGGCAACGCGGAGATCTCCGGCAACTTCACCCAGCAGTCCTCCCAGGAACTGGCCAACATGCTGTCCTACGGCGCCCTGCCGCTGACCTTCCGCGAGGACAGCGTCACCACCGTCACCGCCGCGCTCGGCGGCGAGCAGCTGCAGGCCGGCCTGATCGCCGGTGCCATCGGTCTCGCCCTGGTCGTCCTCTACCTGCTGGTTTACTACCGGGGCCTGTCCTTCATCGCCCTCCTCTCGCTGCTGGTGTCCGCCGCCCTGACCTACGTGATCATGTCGCTGCTCGGCCCGACCATCGGCTTCGCGCTCAACCTGCCGGCCGTGTGCGGTGCCATCGTGGCGATCGGCATCACGGCGGACTCGTTCATCGTGTACTTCGAACGGGTCCGGGACGAGATCCGCGAGGGCCGCACGCTGCGCCCCGCCGTGGAGCGGGCCTGGCCGCGTGCCCGGCGCACCATCCTGGTCTCCGACTTCGTGTCGTTCCTCGCCGCCGCGGTGCTCTTCGTCGTCACCGTCGGCAAGGTCCAGGGCTTCGCGTTCACGCTCGGCCTGACCACCCTGCTCGACGTCGTGGTGGTGTTCCTCTTCACCAAGCCGCTGCTGACGCTGATGGCCCGGCGGAAGTTCTTCGCGAGCGGTCACAAGTGGTCCGGCCTCGACCCCGAGGCCCTGGGAGCCAAGCCGCCGCTGCGCCGTACCCGCCGTTCCGTCCCCGCCGTCGCCGGCCCCGTCGAGACCAAGGAGGTCTGAGATGTCGAAGCTCGGCACCCTCGGCGCCCGACTGCACCACGGCGAGATCGGCTACGACTTCATCAAGAACCGCAGGATCTGGTACGGCATCTCCGTCCTGATCACCATCACGGCCATCGTCGGCCTGGCGGTGCGCGGCCTGCACATGGGCATCGAGTTCCAGGGCGGCGCGGTCTTCACCACCCCGAAGAACATGAGCGTCTCGGTCGCCACGGCCGAGAGGTACGCGGAGGATGCGTCCGGCCACGACGCCATCGTCCAGAAGCTCGGCGACGGCAGCATGCGCATCCAGGTCGCCGGCATCGACACGGGCGCGTCGGACAGGATCAAGGACACGCTCGCCCAGGACCTCGAGGTCGACGCGGAGCAGATCAACGCCGAACTGGTCGGCCCCAGCTGGGGCGAGCAGATCGCCAACAAGGCCTGGCAGGGCCTCGGCATCTTCATGGTGCTGATGGTGATCTACCTGGCGATCGCCTTCGAGTGGCGCATGGCGGTCGCCGCGTTCATCGCCCTGATCCACGACATCACCATCACCGTCGGCATCTACGCCCTCGTCGGCTTCGAGGTCACGCCGGGCACGGTGATCGGTCTGCTGACCATCCTCGGTTACTCGCTCTACGACACGGTCGTGGTCTTCGACAGCCTGAAGGAACAGACCAAGGACATCACCAAGCAGACCCGCTGGACGTACAGCGAGGTCGCCAACCGCTCCATCAACAGCACCCTGGTCCGCTCCGTCAACACCACGGTGGTGGCGCTGCTGCCCGTCGCGGGCCTGCTGTTCATCGGTGGCGGTGTCCTTGGCGCCGGCATGCTGAACGACATCTCGCTGTCGCTGTTCGTCGGCCTCGCCGCCGGCGCGTACTCTTCGATCTTCATCGCCACCCCGCTCGTCGCCGACCTCAAGGAACGAGAGCCGGCGATGAAGACCCTCAAGAAGCGCGTCCTGGCCAAGCGGGCCCACGGGGCGGCCAGGGACGAGTCCCAGGGCGCCCCGGCCGCCGCCGACGACGCGTACGACGACGAAGAAAACGCCCCCGCCGCCGTCGGCTCGCGCAACCAGTCCGCGTCGCGCGACCGCGGCCGGGGCCGGAGCTCGGGAAGGCGCCGATGACCGACATCAAGGAACTGCTGCTCAGCCGCATCCGGGACGTGGTGGACTACCCGGAGCCGGGCGTGATGTTCAAGGACATCACGCCGCTCCTGGCGGACCCGGCGGCCTTCACCGCGCTCACCGACGCCCTGGTCGGCATCGCCGAGCAGACCGGCGCCACCAAGGTCGTCGGCCTGGAGGCCCGGGGCTTCATCCTCGCCGCCCCGGTCGCCGTCCGCGCGGGCCTGGGCTTCATCCCCGTGCGCAAGGCGGGCAAGCTCCCCGGAGCCACCCTCGGTCAGGCGTACGACCTGGAGTACGGCTCCGCGGAGATCGAGGTGCACGCGGAGGACCTCTGCGGGGACGACCGCGTCCTGGTGGTCGACGACGTCCTCGCCACCGGGGGCACCGCCGAGGCGTCGGTCCGGCTCATCCGCAGGGCGGGCGCCGAGGTCGCGGGCCTCGCCGTGCTGATGGAGCTCGGCTTCCTCGGCGGCCGCGCCCGTCTGGAACCGGCCCTGGCGGGCGCACCGCTGGAGGCGCTGCTCACCGTCTGACCGGCCGACGGCACGGCGCGGAGGCCCTTGTCCCACCACGCGGGCGGACCCGGAGGAATCCGGCGTCCGCCTCGCGCGTTTCCCGGGGGGACGGTCCTCACACCGCTCCGGAGGCGATCGGCGGGCGCAGGATCGCTACCATGGGATCTCCGGAGCCTGACCGGGGACCCGGATCGCGCACGAGGAGCCCTCTTGCCAGACGAGGCCCAGCACCTGACCGCCGCCAAGCCCGAGTCCGCCTCGGCGGCCGCGGCCAAGCCCGCGCCGAGCGCGCCGCAGGCGAAGAACGACCCCCGCGGGCCGGTCCGGCACGCCCAGGCCACCCCCGTCGACAAGCCCGAGCAGCCGCGCCCCAAGCCGGCCCCGCCCGAGCGCTCCGCCTCCATGGCCCGCCCGAACACGGGCCAGCCCGCCCGCTCCGGTTCCTCCAACCGCGTCCGCGCCCGTCTCGCCCGGCTCGGTGTCCAGCGCGCGAACCCGTACAACCCGGTGCTGGAGCCGTTGCTGCGGATCGTGCGCAGCAACGACCCCAAGATCGAGAACGCCACGCTCCGCCAGATCGAGCGCGCCTACCAGGTCGCCGAGCGCTGGCACCGCGGGCAGAAGCGCAAGAGCGGCGACCCGTACATCACGCACCCGCTCGCCGTCACCACCATCCTCGCCGAGCTCGGCATGGACCCGGCCACGCTGATGGCCGGCCTGCTGCACGACACGGTCGAGGACACGGAGTACGGCCTGGAGGACCTGCGCCGCGACTTCGGCGACGTGGTCACCCTGCTCGTCGACGGCGTCACCAAGTTGGACAAGGTCAAGTTCGGCGAGGCCGCCCAGGCCGAGACCGTGCGCAAGATGGTCGTCGCCATGGCCAAGGACCCCCGGGTCCTGGTCATCAAGCTCGCCGACCGCCTGCACAACATGCGCACCATGCGCTACCTCAAGCGCGAGAAGCAGGAGAAGAAGGCGCGCGAGACCCTGGAGATCTACGCGCCGCTCGCCCACCGCCTGGGCATGAACACCATCAAGTGGGAGCTGGAGGACCTCGCCTTCGCGATCCTCTACCCCAAGATGTACGACGAGATCGTCCGCCTGGTCGCCGAGCGCGCCCCCAAGCGCGACGAGTACCTCGCCATCGTCACCGACGAGGTGCAGCAGGACCTCAGGGCGGCCCGCATCAAGGCCACCGTCACCGGCCGCCCCAAGCACTACTACAGCGTCTACCAGAAGATGATCGTCCGCGGCCGTGACTTCGCGGAGATCTACGACCTGGTGGGCATCCGCGTCCTCGTGGACACCGTCCGCGACTGCTACGCGGCCCTCGGCACGGTGCACGCGCGATGGAACCCGGTCCCCGGCCGGTTCAAGGACTACATCGCGATGCCCAAGTTCAACATGTACCAGTCGCTGCACACGACGGTCATCGGCCCCGGCGGCAAGCCGGTCGAGCTGCAGATCCGCACGTTCGACATGCACCGCCGCGCCGAGTACGGCATCGCCGCGCACTGGAAGTACAAGCAGGAGGCCGTCGCCGGCGCCTCCAAGGTGCGCACGGACGCGCCCAGGTCCGCCGGCAAGGACAAGGACGCCGTCAACGACATGGCGTGGCTGCGGCAGCTCCTGGACTGGCAGAAGGAGACCGAGGACCCGGGCGAGTTCCTGGAGTCGTTGCGCTTCGACCTGTCCCGCAACGAGGTCTTCGTCTTCACCCCCAAGGGTGATGTCATCGCACTCCCCGCGGGCGCCACCCCGGTGGACTTCGCGTACGCGGTCCACACCGAGGTCGGCCACCGCACCATAGGCGCGCGGGTCAACGGCCGCCT
>NZ_MSGP01000167.1 GCF_002078235.1 Streptomyces viridosporus
GGACCTGCCGGCCCGGCCGGCGGGCGCCTCCCGTCCGGTACCGGTCGCCGCACCGGCGGCCGGCGCTCCGGCGGACGTGACCGGCGCGCACCGGAAGGACGGCTCCGTTGTCTGAGACCACCGGGGCCCCCGCCGCCCTGGACATGCTGTCCTGGTCCTGCCCGGCGCCCCTGCGTGACCGGCCGCGCGTGGTGATGGGCCACGGCGGCGGGGGCGTCCTGTCCGGCGAACTCCTCGAGCAGATCGTCCTTCCGGCGCTCGGCGGGCCGGCTCCGGCCGCGCTGACCGACTCCGCCGTGGTCGAGCTCGACGGCGCGCGGCTCGCCTTCTCCACCGACTCCTTCGTGGTCCGGCCGCTGTTCTTCCCCGGCGGCAGCATCGGTGACCTCGCGGTCAACGGTACGGTCAACGACCTCGCGATGAGCGGGGCGCGTGCGGCGTACCTCTCGTGCGGCCTGATCCTGGAGGAGGGCGTCGAGATCGACACCGTCGCCCGGGTGGCCGAGGCGCTCGGCGCCGCGGCCCGTACCGCCGGGGTACGGGTGGTGACGGGCGACACCAAGGTCGTGGAGGCGGGACACGGCGACGGCGTCTATGTCAACACGTCGGGCATCGGCGTGGTCCCCGCCGGGGTCGACCTGCGCCCGCAGCGGGTGGTCCCCGGCGACGCCGTCCTGGTCAGCGGCGCCATCGGCGTGCACGGCGTGGCCATCATGAGCGAGCGGGAGAACCTGCGGTTCGACGTCGAGGTCGAGAGCGACTGCGCGCCGCTCGGCGGGCTCGTCGAGGCGATGCTGTCGGCCTGCGCGGATCTGCACGTGCTGCGCGACCCGACCCGCGGGGGCCTGGCCGCCTCGCTCAACGAGATCGCCGCGGCCTCGGGCTGCGGGGTCGTCGTGCGGGAGCGCGCCGTCCCCGTCCCCCCGCCGGTGGCGAGCGCCTGCGCGATGCTGGGCCTGGACCCGATGTACGTGGCCAACGAGGGCAAACTCGTCGCCTTCGTGCCCCGGGAGCACGCCGACGCGGTTCTGGCCGCGATGCGGGCGCACCCCCTGGGCTCCGGGGCCGCGGTCATCGGCGAGGTGGTGGCGGACCACCCGGGCATGGTCGTCGCGCGGACCGGGCTCGGGGGCACGCGGGTGGTGGACATGCCGATGGGGGAACAACTCCCGCGCATCTGCTGACCCGGCGCCGGCGTCCCCCTGCGGTCCGCCGTGCCGTCGGCCGTCCACGCGAGGAACGATTCGACCGTACTGATCCACTCACTTCTGTGATCGAAAGCGATGGGGTATGGCACTTGCGCGAAGGCCCGGTGTCACGACGGCGGCCGAGACCGACCGCTCCACGGAGACCGGCGCTTCTCCGGTCAATTCGCACAACGAGTGGGATCCGCTGGAGGAGGTCGTCGTCGGGCGCCTGGAGGGCGCGACGATTCCGTCGAACCATCCCGTGGTCACCTGCAACATTCCCCGGTGGGCGGCGCGCGTGCAGGGGCGCGCCGCCGGCCTGAGGTATCCGCGGGTCCTGGTCGAGCGGGCGCAGCGGGAACTCGATCGGTTCATCGCCCTGCTGCAGGCACTCGACATCACGGTCAGGCGTCCCGACGCGGTCGACCACCGACGGCGCTTCGGCACTCCGGACTGGTCGTCACGCGGATTCTGCAACAGCTGTCCGCGGGACAGCATGCTCGTCGTCGGCGACGAGATCATCGAGACGCCGATGGCCTGGCCGTGCCGGTATTTCGAAACACATTCCTACCGCACGATCCTCAAGGACTACTTCCGGCGCGGCGCGCGCTGGACGGCGGCACCGAAGCCGCAGCTCACCGACGACCTGTTCGATGCGGATTTCAGCGTGCCCGCGGCGGGTGAGCCCGTGCGCCGCATCCTCACCGAGTTCGAGCCGGTGTTCGACGCGGCGGATTTCGTGCGCGCCGGACGCGACCTGTTCGTCACGCGGAGCAACGTCACCAACGGCATGGGCATCGACTGGGTGCGCCGCCATCTCGGCCCCGGATACCGCGTCCACGAGATCGAGAGCCGGTGCCGCACGCCGATGCACATCGACACGACGTTCGTCCCGCTCGCACCCGGCAAGGCGCTGGTCAATCCCGAATACGTCGACGTCGACCGCCTGCCCGACGTACTGGGTTCCTGGGACATCCTGATCGCCCCCGAGCCGGAGCCGACCGACGACCGCCTGCTCAAAGCCACCTCCCTGTGCGGCAAGTGGCTCAGCATGAACGTGCTCATGGTCGACGAGAAACGGGTGATCGCGGAACGGCACCACACCGGCATGCTGCGCGCGCTCGAGCGGTGGGGATTCGAACCGATCCCGTGCGACCTGCTGCACTACGCGGCGTTCGGCGGCTCGTTCCACTGCGCGACGCTCGACGTCCGACGCCGCGGCACGCTCGAATCCTATTTCGACTGACCGGCCGGCCGGGCCGATCGGGCCGGGACCGGCAGCCGACCCGTACGCCCCCTGGAACCTCCGGAACTCCGCCGGGTGTCCCGGCACCGCCCGTCACACCACGGGTGCAACGCCCTTGACGGGCGGTCATACGGCAACGTCCGGCGGCGGCTTGCGATCGGCCGAGACCTCTTCGGCCGATCGGGTGAAACATTCGACCGTCCGGCCGAAAGGCGGTCCGGACAAGGAGAGGGCGCCGGAGCGGCAGGGCTAGTTTCCGTGGGGTTGGTTACATGCCTCCGGCCGCAGGTCCGGGGGCGCAGGGCGTTGGCAGCGGCTCGTCGGCCGTGTCGAACTGTTGGTTGAGCGCTGCGGATCGAGGAAATTGATGGCGACACACACCGAACCGGTGGCTCCCGCTCCGGCGGCTGAACGTCACACCAGGGGACAAGTGATCATCTCCTGGCTGACGACGACGGACCACAAGAAGATCGGGCATCTTTACCTGATCACGTCGTTCGCCTTCTTCCTGATCGGCGGAGTGCTGGCGATGGCGATCCGGGCGGAGCTGGCCCGCCCGGGTCTGCAGCTGCTGTCCAACGAGCAGTACAACCAGTCGTTCACCATGCACGGCGCGATCATGCTGCTGCTGTTCGCCACCCCGACGTTCACCGGCTTCGCCAACGCGATCATGCCGCTGCAGATCGGCGCCCCGGACGTGGCCTTCCCTCGGCTGAACATGTTCTCGTACTGGCTGTTCCTTCTCGGCGGTCTGATCGTCATCTCCGCCTTCCTCACTCCCGAGGGCGCGGCCGACTTCGGCTGGACGGCCTACACACCGCTGAGCGAGGAGGCTCGCAGCCCCCAGCTCGGGGCCGACCTGTGGATCATGGGGCTGGCGCTCGCCGGCTTCGGCACCATCCTGGGCTCGGTCAACTTCATCACCACCATCATCTGCATGCGCGCCCCCGGCATGACGATGTTCCGCATGCCGATCTTCACCTGGAACGTCCTGCTCACCTCGGTGCTGGTCCTGCTCGCCTTCCCCGTCCTGGCCGCCGCCCTGCTCGTGCTGGAGGCCGACCGCCGTTTCGGCTCCCAGGTCTTCAACGCCGCGAACGGCGGGGCCATCCTGTGGCAGCACCTGTTCTGGTTCTTCGGGCACCCCGAGGTCTACATCCTCGCCGTGCCCTTCTTCGGCGTCATCAGCGAGATCATCCCCGTCTTCTCCCGCAAGCCCATCTTCGGTTACATGGGTCTGATCGGCGCCACCATCGCCATCACCGGCCTGTCCGTGACCGTATGGGCCCACCACATGTTCGCCACCGGTGCCGTCCTGCTGCCGTTCTTCTCCTTCATGAGCTTCCTGATCGCCGTCCCGACCGGCGTGAAGTTCTTCAACTGGATCGGCACCATGTGGAAGGGCTCGCTGTCCTTCGAGCCCCCGATGCTGTGGGCGCTCGGCTTCCTGGTCACCTTCCTGTTCGGCGGTCTGACCGGCGTCATCCTGGCCTCGCCCCCCTTGGACTGGCACGTCACCGACAGCTACTTCGTCGTTGCCCACTTCCACTACGTGGTCTTCGGCACCGTGGTGTTCGCCATGTTCGGAGGATTCAGCTTCTGGTGGCCGAAGATGACGGGCACCATGCTCGACGAACGCCTGGAGAAGATCCACTTCTGGACGCTGTTCGTCGGCTTCCACACCACCTTCCTGGTGCAGCACTGGCTCGGCGCCGAGGGCATGCCGCGGCGCTACGCCGACTATCTGGCCGCCGACGGGTTCACCGCCCTCAACACCACCTCCTCCATCGGCGCGTTCCTGCTCGGCCTGTCGACGCTGCCCTTCCTGTACAACGTGTGGAAGACCGCGCAGAAGGGCGAGAAGGTCGAGGTCGACGACCCGTGGGGCTACGGACGTTCCCTGGAGTGGGCGACCTCCTGCCCGCCGCCGCGGCACAACTTCGTCACGCTGCCCCGCATCCGCTCCGAGTCCCCCGCCTTCGACCTCCACCACCCCGCCCTGGCCCAGTTGGACGAGAGGGAGAACACCCGCAAACGCGACGTGATCGACGCCGCCGGGCACGAGAGCGACAGATCGTGATCAGAGGCCGGGGTCCTCGTCCGGGGACCGGCCAGGTCTCGGCGCTCGTCGCGGAGGTGGAGGGTCACCTCATGGCGCAGGCCCACCTCGACGAGGCGCGCCGCGAGGCCGAGGAACTGTGCGCCGGACTGCCGTGGCTGACGTCGGCCCAGGCCGAGGACCTCATGGACCGCTACATGCAACGGCGGCTCGACTTCACCCGCCGCATGCTGCGGAGCACGGTCGAACGCGCCGCGCAGCTGCGGCAGGAGTACGAGGCCCGGTACGCCGTACTCCGGCGTGACCTGCTCAGGCGCCATGCCGTCTGCGCCTGCGCCCTCCTCCTCTGCGCCGGTGCACTGAGCTCCCTCACGAGCCTGCTCGTCCGCTGACCCCGTGCGGAGGCGGCGTCGTCAGGAGCCGGCGATCCGGGCCAGGACGCGGGTCACCTCCCGGCGCATCGCGTCCCAGGCCGACGGCGGGAGGATGCCGAGGTCCGTGTCCTCCAGTGCGTGCAGCACCTGCTCGGGCCCGGTACGGCAGGGCGCGGTCCCGCTGGTGACCTCGTAGCCGTCACGGACGGCGACATCGAGGTGGTGCCGTCCGTCGTTCCCGGCGTGGACGGCGGTGGCGACGACGAGCGGCGGCGGGCCGCCCGTCTCGCCGGCCTCCTTGTGGTAACCGCTCGTCACGGGGTCGTGCCAGTGCAGACCGAGCAGCAGGTGACGCTTCGACACCACTTCGGCCAGGTCGGTCTCGTAGGTTCCGTCCCGGTCCAGCACGGTCGCTCGCGCCTTCAGCACCAGGGCCGCGGGAAGCAGGCAGCGCAGCGTGCTGCCCACGATGTTGCCACCGACCGTGGCCGTACGCCGCACGGCGCCGGTGCCCACGGTGGAGGCCGCACGACGCAGCACCTCCGGCAGGCGGTCGTCCATCCGGTGCAGCAGGACGGCCGCGCCCAGCGCCTCGCGTTCGATCACGTTGGCCTCCGGAAGACGGCGCAGGGACATCGCCTGGTCGGGGAAGCCGTCCCGCTGCCAGAGGGCCCACACGAGGGTGGCTCCGCCGACGGGCACCGCTCCCTCGGCCAGGCACTGCTGTGCTTCGGGCAGGGAGGTGGGCAGACGCAACAGCACGGCGGTCGACCTGCTTTCCTTGGCATCGGCGGCGGGACACGGCAGTTCGCGGGGTGCTCGAAGACACTGAATTGTCCGTACGGCCGCGGGGGCGCGTCCAGGGCTCACACATGCACCGCATGCGCCCGTCGGAGTGCGCGGGACCTTGCGTCCGGCCGGTCGCGTGCTCCATGGTTGACGCGCGTCACATGGCTCGTCACCCAGCTGAACCACACGTCTCGAAACCGGAGATCGCATGTTCGGACGCGCTGTACGATTCATCCTCTCTATTGTCATGCTCATGACTGCAGCAGTCGTGGGAACGGTCGCCACCGCGGGGACCGCGCACGCCGACGGCTGCTACACCTGGACCCGCACCCTGTCCCAGGGCGCCTCGGGCGCCGATGTCACCCAGCTCCAGATCCGGCTCGGCGGCTACCCGGGCTACGGCTCCGTGCTGGCCGTCGACGGCAGCTTCGGGCCGGCCACCGCGGCCGCCCTCAAGCGCTTCCAGTCGGCGTACGGCCTGACCGCGGACGGCGTGGCGGGCCCGAACACCTACAGCAAGCTGTACGCCCTCCAGGACGACGACTGCACGCCGATCCACTTCTCCTACAGCGAGCTGAACTCCTGCAACTCCACCTGGTCGGGCGGCGCGGTCAGCGCCTCGACCGCCAAGGCCAACGCGCTGCGGACGATGTGGAAGCTGGAGGCCCTGCGGCACGCGCTCGGCGACCAGCCCATCCGGGTCACCAGCGGCTTCCGTTCCCACGCCTGCAACGACGCCGTGGGCGGCGCGAGCGGCAGCCGTCATCTGTACGGCGACGCGGCCGACCTGGGCGCCGGACCGCACTCCCTGTGCACCCTGGCCAAGCAGGCCCGCCACCACGGCTTCCGCGGCATCCTCGGTCCGGGCTACCCGGGTCACAACGATCACACCCACGTCGACCACCGCGGCAGCCAGTACTGGTCCGCGCCGACCTGCGGCGTCTGAGCCCGCGTCAGCCGCGCGGGGTTTCCCGGCCGGGTTCCGGGGAACCCCGCACGCCGTCATGCCGCGCCACGCCGGCGGCGGCCGGTGCGCGGCCGTGACGGGGCCCGTCCGCCGGCACGGGTGCCTGCCGCCCTCGGCGGGCAGGCGCCCGTGCGCACGTCAGATACCGAATTCCGCCGGTGAGAGGCCGAGGGCCGCGCAGGCCTCGCGGACGGCGTACTGCTCGGACGCCTCGAAACTGCCGTCGGCACCGGCGACGACGATGCCGGTCTGAACGACGGCCCGGGCCTCGACCGGCTTCTTCGCCGCCTTGGCGATGTCCTCCAGCGCCCGCGCCCTGCCCCGCTCGAAGTCGGCCGTGAGCCGGTCCACATGCTCGTTGAACAGCTTGCGGAGCTGGTCGGGCGGGAAGTTCTGCAGCACCTCGTTGGTGACGATCAGCTCCTCCACGCGCCGGCGCTCCGACGGCTCCACGCGTCCGTCCGCCGCGGCCACCAGCGCGCACATCGCCATGGCGGCGTCCCGGTAGGCGCCGCTCTTGAGCTCGGTCTTGGCCGAGGCGAGCTGCGACTTCAGCAGCCCGACCAGCTGGGCCCTGGAGCCGCCGGAGGACGAGCCGCGGCCACGCCCGCCGCTCTGGGCCTGCTGGAGTGTCCTGGCCTGGTCCTTGAGCCGGTCCCACATCGCCACTGGTGCCACCTCGGCTTCTGTTGCTGTCCGTCGTCCGGGTCTGGGGGTCGGTCCCGGATCTTTGCGGTCCGTCCGATCAACGGACGCGGCCGCGGGCCGGTTCCCGCACGGGAAATTTTTCACCACTCCGAATGACCGGATCACGGTACGAAAATTTCGAAATTCCGCACCACGAGAACCGATCTTGGAACCAGATGTTCCGGAAAGACCCTCGAAGCCCATTACCGCCATGACCATGTGACCTGGTGTCATGGGCTCGCCGCTGGCGGAGCACCGACGGACCCCGTCCACCCATCGGTTCACTCGAGGAGCATCCATCCCACCGGCACGTACAAGGGCACCGTCACCACCGGGAACCACTTCGACGCGCGGGCGCGCGCCGGGATGCCGCTGGGCGGCTTCAGCTACTACATGATCCTCGCGACCGGGGGCTACCGGAGCAGAGGGAACTCCGACATCACCGTCAGCGCCCGATCCCCCGCGCCGGACGGCCGTCCCCGGGCGGTCCGGGTCCGCACGCCCGGGGAACGCCGTCGGACGCCGGTCACCGGGGTACTGCCGTCCCGGCACGGCCGCTGGCCGTACCGGCCCCGGTGGCGCGGCGTTCGTACCGGAGCGCCACTCCCGTCGCGACGGCGCCGAGGCCCTCCCAGACCCCGACGCCGATGAACGCCTCCGGTGCCCTTCCGCCGATCACCGCGGCCGTGAACACGGCGCACGTCAGCAGCCTGAAGGGCACCGTCCAGCGGAAGAAGGCCCGCCAGTCGGCGAGCGCCGCCAGTACGTAGTACACGCCCATGTTGAGCGCCGCCATGGACGACGCCGTCACGAAGGCCGACGTGTGGTCGCCGCTCCCCCGCCCGCCGGGGACCGCGAGGCCGAGCAGCGACAGCTGCGCGGCCGGCGAGACGAGACCCACCGCGCCGAGTGCGGCGGCGAGCAGGCCGAAGACGGCTATGGTCCAGCCCGAGGCTGAGCGGGGGTATCGCACGCGGTGATCGTAGCGAGGGCCCAGGTGACCGCAAGTCCCTTGATGGAAGCGGCCGTTGTTCAGCCCACCGTCCACTTCTGGTTCGCGCCGCCCGTGCAGGTCCAGATCTGCAGGCGGGTGGCGTTGGCCGAGCTGTTGCCGGTCACGTCCAGGCATTTGTCGGCCCGGGGGTTGACGATGTCACGCGCTCCGGTGACGGTCCACTTCTGGTTGGGGCCGCCGGTGCAGTCCCACAGCTGGACGGGCGTGCCGTCCGCGGTGCCGTTGCCGGTGACGTCCAGGCACTTGCCGAGCGCACGGAGCGTGCCGTCGGACCCGACGGTCCACCGCTGGGCGGCGGTGCCGTTGCAGTCGTAGAGCTGTACGGGTGTGCCGTTGGCGGGATCGGCGCCGGCGACGTCGACGCACTTGCCGGCCAGGCCCCGGATCGCGGTGCCCGGGACCGTGTCGCCCGTGGTCACCGACACGTGGTCCACCACGAGTTGCTGGGGGAAGACGGTGGAGCCGTCCGGGTCACCGGGCCAGTAGCCGCCCACCGCCAGGTTCAGGATCAGGAAGAACGGCTTGTTGAACACCCAGCTCCGGCCGCCCAGGTCGGCGGGGGTGCGCCGCTGGTAGACGTTGCCGTCCACGGACCAGGTGATCGAATCCGGTGCCCAGTCGACGGCGAAGGTGTGGAAGTCGTCCGCGAAGGCCCGGCCGCCCGGGAGCGAGTAGGCCGCGCCGATGCCGCCGGCACCGGAGTAGCCGGGGCCGTGGATCGTGCCGTGCACCGTGGACGGTTCGAAGCCGACGTTCTCCATGATGTCGATCTCGCCCGAGGCGGGCCAGTCGACCGGTGTGCCCAGCATCCAGAACGCGGGCCACATGCCCTGTCCGCGCGGGATCTTCATCCGCGCCTCGACGTGCCCGTACTGTGCGGTGAACCGGCCGGCGGTGTTGAGCCGGGCCGAGGTGTACTGGCAGGTGCCGTACCAGCACTGGTAGTTGGCCGGGTTCTCCTTGCGGGCGGTGATCACCAGGTGGCCCCGGCCGTCCAGGGCGGCGTTCCTGTTGCCGGAGGTGTAGTACTGCCGCTCGTGGTTGTTGACGTTGTCTCCGGTCTCGACCTGCCACTTCGAGGAGTCGACCGCGGCGCCGGCGGGCCCGTCGAAGGTGTCGGAGAACGTCACGGCCGCCGCGGCGGTGGCGTCCGCCGGTTCCGCCTGCGCGGTGCCGACGGCGCCGGAGGCGACCAGCGCGGCGGACAGGGCGGCGACCAGCCATCTGCGGAGCGTGCGCGGAGAGGACATGGCTCTCCCTTCCGTACGGCGCGGCCCGTGGGCGCGGGTGCGCCGACCGAGGTGGTGGGGGGTAAGGTGTCGCCCCTTGATTTAAGAAGTGAGGTAAGGGGGCGTCAATACCCTGGTACGGACCAGGGATCCGCGGCACGCTTCTTCCCCCGGGTTCTCCGGACGCTCTCTCAGGCCGTGCTGTCCCAGGAGGTCCGGTGCGCGCACCCGGGGTCGTGTTCGGTCGCGCACGACGTCCACCAGCGTTCGCAGCACGCGGCCTCCACCTCGGCCCGGGCGAGCGCCGCGACCGCCGCGTCGCGCCACGCCGCCCGGCGGCCCTCCCGTTCCCGCAGGACGGCGACGGCGCGCCGTTCTTCGGCGATGACGGTTTCGCGGACGATCCCCATGACCGGGGCGAGGGCGGCGACGGCCATGGCGAGGGTGGTCCAGGCCGGGACGGCGCCCCAGGTCCGAACGGTGCAGAAGGAGAGCCAGAGGGCGACGGCGACGTAGAGGACGGTGAGCGTGCGGCTGCCTCTGCTCATGGCGGTTCTCCTTCTCGGTCCCGCGGATCGTGCCGACCGGTCTGCCGCCGCATCCCGTCGACTTCGCCTGGACTCCTGATGCCCTCGATGAACGCCGCCATGACTCCGAAGGGCAACACACCGCCGGCGTGACCGCGACGGTCGCTCCGGAGTTGCGGTCGCTCGGTCGGTCCCGCGCTCCGGGCCACTGGACATCATCCGGAGAGCGACGTCCGCCCCCGCGGCGAGCGCTTCGGGACCGGTGGGGGCGGCGGTGCGGTCCCGCCCGCCCG
>NZ_MSGP01000168.1 GCF_002078235.1 Streptomyces viridosporus
GCCGGCGTGCGCGCCCTCGGTGGCGGAGGCCATGCCCGTACCGGCGGCAAGGCCGTGGGCTCCCCGGGCGTCGTCTCCGGCAACCTCGTCCAGGTCCCGGTCGACGTCCCGGTTAATGTTTCCGGCAACAGCGTCAACGTCATCGGCCTGCTGAACCCGGCCTTCGGCAACGTGGCCGTCAACGGCTGACGCCCGTCCCCGGAGCAGCGAAGCCCCCGGCCTCCCGGCCCCACACGGGAGGCCGGTCGCATGCCGCCCCGGCTGCGGTCGGCCGTGCCTCCCCGGTGCTCCGGGGCCCGGGAGGCACCCGTCGGCGCCGGGCGCGCACCTCCGCCTCGGCGTCAACGTCGGCCGCCGAAACCGCAGGACGTCACCGCGCCCCCCGCTCCCGCTCCTCCACCACGGAGTTGTACGCCGCGACCTGCGCCCGCCGAGCCGTTCGCTCCACCGGCCTGAGCGCCTCCCCGCGCGCCGCCATCTCCGAGGCGCTCACCGCACCCCCGTGCCCGCTCGCACCCGCCAGCGCGATCAGCGTCCCCACCCGCTGCGCCAACTCCAGCACCCGCACCGCCCGCGGCGGATACCCCGGCGCCAGCATCCCGCGCCCCGCCTCGGCCCGCGCCCGGTAGGCGTCGACCGCCGCCCGGGCCACCGGCCCCGACCCGGCCACGTCCAGCCGCGTCAGCACCTCGGTCGCCTCCCGCAGCGCCTCCGCCAGCTCCCGCTCGGCCTCACCGAGCGAGGGCACGTCGGCGGGCGGCGCCTCCCGCACCGCCAGGCAGTGCCACACGACCTCGACATGCACATCACCCTCCGGCCCGGCCTCGTGCACCTCCGGCACCAGCCCGAACGCGGCCCCGTGACAGACCACCGCCTCCTCGGCCTCCAGCGCCCGCGCGTTGAACTCCGGCGGTCCGCTCAGCCCCAGCGGATGCCCCGGCGCGGGCAGCGCGACCCGCAGCCCGGTCGCCCCCAGCGCCCGCAGCCGCCCCAGCGCCAGGGTGAGCCCCACGGGCGCGGACTCACCCGGCAGCCCCGCCACCCGGTGCACCGCGTCCTCGCCCACGACGGCGAGCACGGCGTCATCCGGCGAGACAAGTCCGGCAAACAGGGCGTTTCCCCAAGCGGCAAGGCGTCCAGCGCGCGGTTCCGAGAGCATGCCTCCACCCTAGGGCGACCTCAGGACCGGCCCGATGGAATGCCCGGCCCGGCCGGTGGCGTAGATTTCATGGAGGGCTGCGCCCACGGGTGCGGCGGACCGACCCACAGGCGTTACGCGACAGCCGAGACCGGCCACACTGCAAGGGGAGACAAGGCGCTCATGAGCGATGTTCTGGAACTTCAGGACGTATCCGTGGTTCGCGAGGGCCGGGCTCTGGTGGACCAGGTCTCCTGGTCGGTCAAGGAGGGCGAGCGCTGGGTCATCCTCGGCCCCAACGGCGCCGGCAAGACCACCCTCCTCAACATCGCGTCCAGCTACCTCTACCCCACCAGGGGCACCGCGACCATCCTCGGCGAGACCCTCGGCACACCCGGCACCGACGTCTTCGAACTGCGCCCGCGCATCGGCATGGCCGGCATCGCCATGGCCGACAAGCTCCCCAAGGGCCAGACGGTCCTGCAGACCGTGCTCACCGCCGCCTACGGCATGACCGCCGGCTGGCAGGAGGAGTACGAGGACGTCGACGAGCAGCGCGCCCGCGCCTTCCTCGACCGCCTCGGCATGTCCGCCTACCTGGAGCGCAGGTTCGGCACCCTCTCCGAGGGCGAGCGCAAGCGCACCCTCATCGCCCGCGCCCTGATGACCGACCCCGAGCTGCTGCTCCTCGACGAGCCCGCCGCCGGCCTCGACCTCGGCGGACGCGAGGACCTCGTGCGCCGCCTCGGCCGCCTCGCCCGCGACCCGATCGCCCCCTCCATGATCATGGTCACGCACCACGTCGAGGAGATCGCCCCGGGCTTCACCCACGTCCTGATGATCCGCCAGGGCAAGGTCCTCGCCGCCGGTCCGCTGGAGCTCGAACTCACCTCCCGCAACCTCTCCCTCTGCTTCGGCCTGCCGCTCGTCGTCGAACAGGTCGGCGACCGCTGGACCGCCCAGGGCCTCCCGATGTCCTGAACACCTACGGCCCCTCAACCCACCGGGCACGAAGGCCCTTTCCCACCGACCGGCGCCCTGTCGGGGACCGGGCGCGCGGTCCTACCATGACCCTGTGGACATCGACGCATGGCTGTGGTGGCTGATCGGCGCGGCGGCGCTCGGCATCGGGCTCGTGATCACCGCGATGCCCGAACTCGGCATGCTCGCGGTGGGCGCCGTCGCCGCGGCAGTGGTCTCCGGGTTCTTCGACGGCGGCGCCGTCGCCCAGGTCGTGGTCTTCGCCGTCGTCTCGACCGCCCTCATCGCCGTCGTACGGCCCATCGCGAACAGACACCGCGCGCAACGGCCCCAACTCGCCACCGGCGTGGACGCCCTGAAGGGCAGACAGGCCGTCGTCCTGGAACGCGTCGACGGCTCCGGCGGCCGGATCAAGCTGGCCGGCGAAGTCTGGTCGGCACGCGCCCTCGACGCCGACCGTGCCTATGAAGTGGGCCAGGAAGTGGACGTCGTGGACATCGAGGGAGCCACGGCCATCGTCATGTGACCTCGCACGACACAACTGGGCCGAACCACCCCCGAGTTCCGCGAGGGTCTGTCAGACTCGACCAGCAAGATCTTCAGCAGGCATAGGATCTGTCCAAGGCGCCGAGGCGAAGAAGGGTACGGGAAACCGACGATGGAACCCATCATCATCGTCCTGATCATCCTGGTGGTGTTGGTCTTCATCGCCCTGATCAAGACGATCCAAGTCATCCCACAGGCCAGCGCCGCCATCGTCGAGCGCTTCGGCCGCTACACGCGGACACTCAACGCGGGCCTCAACATCGTCGTCCCGTTCATCGACACCATCCGCAACCGCATCGACCTGCGCGAACAGGTCGTCCCCTTCCCGCCGCAGCCGGTGATCACCCAGGACAACCTGGTCGTCAACATCGACACCGTCATCTACTACCAGGTGACCGACGCGCGGGCCGCCACCTACGAGGTCGCCAGCTACATCCAGGCGATCGAGCAGCTCACCGTCACCACGCTGCGCAACATCATCGGCGGCATGGACCTGGAGCGGACCCTGACCTCCCGCGAGGAGATCAACGCGGCCCTGCGCGGCGTCCTCGACGAGGCCACCGGCAAGTGGGGCATCCGCGTCAACCGCGTCGAGCTCAAGGCCATCGAACCGCCCACCTCCATCCAGGACTCGATGGAGAAGCAGATGCGCGCCGACCGCGACAAGCGCGCCGCCATCCTCCAGGCCGAGGGCGTCCGGCAGTCCGAGATCCTGCGCGCGGAGGGCGAGAAGCAGTCCCAGATCCTCCGTGCCGAGGGCGAGGCCAAGGCCGCGGCCCTGCGCGCCGAGGGCGAGGCCCAGGCCGTCCGCACGGTCTTCGAGGCGATCCACGCCGGTGACCCGGACCAGAAGCTGCTGTCCTACCAGTACCTCCAGATGCTCCCCAAGATCGCCGAGGGCGACGCCAACAAGCTCTGGATCGTCCCCAGCGAGATCGGCGACGCGCTCAAGGGCCTCTCCGGCGCCGTGGGCAACTTCGGGGCCATGGGGGGCGGCGGTTCGGGCGGCAACGGCGCCTCCGGGGGCAGCGTCCCGCACCAGGAGCGCCGGGAGAAGCCGTCCATCGACTGACCCGACGCCGACCGCGACCCGAACGACGGGCCTGCTCCCCGGGAGATTCCCCGGGGAGCAGGCCCGTCGCCGGTATCCGGACCGGAGCTAGGCCGCGGACTGGACCAGCCACTCCGGCAGCGCGTCGAAGTCGCCCTGCCCCAGTGCCAGCAGCATCGCGTCCGCCGGCGTCGGCTCGAACGGCTGCCGCAGCAGCGGCATCCCCGCCTCCGCCGGAGTCCGGTTCGCCTTGCGGTGGTTGTCCTCCGCGCACGAGGCCACCGTGTTCAGCCAGGTGTCCCGACCGCCCTGCGACCGCGGCACCACGTGGTCCACGGTCGTCGCCCGCCGCCCGCAGTAGGCGCACCTGTGCCGGTCCCGCACCAGGACACCCCGCCTCGACCACGGCGCTTGTCTTCGGAACGGCACCCTCACGTACTGGCAGAGCCGGATCACCCGGGGCACCGGTATGTCGACCGCGGCTCCCCGCATCCGCAGCTCGGGGTGGGCCTGCTCGACGACAGCCTTGTCCTGGAGCACCAGAACGACGGCTCGGTTGAGCGTCACCGTCGACAGCGGCTCGAAGCTCGCGTTCAGTACCAGCGTGTCCCGCATACCAGCCCACCTCCCGTGTGCACCGGCCCACTCCTCGGCGGGCTGGGATCAACTCTGGCCGGGCACACCGGGATGGACAACGCAATATCTGCTGCTCCAGCGGGAGGTGACTCCCGCGACCCCCGGCAACAAAAATGCCCGCCCCTGATCAATTCCAAGACCAGGGGCGGGCAAACGTTCCGTGAACGCTCGGAAGCGCCCGAATCGCTCAGGACTCGGCGGGCACCTCGTACTCACCGATCAGCTGGGCACGCGCGATCGTGTGGAACCGCAGGTTGAAGCCCACCACGGCAGGAGAGGCGTCCGCGTCCGGACCGAGCTTCTCCTGGTCCACGGCGTACACCGTGAACACGTACCGGTGCGGTCCGTCACCGGGCGGCGGCGCGGCACCGCCGAATTCCCTGGTGCCGTAGTCGTTGCGCGCGTGGACCGCGCCCTCGGGCAGCCCCTCGAACTTGCCGCTGCCCGCACCCGCCGGCAGCTCGGTCACCGAGGCCGGGATGTCGAACACCACCCAGTGCCAGAACCCGCTGCCGGTCGGGGCATCGGGGTCGTAACAGGTCACGGCGAAGCTCTTGGTCTCCGGCGGGAAGCCCTCCCACCGCAACTGCGGCGAGGTGTTGCCCGCCGCGTGGACCTGAGCGTCCTTGAGCGTCGCCCCCTCCTCGACGTCCTCGCTCGTCACCGTGAACGACGGCACGGGCGGATGGAAGTCATGGGGGAGCGGCCGCCGCTTGAGCTCGGTCACCTCGGTACCTCCTGATCGTCTACGTCCGGTGGGACCGAGCCTAGAACCAGTTGCGCCTGCTGCCGACCTCCGACAGCCACTGGTTCAGGTACGCCGCCCAGTCGGTCCCCTGGTAGTCGTTCAGCCCGACCTTGAAGGACCGGAAGGTGTCGCTGCCCTCGCTGAACAGGCCCCCCCTCTTGTCCATCTCCAGCACGACGTCCATCTCCCGCTCGTCGGCCACGAAGCTCAGCTCCACCTGGTTCAGCCCCCGGTACTGCTGCGGCGGGAAGAACTCGATCTCCTGGTAGAAGGGCAGCTTCTGCCGGGTGCCCCGGATGTGGCCGCGCTCCATGTCCGCGTTCTTGAACCGGAAGCCCAGCTGGATGAACGCGTCCAGGATCGCCTTCTGCGCCGGCAGCGGGTGCACGTTGACCGGGTCCAGGTCACCGGAGTCCACGGCCCGCGCGATCGCCAGCTCGGTGGTCACCCCGATGTTCATCCCGCGCAGCGCCTGCCCGTCGATCATCGTGATCGGCGTCTCCCAGGGAATCTCCAGCCCGAACGGCACCGCGTGCACCGCGCCCGCCTGGAGCTCGAAGGCACCGCCCAGCCGGGACTTCGTGAACTCGATGTCCTGCTTGTACTCCTGGTCGCCGCTCTCCACCTCGACCTTGGCCTGCAGCCCGACGGACAGCCCCTCGATCTGCTGGTTCACGGACCCGCCCTGGATCCGCACCTCGCCCTGGACGACACCGCCCGGAACGACGTTGGCCTCGTGCAGCACCGTCTCGACCGAGGCCCCGCCGGCTCCCAGACTCGCGAGCAGCTTCTTGAACGCCATGTCTCTCCCTCTCCGGCGACCCCCGTGGGCCACACCTGATGCGTCGACCTGCATCGACAAGAACGCGATCCGGCGGTGGCCGGTTCCGTGCCCACCCTGGCAAGCGCGGCGCCCGGTGACCACCCTGTGCCACCGCCCGTCTCCAGTACGCTGGGACGGCATGATCGCGATCCCCGACCGTACGCCCCTGCCCAGGAAGTTCTTCGACCGCCCCGTGCTCGAGGTCGCCCCCGACCTTCTCGGCCGGATCCTGGTGCGGACCACCCCCGACGGCCCGATCGCCCTCCGTCTGACCGAGGTCGAGGCCTACGACGGTCCGAACGACCCCGGCTCACACGCCTACCGGGGCCGCACGGCCCGCAATGACGTGATGTTCGGCCCGCCCGGCCACGTGTACGTCTACTTCACCTACGGGATGTGGTTCTGCATGAACCTGGTGTGCGGTCCCGAGGGCCGGGCGAGCGCGGTCCTGCTCCGTGCCGGCGAGATCATCGAGGGCGCGGAGCTGGCCCGGACCCGTCGACTCTCGGCCCGCAACGACAAGGAACTGGCCAAGGGCCCGGCCCGCCTGGCCACGGCCCTGGACGTCGACCGCGCCCTCAACGGCACGGACGCCTGTACCGCCGACGACACCCCGCTCCGCGTCCTCACCGGTACCCCCGTGCCCTCCGGCCAGGTGCGCAACGGCCCGCGCACCGGAGTCTCCGGCGACGGGGCCGTCCACCCCTGGCGCTTCTGGGTCGCCGACGACCCGACGGTGAGCCCGTACCGGGCCCATGTCCCGAGGCGCCGACGAGGTTGACTCAATCTTGGAAGCCGCGTAGCGTAGCCCGAGCCGCTTGAACCGGGTACGGCGATTGCCTGCAGCCGGAAGCGGCCAACCCACTACACAAGATCGGCCCCCAGCGGGCTCGGATTCTTCATGTCCGCATGTCTGAATTCCGAACTGCAGAGCTCGATTATGAATCGAGCGAGGGAATCGGCTAACGTAGTGAATGTCGAAAGGCCGACAGGCGAAAGCCCAAGGCCGACGGCAAATCCCGCCGACAGGGAATCGGACCGGAAAGGTCTGATAGAGTCGGAAACGCAAGACCGAAGGGAAGC
>NZ_MSGP01000169.1 GCF_002078235.1 Streptomyces viridosporus
TCCGGCCGCCCGGTCCCGGCCGGTGTCAGTGGGCGGGGGCTTCGCCCGAGCCGAGGCAGGTCAGGCAGAGGGCTTCCTGCCGGTCGTCGCTGAGGCGCTTGCGGCGACCGCCGACCTGGAAGGACTCCGAGGTCTGCCCGGCCCGGCAGTCCGGGCACGGCGTCGGGGCGGGCTTGCGGCGGCGGGTGGTCTTCCGTTCGGCCATGGCGTCCTCTCTTTGGGCATGGCTCGGGTAGGGACCTGGCGCGAGGCGGTCGCGCCGACCGGTGGAGCGGGGGTGCTAGTCGGTGACCGGGCGGGGCTTGACCAGCGACGGACCGGTCGCCGGCGCCTCGGCGGGCACGTAGGGGCGGAAGGGCTCCAGGGCGGGAAGGTCCGGGACCAGGTGGGCGAACCTCCGGCAGACCGCGACGACGTCCGCGCGGGAGGTGTGCGGGGTGCGGATCTTCGACCAGCCGCCCGTGGAGTCCGCGGCGACGGCGGTGCCGGGGCGTTCCATCGGGATCAGGCCCGCGACCGGCACCGCGTCCGGGGCGACGTCGGCCAGGCCCATTTCGGCGGTCTGTTTGTCGTTGACGCGGTGCACGACGCGGCCGGTGAGCTGGGCGCGGAGCATGGTGGCTCCCTTGCCCAGGTCGGAGCCGAAGCGCTGCCCGCAGATCTCCAGGTGGATGCCGACCGCGCGGGCCATCTGCGCCAGCCGGATCAACGCGGTCACGATCTTCTCGCGGCGTTCCTCATCCTTCTTCGCGGAGATCAGGAACAGTTCCGCCACCTCATCGACCAGGACCACGACCGGCACCGGCCGGGCGTCCGCGGGCAGCTCCCACACGTCGGAGACGCCGTGCCGGCTCAGCAGGTCGAAGCGGGTCTCCATCTCCGCCACCAGCACCGCCAGCAGCGAGGCCGCGTCGTCCGGGGTGGTGACCAGCGCCGACAGCCGGGGCGCGAACGCCCTTTGTTCGACACCGCGTTTGCAGTCGATCCCGACCAGCGCCACCGGCAACTGCGCCAGCCCTTTGATCAGGTTGCGCAGGTACATCGACTTGCCGGAGTGGTTCGCGCCCAGGGTGAGCGCCATGGGGGCCTTGCGGTAGTCCCGCTCGAAGGCGGTCCCGTCCTCCCGCAGCGCCACCGGCACCACCAGGTCGTGCGGCGCGGCGTGGCGCGGCATGCGCACCCGGCGCAGCACGTCATAGCCGGTCATCCGCAGTTCCACGAACCCGGGCTTGGTCTCCACCACGGTCACCGCGTGCACGCCCCAGGCGTGCCGCAGCCGCTCCGAGGAGGCGATCACGTCGGCGGGCTCCAGCCCGGCCGGCAGCCGCAAGGTGACCCGCAGCCCGGTCGAGGTCGGGCGGATCCGGCGGATCTTCGGCGGGACCGGCTGCACCTCACGGCGAACGACGTTGCGGGTCATGAACGCCCGCAGGCCCGACGGCTGCACCGTCAGCCCGCACACGTCCATGGTCGACCGGTAGGAGAGCGCGAACCGGCCCCAGGTGACCGGCATCCCGACCAGCGACCAGTACACGCGCGGCGCGTGTACCTTCGCGTAGCCGAGACCGCCGGCGCCCGCTACGGCTCCCGTGGCCTCCAGCCACATCGTCAGGTCGGCCATGGTCAGGCCGCCGCCGTGATCGCGACCGCGCGGAACGAGATCCCGTGCCGCTTCTGGCCGTTGAACTCGTTCTCCCAGTCCCGCGCCTTCAGCCCGACGACCCGGACCGGCATGCCCGGCACCAGGCCCTCCGAGATCCCCGTCTCCGGGACGGTCACCTGGTACAGGTTCCCCTCCCCCTCGTCCGAGACCAGCAGGCCCACGGTCGACAGCCCCGCGCCGGTCTCCCGATCCATGGCCCGTTCCCCGGTCTTCTGGTTGACCAGCTTCGGCACCGGGGCGGTCGCCACGAACACCACAGCGGTCGACGTGTCGATCTTGAACGACGGCATAGCGGTCCCCTCGTCCCTGAGGTCGCCCCTTGTGAGCAACCTCTCTAGAGATGACTCCATAAAACGGCACCTCTCTAGAGATGTCAACACGTCTCTAGAGAGGTTTCAGGTTGGCCGCTGAGGCGAGCCACCAGTTGGGGTGAACAGACGATCGCCCCTAAGGTGTCTAGAGAAGAGAGGAGGGATCACATGGCCACCCAGGGCAGCGGACGCCAGCCGAAGTACCAGCGCATCGCGGACGAGCTGAGGGAAGCGATCCAGGCGGGCGAATACGGCCCAGGTGATCGGCTACCAGGAGAAAACGACCTCATGGCCACCTACGAAGTGGCCCGCATGACTGCACGGCAGGCGCTCGGCGTGCTTCAGAACGAGGGTCTTGCGGAGTCTCGTAAGGGCGCCGGCGTGTTCGTGCGCGACTTCAAGCCGCTCAGGCGGCGGGGCATTCAGCGGTTGTCTCGTGATCAGTGGGGTTCGGGACGATCCATCTGGTCAGCAGACATCGAGGACCGCACTTTGGTGGTCGACCAAGTGCAGGTCTACGAGGCAGACGCACCCGAGCGGATCAGCCAGGTACTCGGTATCGAGGCCGACGCGCCGGTGTGCGTGCGCAGCCGCCGTTTCGTCCTGGACGACAAGCCTGTCCTGCTGGCCACGTCCTATCTGCCCGCGGACCTGGTGGCGGGTTCGGCGATCACCCAGGAGGACACCGGCCCCGGGGGGACCTATGCCCGTTTGGCCGAGCTCGGTTACAAGCCGGTGCACTTCCGCGAGGAGATCCGTTGCCGGATGCCGTCGCAGGAGGAGGCGAGCCGACTCCAGCTCTCCACGGGTACTCCTGTGATCATGATTTGCCGTACAGCATTCGCGGATGAGGGACGCCCGGTCGAGGTGAACGAGATGACCCTCGACTCCGCCTCGTATGTGCTGGAGTACGACTTCGACGCCTGATCAGTCGGCCCAGGTCTGCGCCCTCCGTGCCACGCCGTAGATGTGCGCCACCTGGTCGGTGGAGAGCGTCGGTGAGAGCCCCGACAGGACCCGGCCGAGGGCTTCGACATCCAGGACGAGTACCGGAGGGTTCGCACCCTTGACGGTCAGCTTCGACGCGTGCACCACGGAGATCACGGGGCGGACGGGAACGCCGACTCCACAGTGCCGGGACAGGGCACGGGACACGCGGCGCGCTTCGGATTGGCTGGCTGCGATGTGGCGGGTCGGGGCGCCGTTCACCGTGATGGCGGCATCGCCGTACCAGACGGACTTCCCCCGGTGTCGTTTGGAGTTGATGGAGAAGACGCCGGCGGGGCCTATGGCGAGGTGGTCAACGTCTGCGCCGCTCGCCCACTGAATGGCGTGGAGGAGGAACCAACCACGCCCCCGGAGCCTGCCCAGCCTCCGAGCCGTGAGCCGTTCGCCCGCGAGCCCGTCCGCCCAACTACGAATCTCCGAATCGGGCCGCCAGCGGTCGATCACTCTCAGCACGGGGTTCGGCTGCAACTCCTGGATCTTGCGGCGCACCGCGTCACCCGGCCGGTTCCGTGCCAAGTCATCCGGTAACGGCTGCACCTTTCCCCCTCCCGCAAGCCATCGTTGCCAGATCACCACGGAGGCATTACCAGCGCCAAGACCCGTCTCGGCCATGAGCTGTTACAGGTTTCTCTACCTCATCAAGCCCCGGCTGCGCTCCGCTCCGCCGGGCGCGCTTCCCGGCTCCGCTCCGGGCGCCGCTCCTGCCTTCGGCCCGCTTCGCCCGCGCTGCGCCGACGCGCGCCCTGGTGAGGGTTGGCCGGCGGCATGAGGTCAGAACACGTCGTGGCTGGGGCGGTCGGCTCCACGGCTTTAGGCAGCCACTTTGGGGCGAGCCTCGAAGATCATGGCCCCAACGTCGTGCTTTAACGGGCAGGTCCACAGACTGCCCGACGCGCCGGAAGCTTACGGGGCCATGATCACTCGCCCCAAAGCAGCTCCCGCCCAAAGCCGCTCCACCGACCTCTCTTATGACACTACGGTTCGCCGCATTTACCTCTCTATACACCCAATTTGGATTCCAGGTACTTCTGAAGCGCACTGAGTCCGGCGGCTTCAACCGTGTCGCGTACACGCAACAGGAAGGCACTCAACTTTGCCTTCGCGCCCAACCTCTCCGCCTGCCGAGCATCTGGATCTTCTAGCTCATGAACGGCACTTTCCAAGGCACCCGCCTCGGCACCACCATGAGTTGCGATCAGCTGCAGTAGCTCCTTTGCTTCAGGCCCAAGATTCACACTCCCCTGAATGCTTTGCACAACAGTACCTTGCAGACTGTGAAAGATCTGCTGATTTACATTGATTGTGGCCCCAGCTGGGAAATGAGGCATCGATGTCGCCGAAATAACACCGATACTATTCGACGCCGTGG
The DNA here is from genome assembly GCF_002078235.1 of Streptomyces viridosporus. Lineage (GTDB taxonomy): Bacteria > Actinomycetota > Actinomycetes > Streptomycetales > Streptomycetaceae > Streptomyces > Streptomyces viridosporus. Next base: position 4,352 of record NZ_MSGP01000169.1, read on the forward strand.
GATTTGGAGTCAGAGAGCTTACGAAGCTGTCGAGAACTACCGAGTCAACTTCTCCCCCTTCAGAAATGTCAAGCAACTCCGACTCAAGCCTGTGCCGAATGGACAGCATGCGAGCTTCCCGCTCGTGCCGCAAATCCGTATTGATGCGACGCACCGACCGCCCGTAGCGCGTGACGATGTCGGCAGCCGAGGCTTGACCCAAGCCTCGAACTGCTAGTTCGGCCTCGGCGGAATCAGGATCAACGGCGCACAGGTCCAAAAAGTCAGAAAACTCGCTGAATTTTTGCGACATCTCTTGAGGTAGAAGATTAGCGTCCCCAAAAAATTCGTAAACACGGCCCGCCGCCGTAGAGTATCCATCCTGCCGAACAGAATGTCGCCCAACCTGCGTAAGCCAGTCATGAAAAAGCGCCAAGAGTCGGTCGGCTTCAGCGGCGTACAGGCGCCCAGCAGGGACATAGACCCTGAAAAGGAGATTACTCTCGTAGTCGTCAATAAAAGATGCCGCGAGTGTGGACATCTCGGCGTTGCTCTTGTAAGGAGTGAGGGATACGTTCGCGTCATCCAGGAGCGCGAGGACGGTTTCCCTTATTTCCTCAGAGGGCGGCGTATAGAAATGATTCTTAAGCCACTCTACATAGCTCTCATGCACAAGGGGATCTTCATCCTCGCCCTCCACGGCATAGCTTTGAGCAAAGGCATCGAGATCGATTCCCTCAAGCACAGCCGTATGAACAAAGATCATATGGGGTTTCTTACCTACGGCACCAAAAAGCTGCGGAATCACTTCGGCGTGATCCTCGCTTTCGGCGATAAGCCTGAAGAGAGGTGCCGTAAGTTTCCCCAGCACAGCAGTAAGCGAGGGGTCCTCAAGGAGCTGAACAGTTTTCTCCCAGTTTGAGGGCAGCGAATAAAGACTCTTCCGCTTATAGGGAATCCCTGCAACTTTCAGTCTGTTAGCAGAGAACTCTCTATCATCCGTACCGATGAGCAGAAATGATGACTGCTGCACGCTCGCGCTCCCCCCAGAAGATGCCAACACCCCACGAAGACGACTGTAGCGTCACGAACTGGCGACGGACGAGTACATGAGTGGGCCGGCATGACAGGCTTCGCGACGCCGCGCTTCCCAGCATCGTGACGGCATCGACAACGGATGACTGAGGAGCGGGATGGCCCGGCATGATGTCGCTACACACACCAAGGCACCCCACTTGGGCCGTCTATGGGCCGTGCGGGGGTGCTCAACGATGACAGACGACGACAACCCGCAAAGGCTCCGCCCCTGGTCGCGCACTGTGTAGCAGACAGCGACGCAGGTGCCGTTCAGCGAACCTGAGTTGAGGAAGTCCAGAGCTTCGGCGCAGGATGGCCGACATGACCTCCAGCCCGCGCCCCCTCCTGAACCGCCGGCTCGCCGAGTTCGGGACGACGGTCTTCGCCGAGATGTCCGCCCTGGCCCTGCGGACCGGGTCCATCAACCTGGGCCAGGGGTTCCCCGACACCGACGGCCCCGAGGAGGTCCGGGAGGCGGCCGTACGGGCGCTGCGGGACGGCCGCGGCAACCAGTACCCGCCGGGCCCGGGCGTCCCCGAGCTGCGCACCGCCGTCGCCGCGCACCAGCGGCGCCGCTACAACCTCTCCTTCGACCCCGACACCGAGGTCCTGGTCACCGCCGGCGCCACCGAGGCGATCGCCGCCGCCCTGCTCGCCCTGGTGGAGCCCGGCGACGAGGTGGTCGCCCTGGAGCCGTACTACGACTCCTACGCGGCCTGCGTCGCCCTGGCGGGCGGCCGGCGCGTGCCGGTCACCCTGCGCCCGCGGGACGGCCGCTTCCGGCTCGACCTGGACGAACTGCGCGACGCCGTCACCGACCGCACCCGGCTGCTGCTGATCAACACCCCGCACAACCCGACCGGCACCGTCCTGACCCGCGAGGAGCTGGCGGCGATCGCCGAGCTGGCCGTGGAGCGCGACCTGCTGGTGATCACCGACGAGGTGTACGAGCACCTGGTCTACGACGACGCCGAACACGTGCCGCTGGCGACCTTCCCCGGCATGCGGGAGCGGACCGTGACCATCTCGAGCGCCGGCAAGACTTTTTCGTTCACCGGCTGGAAGGTCGGCTGGATCACGGCCGCGCCGGAGCTGGTGACGGCGGTCCGCTCGGCCAAGCAGTACCTGACGTACGTCTCCGCGGGCCCGTTCCAGTACGCGGTCGCCGAGGCCCTCGCGCTGCCGGACTCGTACTTCGACGGTTTCCGCTCCGACCTCCAGCGCAAGCGCGATCTGCTCGGCGACGGCCTGCGCGCTGCCGGGTTCGAGGTCTACCAGCCGCAGGGCACGTACTTCATCACCACCGACATAACCCCCCTCGGTGAGAAGGACGCCTATGCCTTCTGTCGTGCGCTTCCCGAACGCTGCGGCGTCGTCGCCATCCCCAACTCCGTTTTCTACGATGCCCCCGACGTCGGCCGTAATCAGGTCCGCTTCGCCTTCTGCAAGAAGGACGGCACCCTCTCCGAGGCCGTCGACCGCCTGCGGCGCCTGGCGTCCTGAACTCCACTCAGGAGCGAGGGAGACGACAGGACAGTGCGGAAACACCCGGGACCGGTCCGGGAAGCTTCAAAGCCCGACTTCCGGACGTGTACGTCAACCCGAGACGGGCGCGTCGCTCGACCAAAAGGTCGACCGCACGTTCGGCGCCGGCAGCTCCTGCCCGGAATAGTCGGGGCCGTTCGGCTTGCTGGTCGGCGGAGCGACCTCGGACTTCTCCACACACGGGGTGGTGACGCTCAGGTGGGCCTGACCATTGGGCCCGATCAGGACTTCGAGCTGGAAGCCGTCCTGTGTCTTGAAGTGGGCCACGAGCCCGTTCGGACTCGTGGCGACGAGCTTGTAGCCCTTGCTCTTCCAGTGTCGTTCCAGCACGCCGAGGAAGCTGCCACGCCGCTCGGCAGAGATGATCGTCATGACGGCACGATCACGGTCTACATAGCAGTCGCCCGGCATGGAGTACCTATGTGTCCACTCGACGGGGGGCTTGATGGCTGCAAACGCCTCGTCCAGGATCTCATCCGCCCTGTCGGCGGCCTCTTGCAGGTTCATCTTCGATTGGCTTTCCTTACCTGAGGTCGCGGAACCCGTCGTGCCGCATCCGGTAAGAAGCAGTACCAGTGCTGCGACCACTGCAACCCTTCCCTTCATCGCGGCATCTCCCTTATGACGTATTCCGGATACCCTGCGACAATGGCAGCGATGTTTTGCGCGGAGATCTTGTCCTTTCCTTCTTCCGGAGTGAAGTAATTACTGTGGGCTTCGATATCGAACTTCGAATCCAAGAGGTCGGGGAAGGACGGCTGAACAAGCTCCGGTCCGGGCAGGGTCTCGAATCTGTTGGCACCGAACGCCTTGCTTGCAGGATCTCTGCCGAACCAGATGTCGTCGTCACCCCGGTCAGCGATCTCTCCTCCGAGGTACGCGCCGGGCGGCCCTCCCCCGAAGAATCCCATGGTTCCTGCCAAAGCTTCCTTCGGCGAGGGAAGCTTGGTGACGATGTCGTTCTCCGCCGCGCCCACCCAGACGTGCCCCTTGCCCACACCCAGGTCCTCCGCCTTGTCAACGCCGACGCCGGGACTTCCGACGAGGATGATGTCATCAGCGCCCGGAATCCCTCCCACCTCTTGCGTGGCGCCCCCTACCAGCCGAGATCCATAGGAATGCCCGATGGCGGTGACGTGAGGATCGGCGTTCTCATTGGTTGCCGAAATCGCGCTCATGAAGCTGTTGTACGCGGGGGCACCGCGCTCGGCGTCGTTCGCAGTCATCACGTCGATCGATTGAGGTGCATCGTAGCCGAGCCATACTATCGATGATGAGGACGCATCCAGCTTCTGGGCTTCCACAGCCGTATAGAAGGCGCGCTTCACTGTGCCATCGGCAAATTCAAAGTCGAGCTTGGTGCCCAGACCGGGAACATAAGCCGAGACGTTCTTTGAAGTGTCAGGGTTCCCGTAGGCGACGATCGCCCTCCCATTCCCTTCGAGACCGATCCCCAGGAGGAACATGGGTGGCTGACTTCCCGCATTGAGCTTCTTCTGGATCTCTTTCAATCCTTCGAGCTGTTCTTTGGACGTCTCATCGTGCCGGCCCTCCAACTGCGCGATGAGAAGGTGGATGTTCTCCCGGTTCACTTCGTCGCGGACCGCTGACGGGACCCCGTCCAAGTTGCCGATGATTTCCGGGAAGGCCGTCTTGTACTCCTCGCGCTCCTCATTGCTGAGGCTGTCCCACCACTCCTTGCGGTCGGCGGGTGACTTGCCCAACGGGATGTGGTCCTGGAGGTATTCACTGGCCGCTGAACTCACCGCATCGACATCGGATGCCACGTCCGCCCATGTCTTGGCGTCGACGTTCAGCCCCGGCGCCGCCTTGAGCTTGTTCAGCGCCTTGCTGTACCGGTCGTCGATCTCCTGGGCTTCCCGTACGGCGTGGGCGATGCGGTCCGCGATGTCCACGGCTTTGGCGTGGTGCGGGTTCGGGTTCTTGAACTGAGGGCTGTTCGGCACCAGCCCCGGTGGTTGAAACCCTGTGTCGTTGCCCGTGATCAGGCCGTTGTTGCCCAGAACAGTGCCGCCGGGGATCGGCTCACCGGTGAGTTCGCTCTTACCGCCGGCGGGATACGTGATGGTGCCGTCTTCGTTGACGGTGTATGCCAGCGCGGCCGCATCGTCCAGCGCCTCGGCCAGGCGTCGCTTGGGAGCGGCGATCTCGGACGAGAAGCCGTCAAGAGCTCCGGTGATCAGGCCGCACTCGACCTGGGTGTAGTGGAAGTTCTCCGACAGTTTCCGTAGTTGCTTGAGCGCCGCGTCCGCGGCCTCACCCTCATTGGCCTTCCGCATGGCCACGGTGATCTGCTTGTCGATCCGGTCCCTGGCCGCATCGGCCATGCTGCTGATCGCGCGGTACCCGTCCGCCGCCTCCGCGTACTCGGTCGGTTTGAGGGCCTTGAGCGTCAGGTGGTCCATGTGCTCGGGTCACCGCCCCTTGGCCTGGCCGCCGACGGGCGTGTCCTCGTAGTACTCGGTCTTCAGCTTGGCGATCTCGGCCTCGATGGCCTCATCGGTCCGCAGCTGGTCGCTGCCCGCTTTCTCCAGTACGCCAGCAAGCCCGTCGCACACCTCGCCCACGTCCTTGACATAGCGCTTCCAGGAGTCGTAGACGCCTTGCTGGGCCGCTGCGGTCAGGCATCCAGGCCCCTTCCCGAGTCCCGTCTGGCCCGACTCCACCTTCACCCACGCCTTGCTGAGACTTTCCCGCAATGACCCGACGCCTTCCCCCGCCTTGGTCCACGCAGCCTTGTCGGACCTCAGCTTGTCGGCACCGCCGCCCCTGTCCCCGGAACTGGTACCGCCTTGGTCGGCAGGCAATTGATTGAGTTGCGTCTGCGTGGTGTGCCGCTCGGCCGCCGCTGCCTTGAGTTGTTCCCACTCACCCCACGCCATGCGTGGTTCCTCCCCATGTTCGTCCTGTGTCGACGAGCAGATGCAGACCAGTAATGCCAGCGCTACGGCGACCAGGACGTACCGTAATTCCTTCGCACCACGGGCCCCATCCGTATCGGCCACCATGGCGTCTGAGTATGTGTACTCAGGTTGAACCCGGTCCTCGACAGCCGGTCCCTGCGCGAGAGCGACGACGTCGCCTTCTGCCGGGCCCTGCCGGAACGCGCGGGCGTCGTCGCCATCCCCACGGCGGTCTTCTACAACCACCGGGAGGCGGGCGCTCCCTTCGTGCGGTTCGCGTTCTGCAAGCAGCGACCGGCCCTGGAGGAGGCGGCGCGGCGGCTGAAGGGCGCGGGGCCCGCTGAGCAGGAACCGTCTCCGCGTTGGTGCGTGAGGCGGCGCCCTCGCGCATCGATCCGTCGCGCCGAGCTTTCTCACGGTCCTGGTCACTCAGCCCTGCGACCCCAACCACGTCTCGAAGTCGCTCAAGGCCTCGCCCATGGCGCCGAGGGACACGGGCGACGACTCGTACTGCAGGGAGAGGTTCAGGGAGACAGACGACAACAAGCGTCATTCGTGGCCGCCCTGTGGGCGCCCGGCGCGAAGGAGAAGGAGCGGCGCGTGCGTGACGGTCCGGGACCAGGTCCGGGCCGTCACGCACGCGCCGCTCC
>NZ_MSGP01000017.1 GCF_002078235.1 Streptomyces viridosporus
CCGCTATGGTGGGCGTGCACCTCCTCATCGGGGTCGGGGGCGTCGACCAGTTCGCCGTCCACGCGCAGCTTGAGCCGCTGCCGGACCCCGCGCGCGCCGTGCACCAGGTCCGGACGTACGGCGAGGACGGCGCCGACGGTCAGGGCCGTGATCGCGGCCTCGCCGACCCCGATGAGGAGGTGCACGCCCACCATGGCGGTGGCGACCTTGCCGATCGGGACGTCGGTGGTGCCGCCGAGCGCGTAGAGCAGGGTGAAGACGACCGCGGAGGCCGGGACGGAGACCAGGGCGGCGACGAAGGACGCGGCGGTCACCGAGCGGCGGGTGCGCGGCAGCACCGCCACCAGGCCGCGGAAGAGCGCGTAGGCGACGACCGTCGTGGTGATCGCCATGGTGATGACGTTCACGCCGAGCGCGGTCAGGCCCCCGTCGGCGAAGAGGACGGCCTGCATCAGCAGGACGACGGAGACGCACAGGACCCCGGTGCAGGGCCCCACCAGGATCGCGGCGAGCGCGCCGCCCATCAGATGGCCGCTGGTCCCCGCCGCGACGGGGAAGTTCAGCATCTGCACGGCGAAGACGAACGCCGCCACGAGCCCGGCCAGCGGAGCGGTGCGTTCTCCGCCGGACTCTCCTCCCCGCCCGGGGTGGGCGAGGCCGCCCAGTTCACGCCGGGCCCCGCGCAGGCTCACGGCGATGGCGCCGGCGGCGACGATTCCGGCCGCGGCGGACACGGGGACGTCGATGAATCCGTCGGGTGCGTGCACGGTTCGATGATGTGGCCGGTTGCGAACAGGTCGCAAGAGCGAGCGACTTGTCTTTGCCTCCTCCGTACCCGGCCCGTGCCGTCCGCCGCCGTCGTGCCCGGCCCGTGCCGTCCGCTACGCGGAAGCGCGGATTCCGGAATGCGTGCACCATGGGGCGAGGGGCGGGTACACGGGTTGCACGGCTTGTCCTGCCGACGACACAGCGTAAGGGGCCCACCGATGTCCGTAGTCGAGCAGTACGCACGAGCCCACATCGTCACGGATGCCCCGGAAGAGGACGGCGGGGCCGTACCCGTGGTGCTGCGGTACGACCCCGGGCGGGACCCCCGGCACGTCCTGATCAGGCTGCCGGACCCCGGGGCGCGCGAGTGGACCGTCGACCGGGAACTGCTCGAGCGGGGACTGCGCACCCCCGCGGGACTCGGCGAGGTGCGGGTGTGGCCGTGCGGCCGGGTGCAGACCGTGGTCGAGTTCCACTCCGCGCACGGGGTGTCGGTGGTGCAGTTCGACACCAAGACCCTGGCCCGGTTCCTGCGGCGGACGTACGTCGCCGCCGCGGAACCGGTGCCGCACTGAGGAGCCAGGTACGCGCCGGGCGCGGGGCTCAGCCGCCGCTCTTCAGCAGCGCCGCCACGAGCGGCCCGGCCGTCGAGCCGCCGTGACCGCCCTGCTGGACGACGCCCGCGGCCGCCACGTCCCCGCGGTACGCGGTGAACCAGCCGTTCGGCTTCTTCTGCCCGTCGACCTCGGCCGATCCGGTCTTGGCGCCGATCTCGCCGCTCACCCCGGCCATCGCCTCCGCCGCCGTGCCGGCGGTCGCGGTGTACGACATCAGCTCCCGCAGCTGCGCCAGCGTGCCGGCCGACATGGTGCGCGAGGCCGTCGCCAGCTTGCGGCCGTCCACCTCGGGTGAGACCAGGTACGGCTGGCGGAAGACGCCCGCCCGGACCGTCGCCGACACCGACGCCATGTTCAGCGGGTTCATCCGCACCCCGCCCTGGCCGATGAGCGAGGCCGCCATCGGGGCCTTGGACTGCACCGGCACCGCGCCGTCGAAGGTCGGCACGCCGACCTGCCAGTCGTTCTTCGCCAGCCCGAAGACCTGCTGGGTCTGCTCGGTCAGGTCGTCGTCCTCGAGCTCGGGCGCCTGGCTGATGAAGGCCGTGTTGCAGGAGCGGGCGAAGCTCGCCCGGAAGGTGCCGTCGTCGATCTGGAACTTGTCCAGGTTCTGGAACTTCCAGCCGCCGTAGCTGAAGTACTTCGGGCACGGGTGCTTCTCGTCCATGGAGGCGAGGCCCTTGTCGAGCAGCAGCGAGGCGGTGACCACCTTCATGGTGGAGCCCGGGGCCAGCGAGCCCTGGAACGCGGTGTTGAAACCGTGCGAGGAGTTCGCCACCGCCAGGATCTCGCCGGTCGACGCGCGCAGCGCCACCAGTGACGCCCGGGCCTTCTTGGCCACCTGCGCCTCGGCGGCGGCCTGCAGGGACGGATCCAGCGTGGTCCTCACCGTGCCGGGCGTGCCCTCGCGCAGCTCCAGCAGGGTCTTGTCGGACAGCTCCGCCTTCTCGGACTCCTTGCCGCGCACCACCCGCAGCTCGACGCCCGCCGTGCCGCCCGCCTTCTCGCCGTACTTCTCGCGCAGACTGTCCAGCACCGTCCCCAGGGACGGGTACTTCGCGGTGGTCAGCTCGCCGCCGTTCCGGTCCAGCGCCTTGACCGGCGGTGTGCCCGCCTCGCCGGTGACCAGCCGGTCGCCGTCCTTGAGGTCGGGGTGCACGACGGCGGCCCGCCAGTCCACCCGCGGAGCGCCGTCCCCGGCGCGGCGTATCACGGTCAGCGTGCTGTCGTACGCCAGCGGCTTGCCGAGGCCCTCGTACGCGACCGTGCCCTTCACGGAGAAGGGGACCTTGTCGCCGGCGCGGGTACCGGCGGTGAGGGTGAGGTCCTCGAGGCGGGCGTCCTTGGCGTAGCCGGTGAGCAGGGCGGCGGCGGCCTTCGGGTCGTCGGTGACGGCGGCGGCCTCGCTCACCTTCCCCGACTGCCAGGCGGTGAGGAAGCGCTCGGCCGTGGTGGTGACCTCGGCGGCGGACAGCGGGCCGGTCCTGGTCTCGGCCTGCTGCCGGGTGGAGGCCGTGCGCGTCCCGTCTTCGGCGGCACCACCGCCGGACAGCGCGTAGGCACCGAACCCGGCGCCTCCGACGACCACGGCGATCGCTCCGCCGAGCACGGCGGGTCTCGTCTTCCGTCGCTCGGCGACGTGCCCTCTGTTGCCCACTGTGTTCCGTTCCTTTGCTGCTCGCCGGGCTCCCGCGGCCCTGGTGGCGCTCTGGTGTGATGGTGCGTGGCGTTCACGGCGCGCGCGCCGTGCCGTCGCGCTGGTGGCGCTCATGTGTGCACACGACGGCCACCACCCTAGAGTCCCGGCCCGGGTACGGCGCGCTCAGGAGCCCGCTCGTAGCACGGCTGCGACAATCGGACCGGCCGCGTCGCCGCCGCGGCCGCCCTGCTGGGCCATGGCCGCCGCCGCGACGTCGTCGCGGAAGCCGGTGAACCAGCTGTCGGAGGTGTCGTTGCCGTCGACCTCCGCGGAGCCGGTCTTCGCGCCGATGTCGCCGCCGAGCCCGGCCATGGCCTCGGCGGCGGTGCCCTGGGTGGCGGTGAGCCGCATCATCTGCTTCACCTGGGCGGCGGTGCTCGCGCTCAGGCCCTCGGCCCGCGCCAGCCGCCGGCCGTCGAGCTCCGGGGAGACGAGGTACGGCTGGCGGAAGGCACCGGTGACGGCGGTGGCCGTCACCGAGGCCATGTTCAGCGGGTTCATCTGCACCTGGCCCTGGCCGAGGGCGTTCGCCGCGCGGTCCGGGCCGCCGGAGGCGGGGACGCTGCCGTCGAAGGAGACGATGCCGGTCTTCCAGTCGTCCCGGCCGATCCCGAAGCGCTCCTGGGCCTCCCGGGTGAGCGAGGCGTCGGTGAGCGGCTCCTCGTCGACGAGCTTGACGAAGGCCGTGTTGCAGGAGTTCAGGAAGCTGTGGGCGAGGGTGGCGCCCTCGTTCGGCCGCAGGCCGGTGAGGTTCTTGAAGGTCTGGCTCTGCCAAGTGGCGGTGGGCGGGCAGGGCGCCGGGCCGTTCATCGAGGTCACGCCGTTGTCGATGAGCATGGCGGCGGTGATGATCTTCATGGTGGAACCGGGGGCGACCCGGCCCTGGAAGGCCGCGTTGAACCCGTCCCGGCGGTGGTTGGCCACCGCCAGCACCTCCCCGGTGCTCGGCTTGACCGCCACCACCGACGACTCGGCGAACCGCTTCACGGCCTTCTCGGCCGCGGCCTGCACCCCGGCGCTGAGCGTCGTGCGCAGCTTGCCCGGCCTGCCCTTCGCGAGGGTCAGCAGCGGGGTGTCGGCGGCCTCGTCGGCGTGCCGGATCACCAGCTCGACCCCGGGGGTGCCGCCCGCCTTCTCGCCGTACTTCTCGCGCAGGGTGTCCAGGATCGGCCCGAGGGAGGGGTGGTCCTCCTTCGTCAGCACGGTGCCGTCGCGGTCCACCGCCTCGACGGGCGGCTGCGCGGACTCCCCGGTGACCAGGGTGTCGCCGTCCCGGAGTTCGGGGTGCACGACGGACGGCTCCCAGTCGACCAGCGCCCGCCCGGTGGTCCTCCCGCGCACGACGGTCAGCTCGCTCCGGTAGGTCAGCGGCGCGGACTTGCCCGCGTGGGTGACGGTCGCCCTCACGGTGAACGGGACGGTGGTGCCGGTGGCCGCCCCGGGCGTGATCCGCACGTCGCCGATGTGCGCCTCGTCGCCGTACGCCGCCAGCAGCGCCCCGGCGTCCTGCGCGTTGTCCGTGTACGACGCCGCCCGTGTCGCCTGTCCCTTCTCCCAGGCAGCGAAGAACTTCCCGGTCGTCTCCGCCACCTCGTCCCGGTCCGGCGGCCCGGACTTCGGCACCGACGCACCGGTGCCGCCTCCCCCGTCACCGCTCATCGCCGACACGAAGTCGTGGACGCCGTACGCGGCCCCGCCCACCATCAACGCGAACACCCCGCCGACGACGGCGACCTTGCCTCCCTTGCGCACCGGCCCTCCCCCTCACCGCCGAACCCCACGTCTTTCTGAACGTGTTCAGACAACTCGGCGGTGAGCACTCTATGCGCGGGGGGTGACGGGCGGGGCGGCCGTTTCCCTTTGTTGTCCGAAAGGAGATCGATTCGGCCCGTCCCGGCCCGGGGGCCCAATTTCGAGCAGAGGGAGGGAAGTTCCTCCTCCAGGGAGGTTTCGCACGCCCCGCCCGGCGGCGCGGGAGGGCGACGTGCGGGAGGAGGCCGACGGTCCGGCGGACGAGCGGCGCATGCCCGCGGTCACCGCTGGGACGGCACGTCCGGTCCCCGTCCGGCTCGACGCGCGCCCTCACCCGAGGGCGCCTACGCTTGAGTAGCAACCGCTGGGCAGGGGGATTCCCGCGTCGAGCGGGCGGCGGTTCGACTCCCTACGGAACCAGAAGGCGGCCCGCCCATGGCTACTGCATCCGAGACTCCCGTACTCGACACGATCGCCGCCATGACGATCGACTCCGTCGAGCGCTGCCACATGGACGAGCGAACGCTCATCCTCGCCCGCATCGCCGCACTCGTGGCCATGGACGCACCGGCGATCTCCTACCTGGCCCACATCAACCCCGCGATCAAAGCCGACTTCACGGTCGAGCAGCTGCAGGACCTCCTCGTCGCGATCGCCCCCGTGGTGGGGACGGCACGCGTCATGTCGGCGGCGGGCCACATCACGCGGGCGTTCGGCGTCACGCTCGCCCTGGCCGAGAGCGAAGCCGAAGCCATAGCCCAGGCCGAGGCCGAGAGCCGTAGCGCCTCCTGAGACGGACCCGCCGCGCCGCAGTTCCCGTCGAGGGCCCGGGGCGGGGCGCGGTCCCCGGGGCGTCTCCGGACCGTCCGAGGGCGGCCCACGACAACCGCTGACGACCGACGACGACCACGAGGGCGCGGCGGACCGCCGCGCCCTCGTGGTGTGCCCGCCCGGCTAGACCCAGGTGTCCAGCCACATCCGGGCCCGCCAGTCGTCGATGGGGATCGACGTGCCGGTGTAGAGGGGCCAGAAGTAGATGAAGTTCCAGGCGATCAGCAGGGTCAGGACGCCGGCCACCGTCGCGCCCGCGACCCGGCGGGTGTCGGAGGAGCGGGGCGGGCCGACGACGGCGCCCAGGAGCATCGCCACCGCCAGGCACAGGAAGGGCAGGAAGACGATGGCGTAGAAGAAGAAGATCGTGCGCTCCTGGTACAGGAACCACGGCAGGTAGCCGGCCGCGACGCCGCAGGCGATGGCGCCCGCGCGCCAGTCGCGGCGGAAGAACCAGCGCCACAGGACGTAGAGGAGGGCGAAGCAGGCCACCCACCACAGCAGCGGGGTGCCGATGGCCAGGACCTCACGGGCGCACTTCTCGCCCGCGTCGACGGGGCAGCCGTCCGTGCCGGGGGCCGGGGACTCGTAGAAGTAGGAGACCGGGCGGCCGGTGACGAGCCAGCTCCACGGGTTGGACTGGTAGGTGTGCGGCGAGGACAGCCCGACGTGGAAGTCGTAGACCTGGTTCTCGTAGTGCCACAGGCTGCGCCACCAGTCGGGGAAGAGCCAGGACCAGGCGCTGTCCCTGCCGTCCTTGGTCGCCCAGTCGCGGTAGTAGCCGCCGGTGCCGTCGGACGGGGACAGGATCCAGCCGATCCACGAGGCGAAGTAGGTGAACACCGCCACCGGCACGGTGGACAGGAACGCCCAGCCCAGGTCGCGCTTCAGCACCGCCAGCCGGGGCCGGTGCGCGCCCGCGACCCTGCGGGCGCCGACGTCCCAGAGCACCGTCAGCACGCAGAACGCGGCCATGATGTACAGGCCGTTCCACTTGGTGCCGATCGCCAGGCCCAGCATCAGGCCCGCCGCCAGGCGCCAGGGGCGGAAGCCGATACGGGTGTGCTCCGCGACGTGCGCGTCCGGCCGGGCCCGGCCGTCCGGTCCCACGGGCAGCGCGGCGGCGAGCCTCTCCCGCGCCCGGTCCCGGTCGACCACCAGGCAGCCGAAGGCCGCGAGCACGAAGAACATCAGCACGCCGTCGAGCAGCGCGGTCCGGCTCATCACGAAGTGCAGCCCGTCCACCGCCATCAGCGCGCCCGCGAGGCAGCCGAGGAACGTGGAGCGGAACAGGCGCCGGCCGATGCGGCACAGCAGCAGGACCGAGAGCGTGCCCAGCAGCGCCGTCATGAACCGCCAGCCGAACGGGGTGAACCCGAACATCAGCTCGCCCAGTCCGATGACGTACTTGCCGACCGGCGGGTGCACGACGTACGCCGCGTCCGTCGGGATGGGGATGTCCCCGCCCGAGGAGAGGATCAGGTCGTTGGCGTTCTTGTCCCAGTTGACCTCGAACCCGCGGTGGATCAGCGCCCACGCGTCCTTGGCGTAGTACGTCTCGTCGAATATCACCGCCTTGGGGCTGCCCAGGTTCCAGAACCGCAGCACCCCCGCCAGCAGTGTGACCAGCAGCGGGCCGCCCCACGCCGACCAGCGGGTGATCCGGTCGGCGAGCGCCGGCGGCGCCCCGAGCGTCGACCACAGCCGCTCCGACGGCTCCGTGTACGGCGGCACCAGACGGTCGCGGACGTCGCCTCTGGGGCTCCTCGCCGAGTAGCCGAAACGGCGCAGCCGCTGCTGCCACGGCGGCCGCTGCTCGTGCGGCGCCTGGTCCTGCCGGATGTCCGTGGAGGACGCGGTACTGGTCACCGCGCCATCGTAGGGAAAGGCGCTGTGGGAGTCCCGTGCCTGGGCGGTATGCCCCGCCTGTGCGGGTTCCGAGGGGGGTTCCGGTCCTGCTCCCGGCCCTCCTCCTCCCGGGCGCGTTCCGGCCGTGGTCCGGCCGTGCTCCGGTCGCATGCGGGGTCCGCGGCCCTGGGAGGATGGGGGCGTGACCGGAACCCTCGTACTCGCAGGCACCCCCATCGGCGACGTCTCCGACGCCCCGCCCCGGCTCGCCGAGGAACTGGCCGGCGCCGACGTCGTCGCCGCCGAGGACACCAGGCGGCTGCGGCGGCTGGCCCAGGCGCTCGGCGTCACGCCCGGGGGGCGGGTCGTGTCGTACTTCGAGGGCAACGAGTCCGCCCGTACGCCCGAGCTGGTCGAGGAGCTGGTGGGCGGCGCCCGTGTGCTGCTGGTGACGGACGCGGGGATGCCCTCGGTCTCCGACCCGGGGTACCGGCTGGTCGCGGCGGCCGTCGAGCGGGACATCAGGGTCACCGCGGTGCCCGGGCCGTCCGCCGTGCTCACCGCGCTCGCCCTGTCCGGGCTGCCCGTGGACCGGTTCTGCTTCGAGGGGTTCCTGCCCCGCAAGCAGGGCGAGCGGCGGTCACGGCTGCGGGAGGCGGCCGGGGAGCGGCGCACCCTCGTGTACTTCGAGGCCCCGCACCGGCTCGCCCCCACGCTCGCCGACATGGCCGAGGCGTTCGGCGGCGACCGCCGGGCCGCCGTCTGCCGGGAGCTGACCAAGACGTACGAGGAGGTCAGGCGGGGCCCGCTGACCGAGCTCGCCGCATGGGCGGCCGAGGGCGTGCGCGGCGAGATCACCGTGGTGGTCGAAGGGGCGCCGGAGAAGGGGGCCGAAGAGGTGGACGCCGCCGAGCTGGTGCGCCGGGTGCGGGTGCGCGAGGAGGCCGGGGAGCGGCGCAAGGAGGCGATCGCCGCGGTGGCCGCGGCGGCGGGGGTGCCGAAGCGGGAGGTGTTCGACGCGGTGGTGGCGGCGAAGGGCTCCGGGGAGTAGGCCCGCTTCCGGCCGGCCCGTCGGCCCCTCGGTAAAGGAACCGGGACGGCACCGTAAAGAACGGTCAAATCGGTCTCAATGTTCGCCAGGGGCGGTGCATCCGGGGGAAGCCGGGAGTCCACTGGGGACAGGGCGGATCCGTTCCGCCCGCGGACCGACAGGAGCCGGCATGACCGAGATCGAAAGGCCGACCGGGTTGCGCGCGGGCGCGACCGCCGTCGTCACCGAGTCGTACGCCTTCGCCTGCATGCGCTGCGGGTACGGCTGGGAGCAGACGTACGAGATACAGCACCACATCGACGCCGAGGGCCAGGACTTCGTGGTGTGCGTGGCGGACGGCCGGATCATCCCCTCCCCGCTGAGCCGCCCGACGTGCCGGATCTGCGACGGTCACCTGGTGCGGATCATGCGGGCGGGCCGGGTCGCCTCCGCCCGCGACGCCGCCCACCGCGAGCGCCTGATGCCGCCCGCCGGTCCGGTCGAGGCGCCGTGGGACGCCGAGGGGACGGCGCCGGCCGAGGAGCGCCGTCCCGGGGACCGCCACCACTGGCACCTGTCCGACCTGCTGCACCTCTTCCGCCGGGAGGACCGCCGGGAGAACCACCGGGAGGTCCGCCGGGAGAACCACCGTGAGACCCGCCGGGAGGACCACCGCGAGACCCGCCGGGAAGTCCGCCGGGAGGGCTGACGCCCGTGCCCGGACGGTGCGGAACGGCCCTTCCGTAGGATCGGGGACATGTCTGCGAACGCCCCCGACAAGCCCGGCACGCCCGGCAAGGACACCGCCCCGCCGCTCCCGGAGCCCCTGCGGGTGCCGGTCGCGGACTCGCACACCCACCTCGACATGCAGTCCGACACGGTGGAGGAGGCCCTCGCCAAGGCGGCCTCGGTGGGCGTGACGACGGTCGTGCAGGTCGGCTGCGACCTCGCGGGCTCGCGCTGGGCGGCCGAGACGGCCGCGGCGCACGACGCCGTCCACGCGACCGTCGCGCTGCACCCCAACGAGGCCCCGCGCATCGTCCACGGGGACCCCGACGGCTGGTCCCGGCAGGGCGCCCGCGAGCCCGGCGGGGACGCGGCGCTGGACGAGGCGCTCGCCGAGATCGACCGGCTGGCCGCGCTGCCCCAGGTCAAGGGCGTCGGCGAGACCGGTCTCGACTACTTCCGCACCGGGCCGGAGGGCAAGGAGGCGCAGGAGCGGTCCTTCCGCGCCCACATCGAGATCGCCAAGCGGCACGGCAAGGCCCTGGTGATCCACGACCGCGACGCCCACGCCGACGTCCTGCGCATCCTGAAGGAGGAGGGCGCCCCCGAGCGGACCGTCTTCCACTGCTACTCGGGGGACGCGGAGATGGCGGAGATCTGCGCCGCCGCCGGATACTTCATGTCGTTCGCCGGCAACGTCACCTTCAAGAACGCGCGGAACCTGCGCGACGCGCTCGCCGTCGCCCCGCCGGACCTGCTCCTGGTGGAGACCGACGCGCCCTTCCTGACGCCGGTGCCCCACCGCGGGCGGCCGAACGCCCCGTACCTGGTGCCCGTCACGGTGCGCGCCATGGCCGCCGTACGGGGCGTCGACGAGGACACCCTCGCCGCGGCCCTCGGGGCGAACACGGCCCGTGCCTTCGGTTACTGACCCGGACGCGCGTCCCCGCGGGGGCGGGCGGGCCGCGCGGGTGAACCGGGGCGCCCGGCCGCCCCGTACCC
>NZ_MSGP01000170.1 GCF_002078235.1 Streptomyces viridosporus
CGGAGCGCCCGAGGCCGGGACGCGGGGCGGACCGGGGCCGGCACGGCGCCGGCGGCCGGGGCGCTCGCGCCCGGGGTGCTCGCCGGGGGCGACCTCGACGCCGGGATCCGCTCGCTCCAGGCCCATCTGCGTTCCCAACCCCGTGACTTCGGCGGCTGGGCCGCCCTGGGCGCCGCCTACGTCGAGCAGGCCCGGACCCTCGGGGACCCCTCGCGCTACCCGCAGGCCGAGCGGGCCCTCGACCGCTCCCTCGCCCTCGCGCCCGGCAACGAGCGGGCCCTCGCCGGGCGGGCCGCGCTCGCCGCGGCCCGGCACGACTTCACCGGCGCCCTGGAGTACGCCGACCGGGCCCTGGAGCAGAACCCCTACAGCGAACGCGCCCTGTGCTCCCGCATCGACGCCCTGGTCGAGCTCGGCCGGTACGACGAGGCGGCCCGGGCCGCCCGCACCGCCGACCGCAGGCGGCCCGGGGTGCCCGTCTTCACGCGGTACGCGTACGTGCGGGAGCTGCACGGCGACGTGCGGACCGCGCGGAGGGTGCTGGAACAGGCCCTGGACGGCGCCTCCTCGCCCGCCGACACGGCGTACGTCGCGACCGCGCTCGGGCGGCTCGCTCAGGATCAGGGGGACCACCGGGCGGCCCTGCGCCACTACGCCCGTGCGCTCGCCGCCGACGAGGACCACCTCCCCGCCCTGGAGGGCCGTGCCCGGGCCCAGGCCGCGAGCGGGGACCGCGCGGGCGCCGTCGCGACGCTGGAGCACGTCGTCGCCCGCTCCCCGCTGCCCGGCCCGCTGGTCGCCCTCGGTGAGCTGTACGAGGACCGCGGCGCCGACGGCGACCGTGCGAAGGCCCGCGCGCAGTACGCCCTGGTCGGCGCCTGGACCGCGCTGGCCCGCGCCGGGGGTGTGCACGCCGACCTCGACACCGCGCTCGCCGCCGCCGACCACGGCGACCCCGAGGAGGCCCTGCGCGCGGCCCGCGCCGCGTGGGACCGCCGGCGCAGTGTGCACACCGCGGACGCCCTCGCCTGGGCGCTGCACGCGAACGGCCGCGACGAGGAGGCCCTCCCGTACGCCCGCCGGGCCACGGCCACCGGGTACCGCAACGCCGTCCTCCTCTACCACCGCGGCATGATCGAGCACGCCACCGGGCACGACCGCGCCGCCCGTGCCTCGCTCACGGCGGCCCTGGAGCTGAACCCCGGCTTCTCCCCCCTCGGCGTCCGGGCCGCCCGTGCCGCGCTGAAGGACCTGGAGGGGGCGCGGTGATCCTCCCCCGTGCCGTCGCCGCCGCGGCCGCCGTCCTCACCGCCGCGGGCGCGCTCGTCCTGGTCCCGGCCGCGCCGGCGGGCGCGCACCCGCTCGGCGACTTCACCGTCAACCGCTACGACGGGCTGGTCGCCGCGCCCGGTGAACTCCGCGTCCGCCACGTCGAGGACCTCGCGGAGATCCCGGCCGCGCAGGCCGGTCCGGACATCGGCCGGCTGGGCCGGGACGCGTGGGCGCGGCAGCGGTGCGCCACGGCCGCGCGGGACAGCGAGGTGCGCGTCGACGGGCGCGCGGTCCCGCTCACCGTGCGCGGCAGCGGGGTGCGCGTGCGGCCCGGCCGGGCCGGGCTCGACACCCTGCGCGTGGAGTGCGGGCTGACCGCTCCCCTGCCGGAGGGCGGCGCGGTGGACGTCGTCTTCCGCGCGGCGGGCGCGGCGTCCGGGCCGGGCTGGCGGGAGATCACCGCGCGCGGCGACCGTACGACGCTCGTCGGCTCGGACGTACCGGGGACCTCGCTCTCCCGCGAACTGACGCGCTATCCGGAGAGGTTGCTCTCCTCACCGGCCGACACCACGAGCGCGGCCCTGCGCGTCCGCCCCGGCGGCCCGGCAGCGGCCGGGCGGGAGGCCGACGCGCCCGCCTCCTCCGTGCTGCCCCGCGGCGCCGACCGCTGGACCCGCGCCCTGGACGGCCTCGTCGCGCGACGCGGCCTCACGGCCGGCTTCGCCGCGCTCGCCCTGCTGATCGCCGTCGTCCTCGGCGCGACGCACGCGCTCGCGCCGGGCCACGGCAAGACCCTCATGGCCGCGACGGCGGCGGCGCGCGGTGGCCGGGCCCGCCTGCGGGACGTGCTGCCCATGGCCGCCTCGGTGACGGTCACCCACACCCTCGGCGTGGTCGCCCTGGGCCTGCTGGTCACGGCCGGTTCGGCCGCCGCGCCCTCGGTGGTCGCCTGGCTGGGCGTCGCGAGCGGCGCCCTCGTCACCCTGGCCGGTGCGAGCCTGGTACGCCGCGCCCTGCGCGACCGGGGCCGTGCGCACCACCCCCCGCCCCCGCACGACGACGGGCACGGGCACCACCACGGACACGAGCACCACCACGGACACGAGCACCACCATGGACACGAGCACCACCACGGGCACGGGCACCACCATGGCCACGAGCACCATCACGGGCACGGGCACCATCACGGACACGGGACGACGCACACCCACGGCGGCCGCACCCACACGCATCCGGCCGCGCCCACCCTCCGCGGCGCGGTCCTGCTCGGTCTCGCCGGCGGGCTGGTGCCCAGTCCGTCCGCCGTGGTGGTGCTGGTCGGCGCCGCGGCGCTCGGCCGGGCCTGGTTCGGGCTGCTGCTCGTCGTCGCGTACGGCGCGGGCCTGGCCCTGACCCTCGTCGCGGCCGGGTACGCGGTCGTCGGGGCGGGCCGTGGCGTGAGACGGCTCCTGGCCCGGCGCCCCCGCTGGACGGCGGCCCCGTGGGTGGCGCCGGTGCGCCAGAGCGCTCCCCTGGGGTCGGCGTTCGTCGTCGTGGCCCTGGGGGCCGGATTGGTGTTCAGGGGGGCGGCATCCGCACTCGGCTGAGCTACTTTCATGAGGAAAGGGAGAATTCGCCCGGCTGCGAAGGGGGACGCCGTGTCCGAGGAACCGGGCGGTGGGCGGGTGGTCGCGGGCCGCTACCGGCTGCTGTCGCCCCTGGGCGAGGGCGGTATGGGCACCGTGTGGCGGGCCCGTGACGAGGTGCTGCACCGCGAGGTCGCCGTCAAGGAGGTCCGCGCCCCGGCCGGGCTGCCGGCGGCCGACGTGGAGCGGATGTACGCCCGTCTGGAACGGGAGGCCTGGGCGGCGGCCCGGATCACCGACCGCAACGTGGTGACGGTGTACGACGTGGCGACCGAGGACGGGCGCCCGTGGATCGTCATGGAGCTGGTGCGCGGCCTGTCGCTGGCCGAGGTGCTGGACGCCGAGGGCCCCCTGCCGCCGCGGCGGGCCGCGCACATCGGCGCGGAGGTGCTGGCCGCCCTGCGGGCCGCGCACGGGGCGGGGGTGCTGCACCGGGACGTGAAGCCCGCCAACGTCCTGATCGCGAACGACGGGCGGATCGTGCTCACCGACTTCGGGATCGCCAGGGTCGAGGGCAGCTCCGCGCTGACCATGACCGGGGAGGTCGTCGGGTCGCCCGAGTTCCTCGCCCCGGAGCGGGCGCTGGGCCGCACGCCCGGCCCCGCGTCGGACCTGTGGTCGCTGGGCGTGCTGCTGTACGCGGCCGTCGAGGGCACCTCGCCCTTCCGCCGGGACACCCCGCTGAGCACCCTGCGGGCGATCGTCGACGAGGAGTTGCCGCCGCCGCGCCGGGCCGGCCCGCTCGCCCCGGTCGTCGAGGGGCTGTTGCGCAAGGACCCGGCCGAGCGGCTGACGGCGGAGCGGGCGCACCAGGACCTGCGGGTCGTCGGCGCGGGTGGCACGCCCCGCGCGGACACGGCGCGTTCGGGGCCGTACGCCCCGACGGCGGTCGCGCTCCCCCGGCCGGGCCCGGAGCCGTACCGCTCCCGCTCCTCGTCCGCGCCCCCGGTGCCGGTCGCGGGAGCGCCGACCGCGACCACCCGGCCCGAGCGCGGCCGGCGGGCCGCGGCCGTCCTGGTCGCGGGCGTGGTGGTACTGGCCCTGGCGCTGGCCGGGCTGACGTATGTGCTGCTGGACCGCGGGGACGGCGGGTCCGGCGCCGAGGGCCCCGGTGGGCAGGCGAGTTCGCCCGCACGGACCGGTGACGACGAGGCCGACGACGGGACGCCGGGGACGGGCGGGCCGACCCCCTCCCCCACCGGGGGCGACGACGAGGAGGAGACCGTTCCCCCGCCGCAGACGGTGTCGGTGACGGTGACCGGCGCGCGCACGGAGTACTCCGGCGGCTGTCCGCCGCCCGAGGAGCGGGCGCCCGCGTTCACGGCGACGTTCACGGTGGGGCGGCTGCCGGCCGAGGTCTCCTACCGCTGGGTGGCCGAGGACGGTTCGGTGGCCGACCCGGGCTGGCGGACGCTGTCGTTCCACGAAGGGGGCGGGCGCACGAAGCGGGACACGGTGGTCGTGACGACGCACACGGAGACCGGGACGTTCGAGAGCGAGATCGGGGTGGAGGTCCGGGGGCCGGTGCGGACGTCCTCCGAGCCGGTGCCGTTCTCGGTGGCGTGCGAGCCGGAGACCCCGTCGGACGGGGTCTCCCCTTCTCCTTCCGGTTCGGTGACCGGGCCCTGACGGGTCAGGCCGCGCCGTTCAGCACCGGCAGATAGCCGCCGGACTGCCCGGCGGCCGTCGGGTGGTACGAGTTGCCGATGTTGAACCAGTCCACGCTGTGCAGCCAGGAGCTGCCGGAGCAGATCTCGTGGCCGGTGAAGGTGGTGCGGACGTCGCCGAAGGTGAAGCCGTGGGCGCGGGCGCGCTGGGCGATGGCGTTGTCGAGGTGGTCCGCGGCGTCGTTGATCGCCTTCCGCTTGGTCTCGGAGAGACCGATGCAGGAGGTGCCGAGTTTGTAGAAGCGGGGGTAACCGAGCACCACCACGTGGGCGTTGGGGGCCCGGGTGCGGACGGCGGTGTAGACGCTGTCGAGCCGGCCGGGCAGCGTCGAGTCGACGTAGGACCGGGCGGTGGCGATCCGGGAGAGGCAGGTGCTGTCGGACTGGAGCACACAGGTCGTCATGACGTCGGCGAACCCGGCGTCGTTGCCGCCGACGCTGAGGGAGACGAGACCGGTGGCGGAGCTGAGCGGGCCGAGCTGCCCGGAGAGAACATCACCCGTACGAGCGCCCGAGCAGGCGGTGAAGTCGAAGGACGAGGGTGAGTTGGCGGCCGCCCAGAGGTACGGGTAGGCCTTCGTGCTGCGCTTGCAGTCGCCGCTGGAGGAGATGTAGCTGCCGGCTCCGACACCGGAGGAGTAGGAGTCGCCGAGCGCCACATAGCCGCCGGCTGCGGCCTGTTGGGACGCCTGGGCCGTCGCGGCGCCGGTGAGGGCGGCGGTGGCGGCGAGGAGGAACGAGCTCAGGAAGAGGGCAAGTCGGGAACGTCTCATGGAACCTCCCTTTAGCAGGATCTCTGCCTCAACCGTCGTAGCAACTACGCGTGTTGACTGGAAGTGTCCATGCCAAGAATTCTCGACTCCCCCCAGGAACCGCCCGACTTCTTCACACGAACCATCGCACGGGGCGACCGTTCAACACTGGACGAAATCCGGCCGTGGGGACTTTCGGCCCTTGACGCCCCCTACGGGGTGCGTCACATTGAAGCCCGGCATTGGACGCGTCGGGGGGCAAAGTCGGCCATGCAGACACGCATATCCGGGCAAGAGCCACACCTGACGGCCGATCCGGCAAAAACGTGAGACGTCGTTCCCGGTCTTGCCATAGGGGTTCAATCGTCAATACCGTCATACATCTCACCCGCATCGGTCCGTCAGTACGCGGCTCCAGGGGAGGGCTCAGGAGCACGGCGAACCGGCGCGGGGCGCGGTAGGGGGGTGCCGTGCCCGGTGGCCGCAACGGTGGCCGGGCCGTGCCGCGCGGTCGGCTGCCGTTTTTCGCGGCCGATCAGATTTGCCAGCTCACCCGGCGTGCGCTTCGGCTCCGTCCGTCGTGCCGTGGGGTGAGAACCCCCCTTTCGAACCGGACGAACAGCCGGGCCGCCCGGGGGCGGGCGGTCCACCGGACGAGAGGGACCAGACTCATGAGTTCCGTTCTGCAGCCGGCGACCGCGGACCAGGATCCGCCGACCGCCGTCACGTACCGGCCCGTCTCCTCGCACCTGGCCATCGCGCCACCGGTGAGCGTGGTGATACCGGCCATGAACGAGGCGGAGAACCTGCCGTACGTGTTCAAGACGCTTCCCGACTGGATCCACGAAGTGGTCCTGGTCGACGGCAACTCCACCGACGACACCGTCGAGGTGGCCCGCGGACTGTGGGCGGACGTCAAGGTCGTCGAACAGCGCGGCAAGGGCAAGGGCGACGCCCTGCGCACCGGGTTCGAGGCCTGCACCGGCGACATCATCGTGATGGTCGACGCGGACGGCTCGGCGGACGGCAACGAGATCGTCAGCTACGTCTCCGCCCTGGTCTCCGGCGCGGACTTCGCCAAGGGGTCCCGCTTCGCCAACGGCGGCGGCACCGACGACATGACCTTCATCCGCAAGCTCGGCAACCGGGTGCTGTGCGCCGTCGTCAACCGCAAGTTCGGCGCCCGCTACACCGACCTCTGCTACGGGTACAACGCCTTCTGGCGGCACTGCCTGGACAAGATCGACCTCGACTGCACCGGCTTCGAGGTCGAGACCCTGATGAACATCCGGGTCGTCAAGGCCGGTCTCAAGGTGCAGGAGATCCCCAGCTACGAGTACCTGCGCATCCACGGCACCAGCAACCTGCGGGCCGTGCGCGACGGGTTGCGCGTGCTGAGAGTGATCCTCGGGGAGCGGTCCAACCGGCGTGCGCTGCGCCGCCGTGCGCACCACTCGCCGCTGCTCGACACGGGCCGGGGGAAGGTGTCTTGAGCGAGCCCGGCACCCCCGGTGTCTCGGTCGTGATCTGCGCCTACACCGAGGACCGCTGGGAGGACGTCCTCGCGGCGGTCGCCTCGGTGCGGGCGCAGTCACGGCCGGCCCTGGAGACCCTGCTGGTCGTGGACCACAACCGGGCCCTCCTGGACCGTCTGGACCGGGAGTACAAGGAGACCGGCGACGTGCGGGTGCTCGCCAACGCGGGCCCCCGCGGCCTGTCCGCCGGCCGCAACACCGGAATCGCCGCCGCGCGCGGCGAGATCGTCGCCTTCCTCGACGACGACGCCGTGGCCGAACGCGACTGGCTGAAGTACTTCGCCGAGGCGTACGCCGATCCGCGCGTGATGGCGGTCGGCGGGCGCACCGAACCGGTCTGGGCGTCGGGCCGACGCCCCGTCTGGTTCCCCGAGGAGTTCGACTGGGTGGTGGGCTGCACCTACCGGGGGCTGCCGCGCGGACGGGTGCGGGTGCGCAACGTCCTCGGCGGCAACGCCTCCTTCCGGCGCAGCGCCTTCGACGCGGCGGGCGGCTTCGCCACCGGCATCGGGCGCGACGGGAGCAAACGCCCGCTGGGCGGGGAGGAGACGGAGCTGTGCATCCGCCTCAGCCGCGCCCGCCCGGACGCGATCCTGCTGATCGACGACCGCGCGGTGATCCACCACCGGGTGCCCGGGTCCCGCGAGCACTTCCGCTACTTCCGGACCCGGACGTACGCCGAGGGCCTGTCCAAGGCGCTGGTCGCCCGCAGCGTCGGCGCGCAGAAGGGGCTGGAGTCCGAACGCCGGTACACCACGCGCGTCCTGCCGGCCGGGGTGGCGCGGGGCCTGCGCGACGCCCTGCTGGCCCGGCCGGGCGGCGCGGGACGCGCGGGGGCGATCGTCGCCGGGGTGCTCACGGCGGCCGGCGGCTACGTGGTGGGGAG
>NZ_MSGP01000171.1:0-3598 GCF_002078235.1 Streptomyces viridosporus
GGGGCGGTGGGGTCGACGACCGGGGTGACCGGGCGCCCGGTGCGGTGCCAGGCGATCACGTTCTCGGCGGGCTTGCACACATAGGCGCGGCGCGAGGTGTCGGACAGATAGGCGCTGTGCGGGGACAGCCGGATGTCCGGGTGGCCGCGCAGCGGATCGCCCGGCGGCGGGGGTTCGACGGGGAGGACGTCGAGCGCGGCCCCGGCCAGGCGGCCGCTGTCGAGGGCGTCCAGCAGGGCGGCGGTGTCGACGAGTTCGCCGCGGGAGACGTTGACGAACAGGCCACCGGGCCGGAGTCGGCCGAACAGCCGTGCGTCGGCGATCCCGCGCGTGGCGGGGGTGAGCGGTACGTGCAGGGACAGCACGTCGGTGGCGGCGGCCAGGGCGTCGAGGTCGTCGTACCGCTCGACGCCGGCCGGCCAGTCCGCCCGCGCGGCGTGCGGGTCGTAGGCCGCGATCCGGCCGAAGACGGGGGCGGCGAGGGTGGCGAGGTGGCGGGCGATGCGGCCGAGGCCGACCAGGCCCAGGGTCAGTTCGCTCGCGCGGCGCGGCAGCCCGCCCGCGGCGAACTCCTCGTTCCAGCCGCCCGCCCTGACCACGGCGTCGGCCTGCGGGAGGCGGCGGACCAGCGACAGCGCGCAGGCGAAGGCGTGCACGGCGACGTCCTCGGTGGCCACCGACGGCAGGTTGGTCACCCACAGGCCGCGTCGCGCGGCCTCCACGGTGTCGATCATGTCGTAGCCGGCGGACATGGTGGCGATCATCCGCACCCCGGGGAGGCGGTCGAGCAGCGCGGCGTCGACGCGGGCGTACCCGACGATCAGGGCGACGGCGTCCGCGGCGAGCGACGCGATGACGTCGGGGTCGCGGCTGTCGCCGATCCGCACCTCGAAGCCGGCGTCCTCGAGCATCCGTGCCGCCGGCTCGGGATCGAGGTCTTCCGTGTCCGTGAAGACGACTACGGGCCGTCCCATCGATCCTCCACAGATGATTCGTCGGTGAATGTGGAGCTGAACGTACGTTTCGTCTGAGCGCCTTGTCCAGAGGTGGTCATGCCGTGCGGCCGTGACACCCGTCACCCCGGCGGGTGACGGGGAGCGGGTGACCGAGAATGGCAGCGGACCCGGGCGGGGCACGGACCCCGGGCCGCCGAACCGAGGGGATCAGCCCAGGTGGATCTGGACCGCATCGACCTGGCCGTCGTCCGCGAACTGCAGAACGACGGCCGCCTCACCTACGAGACGCTGGCGCAGCGCGTGGGCCTGTCCCGGCCGGCGACCCGGGCCCGCACGCAGCGGCTGCTCGCCTCCGGTGCGGTCCGGGTCGTCGCCGTCGTGCACCCGGTGATCCGCGGGCTGACGGCGTCCGCGCACCTGTCGATCGACACGCGCGGTCCGGCGGAACCGGTGGCGCGGGCGATCGCGGCGATGCCCCAGGCCCCCTTCGTCACGCTCACCGCCGGGCGGCGGGCGGTCATGGCCGAGCTGCGCACGGAGGGCTTCGACGCCCTGGACCGCACGATCGAGCGGGTGCGGTCGCTGCCCGGCGTCTCCGCCGTGGACCCGCTGATCAGCGTCCGGCACATGAAGGACCCCTACCTGCTCACCGCGGATCCGGGCGCGCACGAGCTGGACGACACCGACCGGAAGATCCTCGACGAACTGGAGCAGGACGGCCGGCTGCCGTTCGCCGAACTGGCCGAGCGGGTCGGCCTGTCGCCGGGCGCCACCCGGTTCCGCACCCTGCGCCTGCTGGACGACGGTGTCGCGAAGGTGCTCGCCCTGGTGCGGCCCGAACTGCTGGGCCTCGGCTACCTCTGTGGTTTCGCGGTCCAGGTCGACGGGGCGCGCGAGCCGGTCGCCTCCACGCTCGCGGCCTGGGAGCGGGTGTCGTTCCTGTCGGCGTGCAACGGCCGCGCCGAACTCGTCGGCACGATCAGCGCGGAGTCGCTCGGCGCGGTGCGTACGACCCTCGACGCCATGCGGGCGTGCGAGGGGGTGCGCGGCGTGGAGAGCTGGATGCACCTGGAGCTGATCAAGGAGCGCTACGACATGGGCACGCCGAACGGTACGGCCGCGCCGTGAGCGGACCGTTCGGCGCCGCGAGAGGGTCTCGAAGAACGATCCGTAAGTGAGAGGGCTCAAAACTTCCCAAGATTAATTTCCGTCATCCTCTGGCCAACGTGTCGTTCGTTATCTATCGTCCAGGCGAACGAATCAGCCGTCTGCGTGTCGCCTCGTCGACCCCGGCATCCCCTTGGCCGAAAGCAGGACCCCCCATGCACCACGCTCCCGCCGAACCCCGTACCGACCGCACCCTGCTGGTGACCGGTGCCGCCGTGGCGGCGGCCGGCACCGCCGCCCGCGCGGAGGCCCTCGCCGTGCGCGGCGACCGCATCGTGCACGTCGGCACGGCCGAGGACGCCCGCGCGGCCCTCGGCGGCCGGGCCGACGAGACGCTGGAGCTCGACGGCGGCCTGGTCCACCCCGGGTTCGTCGACGCCCACTGCCACCCGGTGATGTACGGGCAGGCCCTGGCCTGGGTCGACTGCCGTCCCGAGCGCGTCCCCGACATCGACACCCTGGTCGCCGTACTGTCCGAGGCCGCCCGCGAACTGCCCGCCGGCGTGCCCGTCCGCGGCTTCGGCTACGAGCACCGCCGCCTCGCCGAGCGCCGCCACCCCACCTGCCACGACCTCGACCGGATCGCCACCGACCGCGAGGTGTACGTGATGAACGCCTCCGGCCACGGAGGCGTCGTCAACACCCACACCCTGCACGCCTGCGGGATCACCGCGGGCACCCCCGACCCGGAGGGCGGCTCCATCGGCCGCTTCGAGAGCGGCGAGCCCGACGGGCAGCTGTGGGACGCGGCCTGCGACCTGCTCACCGGCCCCGCCGGTGTGAAGATCGGCAACCACGGCCCGAACTTCCACCTCTCCGAGCCCGACGCCATCATGGCCGACCACCTGCTGCGCGCCCAGGAGACCTTCCTGGCCGCCGGTGTGACCACCGTCGGCGACGCCCAGGCCTCACGTCGCGAGATGGAGACCTACCTGCGGGCCCGTGCGAGCGGCGCGCTGCGGATGCGCGTCTCGGCGTACCTCACCTCCGCCCTGCTCGACGTGGCCCTCGACCTCGGCGTCGTCCACGGTTTCGGCGACGACCTGTTCCGCGTGCAGGGCGTGAAGTTCTACGCGGACGGCACCCTCGGCGGCTGGACGGCCTACTTCCCGGAGGGCTACGCGGCCGACTGCTGCCACCACGGGCAGCTCTACCACTCGGCCGAGGAGTACGCGGAGCTCGTGCACCGCGCCCACGCCGCCGGACTGCAGACGGCGACCCACGCACAGTCGCCGTTCGCCATCGGCATGGTGCTCGACGCCGTCGACAAGGCACAGGCGGACGTCCCGCGCGCCGACATGCGCCACCGCATCGAGCACTGCGGGCTGCCCACCGACGAGCAGATCGCGCGCATGGCCGGTCTCGGCGTCGTGCCGGTCATGCAGCCGCAGCACCACCTGCGCACCGGCGACGGCACCCTCACCGCGATCGGCGACCTCGGCCACCGCTACAACCCGGCCGGGCCGTGCCTGCCG
>NZ_MSGP01000171.1:3686-3873 GCF_002078235.1 Streptomyces viridosporus
CGCCGCCCGCGCCCTGCACCGGGAGCACTCGGTCGGCTCCCTCGCGCCCGGCCTGCTCGCGGACTTCGTGGTCCTCGACGCCGATCCGCTGGACGCGGACCCGTCCGGACTCGCGTCGATCGGCGTACGGGAGACCTGGATCGGCGGATCCCGCGCCTGGGCCGCCCCCGGCCGCTGAACCCCCGTC
>NZ_MSGP01000172.1 GCF_002078235.1 Streptomyces viridosporus
AGCGCCTGCTCACCGGCGTCGGGGCCGGTGAAGAAGCCGGTGGTGGTGCCCGGCAGCAGCCGTTCCAGCTCCGCTCCGACGCCCCAGGGCGTCTCGTCGCCCACGGCGATGTTCGCGACCGGGGTGAACGTGGCCACGTAGACCGGTCCGGCGGGCGGGGCGGTGGGCCGGGGGCGGGTGACGGTCACCGCGCGGCGGGCCGCCGTGAGGCCGATCTCCGGCCCGGACGCGTCCGCCGGAACCGGGGACGGCCGTGCCTTCGTGGTCCAGTCGGCCAGGGCGCGGACCCGGGCGGCGGCGTCCGCCAGCCGTTCCTCGGGCAGTTCGCCGGAGCGGACGGCCATGACGAGCGCGTCCTGGAGGCGCTGCACGGTGTCCTCGTCGCAGAGCCCGCCGCCCACGCAGATCGCGTCCGCGCCGGCGGCGATGGCCAGGACGACGCCGTGCTCGAGCCCGTAGGTCGCGGAGACGGCCCGCATCTCCATGCCGTCGGTGACGATGAGGCCCTGGTAGCCGAGTTCGCCGCGCAGCAGGTCGGTGAGGATGCGGCGGGAGAGCGTGGCCGGGCGGTCCGGGTCGAGGACGGGGACCCGGATGTGCGCGCTCATGACGGCGCGGGTGCCGGCCTCGATCGCCGCCCGGAACGGCCGCAGTTCGCGCTCGTCGAGGGTCTTGGCGTCGAGGTCGATGTGCGGGAGCGCGTGGTGCGAGTCGACGCCGGTGTCGCCGTGGCCGGGGAAGTGCTTGGTGCAGGCGGCGACGCCGGTGGACTGCAGGCCCTCGACGTAGGCGGCGGTGTGCCGGGCCACCAGGTGGGGGTCCCCGCCGAAGGAGCGGACGCCGATCACCGGGTTGTCGGGGTTGGCGTTGACGTCGGCCGACGGCGCCCAGTTGAGGTTGACCCCGCACGCGGCCAGGCGGCGGCCCAGTTCGCGGGCGACGTCCCGGGTGAGGTCGGTGTCGTCGACGGCGCCGAGGGCGTGGTTGCCGGGGAAGGAGGATCCGGTGCGCACCTCCAGGCGGGTGACGTCGCCGCTCTCCTCGTCGATGGCCACCAGGAGGTCGTCCCGCTCGGCCCGCAGTTGCGCGGTGAGGGCGGCGACCTGCTCGGCGCCGGTGACGTTGCGGCCGAAGAGGGCGACGGAGGCCAGCCCCTCGCCCAGCCGGCGGCGCACCCAGTCGGGCGCGGTGGTGCCGTCGAAGCCCGGCTGCAGCACGGCCAGCGCGTCCCGGGTGAGGGTGTCGGTGCCGGTGGTGAATGTCGTCATCGGGTGGCGTTATCCCTTCACGGCGCCCGCGGTGAGGCCGCTGACGGCCTTGCGCTGCAGGTAGACGAAGAGGATCAGGATCGGGACGGCGAACAGGGACGAGGCCGCCATGGTGGCGCCCCAGTCGTTGCCGAACTGGGTCTGGAACCGGGACAGCCACAGCGGCAGGGTCTGCGCCCCGGCGTCCTTGTTGAGCACCAGGACCAGCGCGAACTCGTTCCAGGCGGTGATGAAGCCGAACAGCGAGGTGGCCATCAGACCCGGGGCGAGCAGCGGCAGGATGACCCGGCGGAACGCCTGGGGGCGGGTGCAGCCGTCGACCATCGCCGACTCCTCCAGCTCCTTCGGCACGGCGGCGACGAAGCCGCGCAGCGTCAGGAGGGTGAAGGGCAGGATCATCATCGTGTAGAAGAGGGTGAGCGGCACGAGGCTGTTCAGCATCGAGGCGTCCCGCACGATCATGTAGATCGCGATGATCATGACTTCCCAGGGCGCCATCTGGGCCAGCATGAAGCCGACGATGAAGCCGCGCCGCCCCTTGAACCGCATCCGCGCCAGGGCGAAGGAGCCGGCCAGCGCGATGATCAGCGAGAAGGCGACGGCCAGGACGGTGACGGTCAGCGAGTTGCGGACGTACGTCCAGAAGTGCTCGACGCCGGTCGCTGTTCTGAAGTGTTCGAGGGTGATGTCGGTCGGGAACCAGACCGGGTCCTCCGCGAGGATGTCGCCGGTCGGCTTGAAGGCCGTGGCGAACATCCAGTACACGGGGAAGACGCAGCCGACGAACAGGACGACGGCCGTGACGTTGGGCCACAGGCGGCCGAAGAGCGAGCGCCTCACAGCTCGTCCTCCTCTTGCTTGAGCACGATCCTGAGGTAGTGGGCGGTCAGGCCGAGCAGGATCAGGATGGTCAGGACGGCGATCGCCGCGCCCATGCCGTAGTGCTGGTTGCCGATGCCCTCGACGTAGGCGTAGACGGGCAGGATCTCGGTGAGGCGGTCGGGACCGCCCTGGTTGAAGAGGAGGACCTGGGCGAACGCCTTGAAGACCCAGATGACCTCCAGGAAGGTCGTCGCGTAGAGGAACGGCCGCAGGAACGGCAGGGTGACCGCGGTGAAGCTCCGCCAGGCGCCGGCGCCGTCGAGGGACGCGGCCTCGTAGAGCTCGTTCGGGATGGTGGTCGTCGCCGCGTACAGGTTGATGGCGACGAACGGGACGGACATCCACACGATCAGCACGGTGACGACGAAGAAGGTCGACATCTGGCTGCTGGTCCAGCTGTAGTCGGCCATGGAGTGCCAGCCGAGCCTGTCCAGGACCCAGTTGACGACGCCGAAGCGCTGGGCGAACAGCCACTGGTAGACGGTGGTGGCGGCGACGATCGGCATGGCCCAGGCCAGCACCAGGCCGATCAGCAGGGTGAACCGCATCCGTTTGCCGAGGCGGGCGAGCAGCAGGCCGATCAGCGCGCCCAGGATCATGATCAGGGCGACGTTGGTCGCCGTGAACAGGATCGAGCGGAGGGTGACCCGCCAGAAGTCCTCGCTGGTGAGGGTCTCCTTGTAGTTGTCGACGCCGTTCCACTCGGTGGCGTGCTGGATCAGCTGCGCCATGTTGAGGTTCTGGAACGACAGCAGCACGTCCTTCAGCAGCGGCCAGCCGAGCAGCAGCACGGTGGCCGCGCAGGCGGGCAGCAGCAACAGGTACGGGCCGAGCGCGCCGGCGCGCGACGCCGCTCGCGGGGTCGGCGCGCCGGGTCCCCCGTCGTCCGCCTTGCGGACGTCCGCCGGGCCGGAGGGCGGCCGTTCGGTCTGCACGGTCATGCTCGCGATCTCTCTTCTCGACGTGCCCGAACGCGGTGCGGGGGCCGTCACGTGGCCGGCCCCCGCTCCGGTCGGAGCGCGTGCGCTCCTACTGCTGCTGCTCCAGGCGCTTGTTGAACTCGCCCTCGATCTGCTTGGCCGCCTCGGCCGGGGACTTCCCGTTCAGGACGGCGGTCAGGTACGTCTTGATCGGGTTGGGGGCGTTCTCCACCGCGGCCCACTCCGGGATCAGCGGGGTGGTGCCGCCGACGGCGGCGGCCGGCGCGGCGGCCTCGGCGGGGGCGTTGCCCTCGAGGTTGCTCTGCAGCGACTCCTTGTTGGGGATGACGCCGTTGAGCTTGGCGAGCTGGCCCTCGAACTTGTCGGAGAGGGCGAGCTTCAGGAACTCCTTGGCGAGGTCCTGCTTCTTGCTGCCCGCGGCGACGGCGAGGTTGGAGCCGCCGAGGAAGACGCCCTCGGGCTTGTCGGCGGTCTCACCCGGGATGGTGAAGTAGCCGATCTCCTTCTCGATCTCCGGGTTGGCCTTGATGGCGATGCCGGCTTCCCAGCCCATGCCGATGAAGGCGCCGACGTTGCCCTTGGCGAAGACCTCGCCCTGCTGCGGGGTGGCCTCGTCCTTGTCCTTGGGCGCCTTCGACAGGGCCTGGAACTTCTTGTAGGTCTCCGCGGCGGCGACGACCTTCGGGTCGTCGAGGTTGGAGACGTACTTGTCGCCGTCCTTCTTGACCAGTTCGCCGCCCTCGCCGATCACCAGGCCGACGAAGTGGTACCAGTTCTGGCCGGGCAGGTAGATCGGCTCGGCGTCGGTCTTGTCGCCGATGGTCTTGAGCGCGTCGTAGAACTCGTCGCGGGTCTTGGGCGTGTCCTTGAGACCGGCGTCCGCCCAGACCTTCTTGTTGTAGAGGACGACGCGGTTGGCGAAGTACCAGGGTGCCGCGTACTGCTTGCCCTCGTAGATCGACGACTGGTTGAGGGACTCGGTCCAGTCGGCGCCGATCTCGGCCTTGAGGTCGGCGAGGTCGGCGAGGCCGCCGGTCTTGGCGTAGGCCGGGGTCTGGGTGTTGCCGATCTCGAAGACGTCCGGCGGGTTCTCCTCGGACAGCGCGGTGGTCAGCTTCTGCTGGATGCCGTTCCACTGCTGGTTCTCGAACTTGACCTTCGCCTTGGTCTTCGCCTCGAACGCGGCGGCGAGGTCCTTCTGCCACTGGTCCGGCGAGGAGCCGTCCATCACCCACACGGTGAGCGTCTGGCCGGCGTACCCGTCCGCACCGGCCTTCCCGCCCCCGTCGCCGTCGTCGCCGCCGCACGCGGCGACGGAGAACAACATGCCCGCGACCCCGATCGCGGCTACCAGCTTGCGCTTCATGCGCCACCCCTCCTCAGGAATTGCCTTGCACACCCGCACCCACACCCTCGGCGGTGACTCCCACGAACGGCGCAACAGCTCGGCGGGTCGGGACCCGGCTTCCCCTAAATGGTTTAGACCAGCAAGGGGAGCTTGGCCTAGACCTATGACCCTGTCAAGGGTCGTGCCCGCCCTCTCCGATAACGACTCCGACACCTCGTCGAGGGCTTCGAACCCCTCCCAAATCCCCACGCCTCGACAGTTGGACTAGACCAAACGAGGACCTGCGGTTATAACGGGTTCGCCGAGCGTGCGGCGCCGAACCCGGCGGCCCGCCGACGTGCACCGCGGCCGGCCCCTGCCGTCCGCGCGCCGGACACCGCAGCCGGAAGGCAGGTCATGAGCACGGACGTCAGCAGCGCCCAGGCCCGGTCGGGAGCACCCGGCCGCATGGGCCGCGTTCCGAAGTACTACGGCATCAAGCAGCGGCTCCTGCGGATGACCGAGGCGCGCCCGCCGGGCTCGCCGATGCCGGCCGAGCGCCTCCTGGCCATCGAGTTCCGCACCTCGCGCACCACCGTCCGCAAGGCCATGCAGGAACTCGTCAGCGAGGGCCGCCTGGACCGCATCCAGGGCAAGGGCACCTTCGTCGCGCGTCCGAAGGTGTACCGGACGCTCCAGCTCACCTCGTACACCGAGGACATGCGGGCCCAGGGCCTCGACCCCGCCTCACGGGTCCTCGACATCGGGTACGTCGCCGCCGACCGGGAACTGGCGGACCTGCTCGAGGTGGAGCGGGGCGACCGGGTGCTGCGCATCGAGCGGCTGCGGCTGGCCGGCGGCGAGCCCATGGCCATCGAGACGTCCCATCTGTCCGCACGGCGCTTCCCCGGCCTGCGCCGCAACCTGGCCCGCCACACCTCGCTCTACACGACCCTCGCCGAGGTGTACGGCGTCCGCCCGGCGGAGGCCGACGAGACCATCGAGACCTCCCCGGCCACCCCCCGGGAGGCCGGACTGCTGGCCACCGACGTGGGCCTGCCGATGCTGCTGCTGTCCCGCCACTCCCGGGACGGGACGGGGACGCCGGTCGAGTGGGTCCGCTCGGTGTACCGCGGCTCGCGCTACCGGTTCACGGCGGTCCTGACCCGTCCGGACCGCTGACGGACGCGCCCCCGAACGACGGTGTCCCCCGGGGAACTCCCCGGGGGACACCGCTCACCGTGCCGTCGGCGGCTCAGGCGCCGGTGGTGGTCTCCCGGCCGAAGACGGCGTGCAGGCGCCGCGTGTGGTCCACCGGGCGTTCCGGGCCGGTCAGGGTGACCGTCGCCGTCAGGCGCGGGTCGGCGCTGGACGCGGCGAGCCGCAGCTCCAGATCGCCCGGCTCGACGACGCGGCGGCCGTCGCGGCCGGTGAAGGAGGCCAGGTCGGCCGGGACCGTGACGCGCACCCGGCACGCCTCGCCCGGGGCCAGCGGCACCCGCGTGTAGCCGATGAGGCGCTGCACCGGCTGGACGACGGAGGCGACCGGGTCGTGCAGGTAGAGCTGGACGACCTCGGTGCCGTGCCGCGCACCGGTGTTGCGGACGGTGAACGCCAGCGCGAACTCGCCGTCGGTGGCCGCCTCCTTCGCGTCCACCGCGAGGTCGCTCCAGGCGAACGTGGTGTACGTGAGGCCGTGGCCGAAGCCGAAGGCGGGCGTCGGGTCGACGTTGGACACCTCGCTGGCGTGCGCGAGCCGCGCGCCGAGGTAGGTGGCCGGCTGGGTGCCCGCCCCGCGCGGCACGCTCACCGGCAGCCGGCCCGACGGGCCGATCCGCCCGCTGAGCACCCCGGCGAGGGCGGCGGTGCCCTCGACGCCGGGGAAGAAGGACTGCACGATCGCGGCGGACTCCTCCACGGCGCGGCCGAGGGCGTAGGGCCGGCCCGCGAGCAGCACCGTCACCACCGGTGTCCCCGAGTCGAGCAGCGCGTCGAGGAGCTGCTGCTGGGCGCCGGGCAGGGACAGCGACTCGACGTCGCAGCCCTCACCGCTGGTGCCGCGGCCGAACAGCCCGGCGCGGTCGCCCAGGACGGCGACGACGACATCGGCGTCCCGGGCCGCCCGGACGGCCTCGGGGATGCCGAGGGCGTCGCCGTCGTCGACGCCCGTGCCGCGCACGACCGTGAACTCGGCGTCGGGGAACTCGGCGGCCAGGGTGTCGCGCAGGGTGGGCAGGTCGATGCCGACCGGGGTGCCGGGGTGCTGGACCCCGACGTGCAGCGGGAAGGAGTAGCAGCCCAGGACGGCCGTGGGTTCGTCGGCGTTGGGGCCGACCAGGGCGATGCGGCGCGGCCGGTCCAGCGGCAGGGTGCCGTCGTTGGCGAGGAGGACCACCGCCTGTTCGGCGACGCTGCGGGCGAGGGCGCGGTTCTCCGGACCGTCCAGGTCGATCCGGCCGCGCAGGGCGTCCGGGTCGTCCAGGTCGGCGCCCTCCAGCGCGGGCGGCACGGGGCTCCAGTCCGGGTCGAGCAGCCCGAGCACGGCCTTCTGGGTGAGCACCCGGCGCAGGGCGCGGTCGATCACCGACTCCGGTACGCGCCCGGCGGCGACGGCCTCCACCAGGGGCGCGCCGAACGTCTTGACGGTGGGCAGTTCGACGTCGACGCCCGCCCGCAGCGCGGCACCGGCGGCGTCGGCCCAGTCGGCGGCGATGCCGTGCAGCGTCCTGAGGAAGGCGATGCCGAAGTAGTCGGCGACGACGGTGCCGTCGAAGCCCCAGGTGTCGCGCAGCAGTCCGGTCAGCAGGTCCTCGTCGGCCGCGGCGGGCACGCCGTCGGTGTCGGTGTAGGAGTGCATCACGGACCGGGCGCCGCCCTCGCGGACGGCCATCTCGAAGGGCGGCAGCAGGACGTCGGCGCGCTCGCGCGGCCCCATGGAGGAGGGGGCGAGGTTGCGTCCGGACCGGGAGGCCGAGTAGCCGACGAAGTGCTTGAGGGTGGCGACGACCCCGGCCTCCTCCAGACCGCGCACATAGGCCGTGCCGATGGTGCCGACGAGGTACGGGTCCTCGCCGATGGTCTCCTCCACGCGGCCCCAGCGGGCGTCGCGCACCACGTCCAGGACGGGCGCGAGGCCCTGGTGGACGCCGACGGACCGCATGTCGCGGCCGATGGCGCCGGCCATGCGGTGGATCAGGTCCGGGTCGAAGGTGGCGCCCCAGGAGAGCGGGACGGGATAGGCGGTGGCGCCCCAGGCGGCGAAGCCGGCCAGGCACTCCTCGTGGGCCACGGCGGGGATGCCGAAGCGGTTCGCCGAGGTGATGCGGGCCTGGGTGCGCATCAGGGAGAGCGCGCCGAGCGCCGGGTCGACGGGGGCGGTGCCGAAGGGGCGGGTGAGCTGGCCCAGTCCGGCGGGCAGGAGGGCGTCGAGGTCGACGGCCTCCTCCATGTCGTGCTGGTGGGGGGCGACTTCACCGCCCTCGTCGGACGCGCCGACCCACACGCCGTACAGCTGGGCGATCTTCTCCTGAAGGGTCATCGCCTCGATCAGCGCGGACACCCGGGCGGTGACGGAGTGGGCGGGGTCGTTCCAGAGGGGGACTTCGGGGGTGGTCTCAACGGCCACGTTGGCGGTCACTTTCCTCCGACGCCCATCAGGCCCTGGACCAGGGCGCGACGGGCGAACAGATAGATGAGCAGGACGGGCACCATGGACAGCACCACGGCTCCCAGCAGACCGGGGATGTCGATGCCGTGTTCGGTCTGGAAGTTGTACAGACCCAGGGTGACCACCTTGGTGGAGTCGGACTGGGTCAGGACGAGCGGGAACAGGAAGCCGTTCCACGCCTGCAGGGCGGAGAACACGACGATCGTGGACAGTCCGCCCCGGGACAGCGGCAGCACGAGCTGGAAGAACATGCGCCGCGGGGAGGCACCGTCCATGGCCATGGCCTCGTACAGCTCCGGGGAGATGTCGCGCATCGCGCCACTGAGGATCAGCGCCGACATCGGCAGGCAGAACGCGGCCGTGGGCAGGATGACGCCGAGCAGGTTGTCGTACAGCCCGGCCTCGCTGATCAGGTAGAACATCGGCACGATCACGGCCTGGGCCGGGATGGCGAGCCCGAGCAGGAACAGCCGGAAGACGGCCGACGTGGCCCTGCCGCGACTGCGCACGATCGCGTAGGCGAGCGGCGGGACCAGCAGCAGCACGATGCCGATCACGCACGCGGTGACGACGAGCGTGTTGAGGAAGTACTGGCCGAAGCCCGAGTCGAAGGCTCCGGTGTAGTTGTCCAGGGTGAAGGTGTCCGGGAGGGAGACCGGACCGTTCTCGGCGTAGTCCTGCCGGGTGCGCACCGTCGCGGCGAGCATCACGTACAGCGGCAGGCCGACCAGGAAGAGCCAGAGGAGCGAGCCGGCACCGGCCAGGTAATTGGGGCGGCGCCTCATGACACACCCTCCATGGAGCTGCGCATCTTGTCGTAGCCGGAGACCCGGACGACGATCAGCGAGATGACGGTGGCCGCGACGACCAGGGCGAGGGCGATGGCGGAGCCGGCGCCGAAGTCGAATCCCTTGAACGCCTTGTCGTACATGTAGTAGGCGCTGATCGTGGTGTCGGTGCCGGGGCCGCCCTGGGTCAGGATGAGGACGGTCTCGAAGGTGGTCAGACCACCGACGATCATCAGGATCATCGAGGTGATCATCGAGTTGCGCAGCTGCGGCAGCGTGATGTGGAAGAACTGCCGGTAGCGGCCCGCCCCGTCGATCTCCGCCGCCTGGTAGAGCACCTGCGGGATCGCGCGGGCGGCGCCCTGGTAGATCAGGGTGTGGAACGGGGTGAACTGCCAGGTGCTCACGAACGCCAGCACCCCGATGGCGGTGGCCTGTTCACCGAACAGGTTGCCGTCGCCGAACAGCCAGCCGGCGTCGGCCGGGATGCCGAAGTTCGGGTCGAGCAGCGCCCGCCACAGCACGGACACGGCCGTCGCGGACAGCAGCAGCGGAATGAAGTAGATGACGGACAGGACGGCCCGGTTGCGCTGGTGGCCGGCGGCCCAGACGCCGAGCACGATGCTCAGCGGCGTCTGGACGACCACGCCGAGCACGGTCAGGAGCAGGGTCAGCCAGATGCTCTTGAGCATCACCGGGTCGTCCATCAGGCGCGACCAGTTGTCCGTGCCGACGAACTCGGGCGAGCCGAGCCCGTCCCAGCTCATGAAGGACAGCACCACCACCATGATCAGCGGGGCGATCGCGAAGAGGGCGAAGAACACTGCGGCGGGCAGCGCCCAGGCGAAGCCGGGGCGCCCCACCTGCGTCGCGGACGAGGCGGCCGGCCGCCGCCGGGACTCCTTGCGGGGTCCGGCGGCGGGCCGAGCGCTCGTGATCTGTGTGGTCATGAGCCGTTCGTCACTCGGTCGGGAGGGCCTGCATGGCCTTGATGAAGCCGTCCGCGTCGAGCTGTCCGTTGAAGAACTGCTGGATGGCCTGGTGCATGGACGAGCTCGCCTTCTGCGGGTACGCCTGGTCCCAGGAGAGCTGGAACGACGGGGCGTCGGCGACCAGGTCGTACTGGAAGCGCGAGTACTCGGGGGTGGCCGAGGAGTCGATGAACCGGTCGGTGTTGGTCGTGGTCGGCAGGTTGCCGATGTCCAGCTGCGCCTTGACGAACTCGTCGGAGTACATGAGCTTCAGGAACTCGGCGACGGCCTCGGGGTGCTTGGTCTTCTTCATCACCGAGTAGTAGTTGTTGGTGTTGCCGGCGACGTTGGCCGGGTCGCCCTTGCCGCCCTCGACGGTCGGGAAGGGGGTGTAGCCGAGGTCCTTCTCGGCGAACTTCTCGGCGTCCGTCTGCTGCTGGGAGTAGTACCAGGAGCCCATCAGCTCGAAGCCGGCCTTGCCGGAGGCGAGCAGCGCGGGCGAGCCGCCGTTGGTGTACTTGACGGAGTCGTAGTTCTTGCCGAAGGCGCCGGCGTCGACGAGCTCCCTGATCATGCCCAGGGCCTTCTTGCTGTCCGCGCTCTCCCAGGCGCTCTTGTCGCCCCCGACGGCCTTCTGGAACAGCTCCGGGCCGGCCACGCGGTCGTAGAGGTACTGGAACCACATCTGCGTCGGCCAGATGTCGCCGCCGCCGAGCGCGATCGGCGTGACGCCCCGGTCCTTGAGCTTCCCGACCGCGTCGAGCAGTTCGTCCCAGGTCTTCGGCGGCTTCACACCCGCCTCGTCGAGGACCTTCTTGTTGTGGAAGAGCAGGACCGGCTGGGTGCCGCGCATCGGGACGCCGTACGGCTTGCCGTCGACGACCGCGTTGTTGAAGACGGACGGCAGGAACTTGTTCTCCAGGTCCGGGTTCTTCTTGATGAGGTCGTCCAGCGGCATCAGCAGGTCGGCCTTGACGAACGGCTTGATGCTGCCGCCGCCCCAGTTGAAGAAGACGTCCGGGGCCTGCGGGGTGCTGATGATGGTCTGGAGCTTCTTCTGGTAGTCGGCACCGGGAATGGTGTCGAGGACGACCTTGACGTCGGACGTCTTGTTGAACGTGTCGACGATCCGCTTCTCGACCTTGTTGGTGGCGTCCCCGTAGACCAGGACACGGATCTTGCCGTCGTCCGACGACCCCCCGCCGCCGTCGCCGCCGCAGGCCGAGAGCCCCAGGGCCAGGGCGAGCGTCGCACCGCAGGCGACCAGTCTGGGCAAGCGCGCACGTGTCTTCATCGTTCGCCTTTCGAAAGTTTCGACACCTTTGCCGAAAGTCCATGCTGTCGGACAGTAAAGGTCAGACCGGATTTGGGGTCAATGGTCGTGCAGCGCCTGTCCCAAACCGTTATCGAGTACATGGCATACCCTGCTGACATGCACGGTGTTGACGAGGTGGGCGCAAGAGTGACGCTGGCCGAGGTGGCGAAAGAAGCGGGAGTCTCCCTACCGACAGTTTCGAAGGTCCTGAACGGCCGTTCAGACGTCTCCCGTGCCACCCGGACCAGGATCGAGCGGCTCCTGGAGACCCACGGCTACCGCCGCCGGAACCCGGGCGCGCCGCACTCCCCCCTCGTCGAACTCGTCTTCCACGAACTGGACAGCGTCTGGGCGATGGAGATCGTCCGGGGCGTGGAGAGCGTCGCCCAGGAGAACCGGGCGACCGTGGTGCTCACCCGGAGCGGCACGCGGCACGCCCCCGCGCCCGACTGGCTCGAGGGCGTGCTGCGGCGCCGGCCGCTGGGCGTCGTGCTGGTCTTCTCGTCGCTCCCCCAGGACGTGAAGCGGCGGCTCCGCTCGCAGGGCATTCCCTTCGTCGTCATC
This sequence comes from Streptomyces viridosporus, assembly GCF_002078235.1. Taxonomy (GTDB): domain Bacteria; phylum Actinomycetota; class Actinomycetes; order Streptomycetales; family Streptomycetaceae; genus Streptomyces; species Streptomyces viridosporus. Next base: position 11,724 of record NZ_MSGP01000172.1, read on the forward strand.
GACCCGGCCGGGGATCCCGACCCCGGCGTGCCGTCGGTGGGCTCCGCCAACTGGTCCGGCGGCCTCGCGGCCACGCGCCACCTCACCGACCGGCGGCACGAACGCATCGCGGTCATCACCGGGCCCGAGGACATGCTGTGCTCACTGGCCCGCCTCGACGGGTACCGCTCCGCCATGACGATGGCGGGCCTGACGATCGACCCGCGCCTCGTCCGCTTCGGCGACTTCCGGGTGCAGGGCGGCTTCGAGCACGCCATGGACCTGCTGGCGGGACCCGACCGGCCGACGGCGATCTTCGCGGGCAGCGACCTCCAGGCCCTCGGGGTGCTGGAGGCGGCCCGACTCAGGAAGCTGAGGGTGCCCCAGGACCTCTCGGTGGTCGGCTACGACGACGTGCCGCTGGCCCAGTGGTCGAGCCCGCCGCTGACCACCGTCCACCAGCCGCTGCGCCGGATGGCCGAGGAGGCGACCCGCATGCTCCTGCGCCCGGCCGACCCCGGCAGGGCGGACCGGCGCATCGAGTTGGCGACGCACCTCGTGGTGCGGCAGAGCACCGCGCCGCCCGGTGGAGGGCCGGGGCGGCGGCCGGTGGACGAGGGCACGGTGGTCGGTCCGGCGGGCACCGTCGGGTCGACGGAACGGAGCGGTCACGGGGGCCGCTGAACCACCCGGCTCCCCCAGCCGACGGCATGCCGGGGTCGTCGACGGAGGAGGACCGCGCGACCGGGGAGGAGGCCGGCGCGGCTGGTCTCGCGGATTCGAGATGGCCGGCGGCATCCTCGACGGGAAAGACGCTCCGCACTGGGGATCTGCCCTGTAAGCCCCGGAGCCGCTGTCGGAGGGCGCGGTTGCGCGGACTGGCTCCGATCCGTTCGGGTCCCCCGGCGCCGGGTGAGCCGCAGGCGGAAAGCCTGCCGCCCGCAGCTGCGTGATGCTGTCGTGCAGCGCGACCGCCTGGAGTTCCCCGCGCCGCCCCAGCACCTCGTCGCGTCGTACGTCCCCAGCGCCGCCTCGGCCGCCTCACCGGCGCGGGTGAGCCGGTAGATGAGCCGTCCGCGGTAGAAGTCCTCGACCGCCGTCACCCGCGCGTGGTCCGGACCGGCCCGCAGGTTGCCCCACTCCACCGGCTTGTCCAGCGCCTGCGTCACCCGGCGGTAGAGGGGGGCGTTGGGGTGGTGAGATGGGCGAAGGGGGTGCAGTCGGCAGAGGTCGTCTCGGCACGTTCTTCCACCCCGTTCACGCACTCACGTGGGAGTCGCGCACACGCACTCCGCCCACACCGTCTTGCCCGGACCGTCGGACCGGAGGTACCAGCCCCAGCGGGTGGCGAGCCCCGCGACGAGGAGCAGCCCTCGGCCGCCGGTGTCCTCCGCACCGGGGGCGTGCGACTTCGCGGGGTCGGGCGGCGTGCGTTCGGTACGGGTGTCGGTGACCTCGATCCTGGCCGTACGCGTGGGCGCGCACACCTGCAGGAGCAGGTGGAAGTCACAGCCGGGGACATGGCCGTGCCGTACGGCGTTGGCGGCCAGCTCGCCGACGACCAGCACGATCTCCTCGTGCGGGCCGGTGCCGTAGGGGACGCCCCAGGTGTCCAGCCGGTGCGCGGCCAGTCGGCGGGCGAGGCGGGCGCCGCGCGGGGTGGAGGTGAAGCGCATCTCGAAGGTGCGGTTCGAGTCATCGACGGGAGCTGCGGGCCGGGAGGTGCTGACGGAGCTGGGGAGTTGGTTCACCATGCCGCCAACGGTGCTCCCGGTCGCTTGGCGTGACCAGCGGTGACTCAACGACGCGGTCCGATGTACGCGCGGTGGCGGTGCCGGTACGAGGCGCGCGGCGTGACGAGGCCGCCGGGGCGGCGTTGAGCCAGGGAGGCGATGCCGATGAACGAAGACGTGGGCGAGGGGGCCGGAGCCGTGATGGCGGGCGACGCGGAAGGGGCGACGGCGGACACGTCCGGCCAGGCTGTCGTCGTCGCGTTCGGGCAGACGATGAAGACGCTGCGGGTGCGGGCGGGTCTGGAGCGTGAGGAGTTCGGACGGCGGATCGGATACTCGGCGTCCACGATCGCGTCGTACGAGCAGGGGCGGCGGATCCCGTCACCCAGGACCATCGAGCGGGCGGACGAGGTCCTGGACGCGGGCGGCTTGCTGACGGTGTGGAAGGAGCAGGTGGAGCGGGCTCAGTATCCGGTGTTCTTTCAGGGAATGGCAGCTCTGGAGAAGACGGCGATCGAGTTGCTCTCGTACGACACGCTGGTGGTCAAAGGCCTGCTTCAGACCGAGGAGTACATGAGGGCGGTGCTGGCCATGCGGCGGCCGCCTCTGGACCAAGAGACGACTGAGCAGCGGGTGGCAGCGCGACTTGCTCGTCAGGACATCTTCGACCGTCAGTCTGCACCGCTGCTGAGCTTCGTGATGGATGAGTCGGTATTGCGGCGTCGGTTTGGCGGAACGCACGTGCTTCGAGGGCAGTTGGAGCACCTACTACTCGTTGGCCAGAAGCGAAACGTCGAGATTCAGGTCATCCCGCTCGATTGCGAGGAGAGCGCCGGCGTGGACGGGCCGTTCACGGTCGTCACGCGTGATGACGGCAAGAAGTTCGCTTACACCGAAGCGCAGGGAACCAGCACTCTTCAGACCGACCCGCAGCAGGCAGCACTCGCCGCCGCTCGCTATGGGATTATCCGATCACAAGCTCTCACCCCGCGAGAGTCCCTGGAGTTCATCGAGAGGTTGCTGGGAGAACTATGAACACCGCTGAGTCCTCGGCCGTCGCGTCCGGCCTCGTCTGGTTCAAGAGCAGCTACAGCGGAGCGGAGGGCGGCGACTGCGTCGAGGCCGCCGCCGACACGGGAGTCGTGCACATCCGGGACTCCAAGGCCGTGGCCGGACCCGTCATCCGCGTGTCACGTGAAGCGTGGGCGGGGTTCGTCAGGGAAGCCTGACGGTCACGCGTGAAGCGAGAGCCCTGCCGTCCCTCTCGGGCGGCAGGGCTCTCCCACACCGCTACCCGGGCGGATGCGCAGGGTGTCCGGTAGCGCTGGACGACGGACGCGCGGGGGATGCTGCCGTCACGGGCACCGACGATGGCGAGCCTCCGGTATCCGAGGCCCTTGAAGCGGTGCATGGTGCCGACGTGGATGTCGCCGTCTCCCTTGACGCCCTCCTTGGCGAGTTCGGCGACGGTCAACTCGGCCTCGTTCGCCAGGCAGTACATGACCTGGTCGACGGCTTCGCGGTCGGCGGTGCGCTCCCGGCCGGGCCGCCGGTGCGGTTCCCCGGCGGTGTCCGGCTCCGGCCGGTCCCCGCCGCCCCGGATCAGCGACCGTGCCGGAGGCCGACCAGCCGGCCGGTGATCAGTTCCTCGGCCACCGGCTGCGCCGGGCGGCGAGGTCCCGCACGGAGTCCGACGACGCTCCGTGACGCGCCCCGCAGCACCCCGTCACACCCCGGACTTCCCCTCCTCCGGCGCCGGACGCGTCACGCCTTGGGGTCCGCCGGGTCCACGATCTCCTCCCGGGGCGGCATCCGGACCTCGACCTTCTCGCCGTAGTCGTCGAAGGTCACGCTGCTGGACTCGGAGCCCTCCGTGGTGGCCTTCAGGATGTAGGGCTCCCCCTCGGTCGCGACGTGCATGCTGATCCGGGTGTCCCCCTGCTTCTTCTCCAGGGCGAGGGCGTCCTCGTCGTTCACCTCGGTCGTCTCCCCGCGCTTCATGCCCCGGCGTTCGGTCTTGTCCTGGTCCATGGAGGCCAGGAACCGCTTCTTGTCGCAGAAGGCCGCGTCCGGGCTGTCGGCCGGGGAGGCGACCCACTTGCCCGCCAGCTCGCCGGCGAGCTCCTCG
>NZ_MSGP01000173.1 GCF_002078235.1 Streptomyces viridosporus
AGCCGGGCTTCGGCCCGCCGCAGCCGCCCGCCCAGCCCCCGCAGCAGCCGCCCGCTCCGGGCGGACCCGATCTCACCAAGGCTCCCGAGCCCGGATACGGGTACCCGCAGACCCCGCAGTCGCCTCCGGCCGCCCCGCCGACACCCCCGCCGGCCGCCCCGCAGCCCGGGTACGGCTACCCGGGGCAGCAGCCTCCGGCCGGGTACGGCTACCCCGGGCAGCAGCCGGGGCCGTACGGGCAGCCGCAGCAACCGGGGCCGTACGGGCAGCCGCAGCAGCCGGGGCCGTACGGGCAGCCCGGGTACGGCTATCCGCAGGCGACCGTGCCGATGCAGCAGCAGACGCAGCCGGGCGGTGGCGGGCGGAAGCCCAACGCGCAGCTGGCCATCATCGTCGCCGCGGTCGTGGCCATCGCCCTGATCATCGGCGGTGGCGTCTGGTACGCCTCCTCCGGCAAGGACAACGACAAGAACACCTCCGCGGACTCCGGCGGCACCGGCGGCCAGGACACCAAGAACGGCGGCGAGGGCGGCACCACCGCTGGCGGCGAGGAGAAGGCCCCGGCCGACCCCGGCTCCAAGGTCCTCTTCCAGGTCCCGGCGCCCGAGGTCCCCAAGGGCAGCACGACCATCGCCACCTCGGGCTCCTGGGTGACCGACACGGTGTACGCCAAGAGCGGCATCGCCGAGATCGTCGGCTACGACCGCGACAAGGGCACCGAGCAGTGGACGATCGACCTGCCCGGTCCGGTGTGCGAGGCCAGCGGTCACGTCACCGAGGACAACAGGACGGCGATCGTCTACAAGCCGGCCATGCCGACCAAGACCGACCCCCAGCGGTGCACGCAGGTCGGGGTGATCGACCTGGAGGCGGGCAAGGAGCTGTGGTCCAAGACCGCCAAGACCGGCACCATGCCGATCAGCTTCAACAACGTCACCCTCAGCGGGGGCACCGTCGCCGCGGGCAGCACCAGCGGAGGCGCCGCCTGGGAGATCGGCTCCGGCAAGCAGCTGTGGGCCCCCAAGACGTCCGACACCTGCTACGACGCAGGGTACGGCGGCGGCGAGAAACTGGTCGCGGTGCGCAAGTGCGGTTCGTACGGGCAGCGCCAGCTGCACATCCAGACCGTCGACCCGAAGTCCGGGACGGTGATCAGCGAGTACAAGATGGACGAGGGCATCGACTACGCCGGCATCGTCTCCACCGACCCGCTCGTCGTGGCGGCCGACGTCGGCGACTCCGCGGGGGACGGCAGCGGCATCTCCGACTTCTTCTCCATCGACAACAGGACCGGCAAGCTGCGCACGCGCATCTCCGCGCCGGGCGAGGAGTACGGAGCCCGCTGCGAGACCATCACCAAGATCGAGAAGTGCAGCGGACTGGCGGTCGGCAACGACCGGCTGTACATCGCGACCGAGGAGCACGAGAGCACCGGCAAGTACAGCCGGACCAACGAGGTCGTGGCCTTCGACCTGGGAACCGGCAAGAAGACCGGTCAGCGCGCCGACGCGGGGGACGGCTACGAGATCGTCCCGCTGCGGATGGACGGCGGCGACATCCTGGCGTACAAGCGTCCACCGTACGACAAGGGCGGGCAGATCGTCAGCATCGACGGGGGTTCCTTCGAGCAGACGACGCTGATGGAGAACCCGGCCACGGAGTCCGTGCGGGACGTGGAGACGCGGATGCTGCCGGACAGCGCCGAGATCCTGTTCACGCAGGGGAGGCTGTACATGTCGGGCGTGTACGCCAGTGACTTCTCGACCTCGGAGAAGACGTACCTGGTGATCGCCTTCGGCACGGGCTGATCCCCGGTCGCCCGTCCGGTCCGCTTCCACGGCTCCGTCCCCGATCGGGGGCGGAGCCGTGCGCGTACCGCTCATCACGTGCTCATCGCCACCGAACGCGAGAATTTCGGCGATCCGGGGCGATTCTCGCCGGTAGGGGGAGCGCAACGTCGAACAAGCGTGTAGCTTCCGGGGGCATCCACGGGGATCCACCGGAGGGTCCGGGCGGGGTGACGGCGCGCGGGGGTGTGCGCGGTATGGGGGGTTGGTTGTTCGATGGGAGTGCGGCTGATGGTGGTCGACGACCACCGATTGCTCGCGGAGGCGCTGGCCTCGGCGTTGAAGCTGCGGGGGCACCGGGTGCTGGCCGCGACGGCGCCGGCGGCGGGGGCGGCGGACCTGGTGATCAGCCGGGCGCCGGAGGTGTGCCTGCTGGGGACGGCGACGCCGGCGGAGCCGGGGATCTTCGACCCGGTGGTGAAGATCAAGCGGGAACGGCCGCAGGTGGCGGTACTGGTGCTGGGGCCGGTGCCGAGCCCGCGCGGGATCGCGGCGGCGTTCGCGGCGGGGGCGTCGGGATACGTGCGGCACGACGAGCGCATCGAGGGCGTCGAGCGGGCGATCATGAAGGCGCGGGCGGGGGAGGCGGCGGTGGCGCCGCAGTTGCTGCAGGGGGCGTTCGGCGAGCTGCTGAACCCGGCGGCGCAGCCGGACGACGAGGGGCAGCGGCTGTTGCGGATGCTGACGCCGAGGGAGGTGGAGGTGCTGGTGCGGGTGGCCGACGGTGAGGACACCCGGCTGATCGCGGCGGGCATGGGCATCGCCCCGTCGACGGCGCGGACGCATGTGCAGCGGGTCCTGATGAAACTGGGCGTGGGGTCGCGGCTGGAGGCGGCGGCGCTGGCGGCACGGACGGGGCTGCTGGACCGGGCGGGGGCGGTACGGGGATTGATGCCCGCGGAGGACTGACCCGGCGGGGCCGTGCGGGCTCGGGTGCGGGGGCGATGCCTGCGGTGCGTCGGGGGGCGGAGCCGGGGCGGCCGCCGCATACCCGCGGGCACGTGTGGCCTCCCCGGTGCCCCGAGGGCCCGGGAGGAACCCCCGGGAGCGGCACGGACGGGCACGGCGGCACCTCGTCGGTGCCGGGTCGCGCTTCCCGCCCGCGTCGGCGTCGGCGCCGGGCCACCGGGTGACGCCGGTTCACTCCTCCCGTTTCTCGTCCGGTCTCGCCCGATCTCGTCCGGTCTCGCCCGGCGGCGGGGCCGTCGGCCCCAGCCTCAGCCACAGCGGGAACAGCAGGCCCCGGAGCGGCGTCCCCGGCCCGGCCCCCAGGTTGAGGTCGGCGCCCTCCTCGGCCTCGTCGTTCGGCCGCCGAGAGGATGGGGGCGTGCGATTTGTGCGGGTCTGCACGTGTTCGCGCTTCGGTGCGCGAACCGACATCTGGCGGAACCCGCTCCTCCGCGTTCAGTCGTCGAACGCTTCTGTTGATGTTTTTTGTTTGATGGTGATGAGCGATGGTCCTGATGGGTTGTGTTTTGGTATGTTGGGTTCTGTTGGAAGAATGTGGAGCGGTGTGTGACGTGCCGCGGTGAGCGGCCCGAATGGAGCGTCCGGCGTGAAGAAGACCTCGACCCGACTGGCCGACGGTCGCGAGCTCATCTACTACGACCTGAGTGACGACGTCGTGCGTGAGGCGGTCGACCGCCGCCCGTTGGACGCCACCGTCACCTCGTCCGAGGTCCGCCGTGACCCGCTGCTGGGCGACCGGGTAGCCGTCGCCTCGCACCGCCAGGGCCGCACCTACCACCCGCCGGCCGACCAGTGCCCCCTGTGCCCCTCCCGGGGCGAGCGGCTGAGCGAGATCCCCGACGCGTCGTACGACGTGGTCGTCTTCGAGAACCGGTTCCCCTCGCTGGCCGGGGACTCGGGCCGGTGCGAGGTCGTCTGCTTCACCTCCGACCACGACGCCTCCTTCGCCGACCTGAGCGAACGACAGGCACGGCTGGTCCTGGAGGCGTGGACGGACCGGACGTCCGAGCTGTCCCACCTGCCCTCCGTCGAGCAGGTGTTCTGCTTCGAGAACCGGGGCGCCGAGATCGGCGTCACCCTCCAGCACCCGCACGGACAGATCTACGCCTACCCCTTCACCACCCCCCGGACCGCCCTGATGCTGCGTCACGTGGCCGCGCACAAGGAGGCGACCGGCGGGGAGAACCTCTTCGACGCCGTGCTGGAGCGGGAACTCTCCGGGGAACGGGTCGTCCTGGAGGGGGAACACTGGGCCGCCTTCGTGCCGTACGCGGCGCACTGGCCCTACGAGGTCCACCTGTACCCGAGGCGCCGGGTGCCCGACCTGCTCGGGCTCGACGAGGCGGCGCGCGCGGAGTTCCCCGGGGTGTACCTGGAACTGCTGAGGCGCTTCGACCGGATCTTCGACGGGCGGGACGGGGGGAAGGAGGGCGCGGGGGAGCCGCCGACGCCGTACATCGCGGCCTGGCACCAGGCGCCGTTCGGCCCGCTGGAGGAGTTCGACGGCGTCACGCGCGACGACTTCGCCCTCCACCTCGAGCTTTTCACCATCCGCCGCGCCACCGGCAAGCTGAAGTTCCTCGCGGGGTCCGAGTCCGGTATGGATGTGTTCATCAACGACGTGCCGCCGGAGCGTGCGGCCGAGCGACTGCGGGAGGTAGCGAGCTCATGAGCGGGAAATACCTGGTGACGGGCGGTGCCGGTTACGTCGGCGGTGTCGTCGCCCAGCATCTGCTGGAGGCCGGTCACGAGGTGGTCGTGCTCGACAACCTCTCCACCGGCTTCCGCGAGGGTGTTCCCGCGGGAGCCTCCTTCGTCGAGGGCGACATCCGCGAGGCCGCCCAGTGGCTGGACTCCTCCTACGACGGCGTCCTGCACTTCGCCGCGTTCTCGCAGGTCGGCGAGTCGGTCGTGAAGCCGGAGAAGTACTGGGACAACAACGTCGGCGGCACCATGGCGCTGCTGGCGGCCATGCGCGCGGCGGGCGTGCGCCGACTGGTGTTCTCCTCCACGGCGGCGACCTACGGCGAACCGGAGCAGGTCCCGATCACGGAGTCCGCCCCGACCCGGCCCACGAACCCGTACGGGGCCTCGAAGCTCGCCGTCGACCACATGATCACCGGTGAGGCGGCGGCGCACGGGCTGGGCGCGGTCTCCCTGCGCTACTTCAACGTGGCCGGCGCGTACGGGCAGCACGGCGAGCGCCACGACCCCGAGTCGCACCTGATCCCGCTCGTGCTGCAGGTGGCACAGGGGAGGCGGGAGGCGATCTCCGTCTACGGCGACGACTACCCGACACCGGACGGCACCTGCGTACGCGACTACATCCACGTCGCCGACCTGGCCGAGGCCCATCTGCTGGCCCTGCGGGCCGCCGAGCCCGGCGAGCACCTGATCTGCAACCTCGGCAACGGCAACGGCTTCTCCGTCCGCGAGGTGATCGAGACGGTCCGCAAGGTCACCGGCCACCCGATCCCCGAGGTCGTGGCCCCCCGCCGGGGCGGCGACCCCGCGGTCCTGGTGGCGTCGGCCGCCGCGGCCCACGAGAAGCTGGGCTGGAACCCGTCGCGCACGGACCTCGCGGGGATCGTCGCCGACGCGTGGCAGTTCGCGCGGCAGCGCGCCGAGAGCACGACGAAGGGGCAGGGAGCCAGAGCATGAGCGAGTCCAGCGAGGCCGCCGCACGGTCCGTCGCCGAACGGTTCGAGCGGCTGTACGGTGCCGCACCGGACGGGGTGTGGGCGGCACCGGGCCGGGTCAACCTCATCGGCGAGCACACCGACTACAACGACGGCTTCGTCATGCCGTTCGCCCTGCCGCACACCGCCGTCGCCGCGGTCGCGCGCCGCGACGACGGCGTCCTGCGCCTGCACTCGGCCGACGTCGACGACCCGGTGGCGGAGCTGGCGGTGGACGCCCTCGCGCCCGGGTCCGACAGGCGGTGGACCGCCTACCCGGCGGGCGTGGTGTGGGCCCTGCGCGAGGCCGGCCACGCGGTGACCGGCGCGGACGTCCACCTCGCCTCGACGGTCCCGGCGGGCGCGGGCCTGTCGTCGTCGGCCGCCCTGGAGGTGGTCGTGGCGCTCGCGCTGAACGACCTGTTCGGCCTGGGCCTGCGCGGCTGGCAGCTGGCCCGGCTGTGCCAGCGCGCGGAGAACGTCTACGTCGGCGCCCCCGTCGGCATCATGGACCAGACGGCCTCGGCCTGCTGCGAAGAGGGCCACGCCCTGTTTCTCGACACCCGCGACCTCTCCCAGCGGCAGATCCCCTTCGACCTGGCCGCCGAGGGCATGCGCCTGCTGGTCGTCGACACCCGGGTCGAGCACAGCCACAGCGAGGGCGAGTACGGCAAGCGCCGCGCCGGCTGCGAGAAGGGCGCGGCCCTGCTGGGCGTCGACGCGCTCAGGGACGTGCCGTACGCGGAGCTGGAGGCGGCGCTGGCGCGGCTGGGCGACGAGGAGGAGGTCCGCCGCCTGGTCCGGCACGTGATCACGGAGGACGAGCGGGTCGAACGGGTCGTCGCGTTCCTGGAGGCGGGCGACACCCGGGCCATCGGCCCCGTCCTGGCCGAGGGCCACGCCTCCCTGCGCGACGACTTCCGCGTCTCCTGCCCCGAACTCGACCTGGTCGTCGACACGGCGCTGGGCGCGGGTGCGCTGGGCGCCCGCATGACCGGCGGCGGCTTCGGCGGCTCGGCCGTCGTGCTCGCCGAGGAGGCCGACGTCCCGGTGATCACCAAGGCGGTGGAGGAGGCCTTCGCGGCGGCCGGCTTCCGGGCCCCCCGCACCTTCGAGGCGGTCCCGTCTGCGGGGGCGCGACGGCTGCGCTGAGCCCTCCCGGCCCGCCGCGGGGACCGGCGACGGCGCGTCCCTCTCCGTGAGGACGTCCACCGGTCCCCGCGGCTTCGGGGCGCCGCACGGCGTCGGCATCGCCCCCCGGGGCACTGGACCGGCTCCGGCCGCCCCGCTCAGCCCAGCCGCTTCGTCAGCGTGTACTCCGTGATCCCCGGCGGGTAGTCGGGGATCACGCAGACCACCTCGTAGCCCTGCTTCCGGTAGAACTCCGGGGCCTGGAAGTCCCAGGTCTCCACGCGGGCGGCGGTGCAGCCGCGGTCGGCGGAGGCGATGCGCTCCGCCTCCGCCAGCAGGAGTGAGCCCAGACCCGCCCCCCGGTGGCGTCCGTCGACCCAGAGGTAGGTCACGTGCAGCCAGGTCGTCCAGGTGTGGCCGACCAGGCCGCCCGCGAGATCACCGTTCGCGCCCGACGCCCACACGTGCAAAGCCGACTCCCGTTCGGCCGGCGTTCCGCGCAGGGCGCGCAGGACCGGGGAGGCCGCCGTGTTGGTGTCCCTCAGGCGCCTGCGGAGCAGATCACGTCGGGCCTTGTCGACTTCTGTCTCAAGACGAAACATGCGGCTCACCATAAACGCGCAAGCCCGCCAGTTCTGCAAATAACCTTCCGCTCCCGGGCCTCGCCCGTACTCTGATGAACAGCGCCGGTGGGGGCCGGCGCCGTTCAGGGGGCGAGAGAAGTCGGGTACGGCGTCCGAGGCGGGGCGGCGGCCGACCCGCGGCGGCGGCCGTGCGGTTGCGGCGACCCGTCCCGTGTCCAGCAGGAAAGTCCGTGACGAGGGCCTCGGCGCCGTACCCGCGCCGGTGTCGTCCTCCGACGATGGGGTAATCCCCTGCTCTACGGAGAGCTTGGGGAAGGGGGTTTCGTGGTTCGCATCCGAGTCCTGGTCGTCGACGACCATCGCATCTTCGCCGAGTCACTGGCCGCGGCCCTGGCCGCAGAGCCGGACGTCGACGTGTCCGCGGCGGGCAGCGGCCCGGCCGCGCTGCGCTGCCTGGAGCGGGCGGCCGCCGAGGGGCGGCGGTTCGACGTCCTGCTCGTCGACGCCGATCTGGGCGGCAAGGTGCCCGGCGGACGGCCGGCCGTGCCGGTGCAGGACGGCGACGAGGACGGGCTCGTCGACGGGATGTCGCTGGTCACGGGGGTGCGCTCGGCGCAGCCCCAGGTGCGGATCGTCGTCCTCGCCGAGAAGGACGACCCGCGCCGGGCCGCGCTCGCCCTGCAGGCGGGAGCCTCCGGGTGGGTGGCCAAGGACTGCTCGCTGAACCGGCTGCTCACCGTCATCCGCGGGGTGCTGCGGGACGAGACGCACCTGCCGCCCGCGCTGCTCACCGGCGTCCTGCGCGAACTGACCGCCGCCCGCAGGCACCGCACCGAGAGCGAACGGCTCGTGGAGTCCCTGACCCCGAGGGAGCGGGAAGTGCTGCGGTGCATGGTGGCGGGGCTGGGGCGCAAAGCGGTCGCCGAGCGCCTGTTCCTGTCCCCGCACACCGTGCGCACCCACATGCAGAACGTCCTGGGCAAACTGGGGGTGCACTCCACCCTCGCCGCCGTCGCCCTCGCCCGCCGGGCGGGCGTCGGGCCCGTCGACCTGGACCGGCCGTCAACCGGGGATGTTGTCGAACGGGGCGGTCAACTGGCGTAGCAGCCCGGCCAGTTCACCGCGCTGCGCGGGGGAGAGCTCCGCGAGGATGGCCCGCTCCTGGGCCAGCAGCCCGGCCAGCGCCTGGTCGGCGCGGTCGCGGCCCTCGTCCGTGAGCCGGACCAGCACACCGCGCCGGTCGCTGGGGTCGGGCAGCCGCGCCACCAGCCCTTTCTTGGCGAGGCGGTCGATGCGGTTGGTCATCGTGCCCGAGGTGACCAGGGTCTGGGTGAGGAGCTGGCCGGGCGAGAGCTGGTACGGGGTGCCCGCGCGGCGCAGCGCGGTCAGGACGTCGAACTCCCAGGACTCCAGGTGGTGCTCGGCGAAGGCGAGCCGGCGCGCCCGGTCCAGGTGCCGGGCCAGTCTGCTCACCCGGCTGAGCACCTCGAGCGGTTCCACGTCGAGGTCCGGGCGCTCCCGGCGCCACGCTGCGACCAGCCGATCGACCTCGTCCTCCATGCGGATCAGTGTAGTGGTTGTGTCGACGTGAAGTCTCTTGATGTGAAGTGTCTTGACGTCGAGGTAAATGGGGGGCGAAGCTGGACGCAGTCCGTCAGCACCGGGAGGCTCCATGCCCGCGGCCACCGGTCCCACCTGGGACCCCGCCCAGTACCTGCGCCACGCCGGCCACCGCACCCGGCCCTTCACCGACCTCCTCGCCCGCGTCCCCGACCTGCCCGGCGACCCGCCCCGCATCGCCGACCTGGGCTGCGGCGCCGGCAACGTCACCGCCCTGCTCGCCGGCCGCTGGCCCACCGCCCGCGTCACCGGCTACGACAACTCGCCCGAGATGCTCGACGCGGCCCGCACCGACCACGAGGGCCCCACCCCCGGGGGCGGCCGGCTCGACTTCGCCCACGCCGACGTCCGCACCTGGACACCGGACCGGCCGTACGACCTGATCGTCAGCAACGCCACCCTCCAGTGGGTCCCCGGGCACGCGGAGCGGTTCGGCGACTGGATCGCCGGGCTCGCCCCCGGCGGCACCCTCGCCTTCCAGGTGCCCGGCAACTTCGACGCCCCCAGCCACACCCTCCTGCGCGAACTCGCCGCCGCCCCGCACCGGCGCGCCCGCCTCGACGGCGTCCTGCGCCACGCCGGGGCCGTGCTCCGGCCGGAGGAGTACCTGGAACGGCTGACCGGCCTCGGCTGCACGGCCGACGTGTGGGAGACGACGTACGTCCACCTGCTGACGGGCGAGGACCCCGTCCTGGACTGGGCCGGGGGCACCGCCCTGCGCCCCGTCCTGACCGCCCTCGCCGACGACCCCGAGGCGCGGGAGGAGTTCGTGGCGGAGTACCGCACCGCCCTGCGCGCCGCCTATCCGGCCGGGGCGCACGGCACCCCGTTCCCGTTCCGGCGGATCTTCGCCGTGGCCGTCAAGGAGGCATGACCGTGATCACCGCCGTCGACCACGCCAGCCGGCCGCGCCGCCCGGCTCCGAGGAGCGGCTGCGCGGGTACTACACCGCCGTCCTCGGCATGACCGAGATCCCCGAGCCGCCGGTCCTCGCCGCGCGCGGCGGCTGCTGGTTCCGGGCCGGAGCCGTGCGGCTCCACCTGGGGATCGAGCCGGACTTCCGGCCCGCGCGGAAGGCCCACCCCGGCCTGAGGGTCACCGGGATCGACGCGTACGCCGCCCGGCTGAAGGCCCACGGAGCCCCCGTCACCTGGGACGACGATCTTCCGGGCCACCGACGCTTCTACTCCGAGGACCCGGTGGGCAACCGGCTGGAGTTCCTGGAGCCCCGCGCCCCGCGGCACGAGCCGAACGACGCCCCCTAGGACTTCCGGTGCCCGATCAGCCGCGGCTTCTGCTCCAGCCCGTCCAGGCCGTGCCAGGCCAGGTTCACCAGGTGGGCCGCCACCTCCGCCTTCTTCGGCTTGCGCACGTCCAGCCACCACTGACCGGTCAGGGCGACCATCCCGACCAGCGCCTGCGCGTACAGCGGCGCCAGCTTGGGGTCGAAGCCCCGGCTCTTGAACTCGCGGCCCAGGATGTCCTCCACCTGGGTGGCGATGTCCGAGATCAGCGAGGCGAAGGAACCCGTCGACTGGGGGATGGGGGAGTCACGGACCAGGATGCGGAAACCGTCCGTGTACTCCTCGATGTAGTCCAGCAGCGCGAACGCCGCCTGCTCGCACAGCTCCCGCGGATGCCCCGCCGTCAGGGAACTCGTCACCATGTCCAGCAGCCGCCGCATCTCGCGGTCCACCACCACCGCGTACAGGCCCTCCTTGCCGCCGAAGTGCTCGTACACCACCGGCTTGGAGACCCCGGCCTTCGCCGCGATCTCCTCCACCGACGTGCCCTCGAAGCCCTTGGCCGCGAACAGGGTGCGGCCGATCTCCAACAGCTGCTGGCGGCGCTCGGCACCGGTCATCCGGGTGCGGCGCACACGCCGCGGCTTGTCATTGCTCGGGGTGCTGCTGGAGTCGGTCGCCACGGCGACCATCATGCCGCCTTCACGGTTTCCTTCCCCCGCCGGGCGTCGCCTTCCGCCGTATGACGGCGCGAATCGATACGCGAGCGTGACGGCCACCGCACGTCGTACGCCCAGCCCAGCCGCTCGAACCAGCGGATCAGACGGGCGCTCGAATCGAGCTGCCCGCGCTCCACCCCGTGCCGCGCCGAGGTCGGATCGGCGTGGTGCAGGTTGTGCCAGGACTCGCCGCAGGACAGGATCGCCAGCCACCACACGTTGCCCGAACGGTCCCGCGACTTGAACGGGCGCTTGCCGACCGCATGGCAGATCGAGTTGATCGACCACGTCACGTGGTGCAGCAACGCCACCCGGACGAGTGACCCCCAGAAGAAGGCGGTGAACGCGCCCCACCACGACATCGTGACCAGACCGCCGATCAGCGCCGGCAGCGCCAGCGACACGATCGTCCACAGCACGAACTGACGGGAGATCGCCCGCAGCGTCCTGTCCTTGATCAGATCCGGCGCGTACTTCTCCTGCGGCGTCTGCTCCTCGTCGAACATCCACCCGATGTGCGCCCACCACAGGCCCTTGAGCAGCGCCGGGACCGTCTCCCCGTACCGCCACGGCGAATGCGGATCGCCCTCGGCGTCGGAGAACTTGTGGTGCTTGCGGTGATCGGCCACCCAGCGCACCAGCGGACCCTCGACCGCCATGGAGCCGGCGACGGCCAGCGCGATCTTCAACGGCCGCTTGGCCTTGAACGAGCCGTGGGTGAAGTGGCGGTGGAAGCCGATGGTGATGCCGTGGCACCCGAGGAAGTAGAAGAAGACCAGCAGACCGAGGTCCAGCCAGCTCACCCCCCAGCCCCACGCCAGCGGAACCGCCGCCAGCAGCGCCAGGAACGGGACGGCGATGAAGAGCAGCAGCGTGATCTGCTCGACCGAACGCTTGCTCTCCCCGCCCAGGGTGGCGGAGGGCAGCGCCCCGCCCTCGGACCGGTCCTTCTTCGTCTCTTCGTCGATCACATCGGAACTCGAGGTCATACGTGTCCCCTGTGGGGTATGTGGGATGAGGGTGATGTGCCCGGCCACGGAGACCGTGCGTCCTTCCTACGGTCCCGTAACCTACGGCAACGTAAGTATGGCAGTGCGTCGCCCGGCGGCAAGAGCCCGTGGGCCTGCGCGTCCGGGTCGACACCTATCCTGGAAGTCGGTCGGACAGCGCGGTCCGCTCTGATTTCTTCCCGGACGTCCGGCCCGTAAGCGGCTCCCGCCGCGCGAGACGCCGTTCGGGTTCCCTCCCAGACGAGCTTCAACACTGCAAGGAGCCGCACCTGTGAGCAGTGCCGACGACCAGACCACGACGACGAGCAGCGAACTGCGCGCCGACATCCGCCGACTGGGCGACCTCCTCGGGGAGACCCTCGTCCGGCAGGAGGGCCCGGAGCTGCTGGACCTCGTCGAGAAGGTCCGCCGCCTCACCCGCGAGGACGGCGAGGCCGCCGCCGAACTGCTGCGCGGCACCGAACTGCAGACCGCGGCCAAGCTGGTCCGCGCCTTCTCCACCTACTTCCACCTGGCCAACGTCACCGAACAGGTCCACCGCGGCCGCGAACTGCGCGCCCGCCGCGCCGCCGAGGGCGGACTGCTCGCCCGCACCGCCGACCGGCTCAAGGACGCCGACCCCGACCACCTGCGCGAGACCGTGCGGCACCTCAACGTCCGCCCCGTCTTCACCGCCCACCCCACCGAGGCCGCCCGCCGCTCCGTCCTCAACAAGCTCCGCCGGATCGCCGCCCTCCTCGACACCCCCGTCATCGAGTCCGACCGGCGCCGCCTCGACACCCGGCTCGCCGAGAACATCGACCTCGTCTGGCAGACCGACGAACTGCGCGTGGCCCGCCCCGAACCCACCGACGAGGCCCGCAACGCCATCTACTACCTCGACGAACTCCACGCCGGCGCGGTCGGCGACGTCCTCGAGGACCTCACCGCCGAACTGGAACGCGCCGGCATCCACCTCCCCGACGACACCCGCCCCCTCACCTTCGGCACCTGGATCGGCGGCGACCGCGACGGCAACCCCAACGTCACCCCCCAGGTCACCTGGGACGTCCTCATCCTCCAGCACGAACACGGCATCAACGACGCCCTGGAGATGATCGACGAACTGCGCGGCCTCCTCTCCAACT
Source organism: Streptomyces viridosporus (assembly GCF_002078235.1). Lineage (GTDB taxonomy): Bacteria > Actinomycetota > Actinomycetes > Streptomycetales > Streptomycetaceae > Streptomyces > Streptomyces viridosporus. The sequence goes on from NZ_MSGP01000173.1 coordinate 12,930, forward strand.
CCATCCGCTACACCGGCGCCACCGAGGAACTCCTCACCTCCCTCCAGGCCGACCTCGACCACCTCCCCGAGATCAGCCCCCGCTACAAGCGCCTCAACGCCGAGGAGCCCTACCGGCTCAAGGTCACCTGCATCCGGCAGAAGCTGGAGAACACCAAGCTCCGCCTCGCCAAGGGCACCCCCCACGAACCCGGCCGCGACTACCTCGGCACCGGCGAACTCCTCGCCGACCTGCGGATCGTCCAGACCTCCCTGCGCGAACACCGCGGCGGCCTCTTCGCCGACGGCCGCCTCGCCCGCACCATCCGCACCCTCGCCGCCTTCGGCCTCCAGCTCGCCACCATGGACGTCCGCGAACACGCCGACGCCCACCACCACGCCCTCGGCCAGCTCTTCGACCGGCTCGGCGAGGAATCCTGGCGCTACGCCGACATGCCCCGCGACTACCGCGCCAAGCTCCTCGCCAAGGAACTCAGGTCCCGCAGGCCACTGGCCCCCACCCCGGCCCCCGTGGACGCGGCCGGCGAGAAGACCCTCGGCGTCTTCCAGACCGTCAAGCGCGCCCTGGAGGTCTTCGGCCCCGAGGTCGTCGAGTCCTACATCATCTCCATGTGCCAGGGCGCCGACGACGTCTTCGCCGCCGCCGTACTGGCGAGGGAGGCCGGACTCGTCGACCTGCACGCCGGCTGGGCGAAGATCGGCATCGTCCCCCTGCTGGAGACCACCGACGAGCTCAAGGCCGCCGACACCATCCTCGAGGACATGCTCGCCGACCCCTCCTACCGGCGCCTGGTCGCCCTGCGCGGCGACGTCCAGGAGGTCATGCTCGGCTACTCCGACTCCTCCAAGTTCGGCGGCATCACCACCAGCCAGTGGGAGATCCACCGCGCCCAGCGCCGCCTGCGCGACGTCGCCCACCGCTACGGCGTCCGGCTGCGCCTCTTCCACGGCCGCGGCGGCACCGTCGGCCGCGGCGGCGGCCCCACCCACGACGCCATCCTCGCCCAGCCCTGGGGCACCCTCGAGGGCGAGATCAAGGTCACCGAACAGGGCGAGGTCATCTCCGACAAGTACCTCATCCCGGCCCTCGCCCGGGAGAACCTGGAACTGTCCGTCGCCGCCACCCTCCAGGCCTCCGCCCTGCACACCGCGCCCCGCCAGTCCGTCGAGGCCCTCGCCCGCTGGGACGCCGCCATGGACGTCGTCTCCGACGCCGCCCACGCCGCCTACCGCCGGCTCGTCGAGGACCCCGACCTGCCGACGTACTTCCTGGCCTCCACCCCGGTCGACCAGCTCGCCGACCTGCACCTGGGCTCACGGCCCTCCCGTCGCCCCGGCTCGGGCGTCTCGCTCGACGGACTGCGCGCCATCCCCTGGGTGTTCGGCTGGACCCAGTCCCGACAGATCGTGCCCGGCTGGTTCGGCGTCGGATCCGGCCTGAAGGCCCTGCGCGAGGCCGGCCTGGACACCGTGCTCGACGAGATGCACCAGCAGTGGCACTTCTTCCGCAACTTCATCTCCAACGTCGAGATGACCCTCGCCAAGACCGACCTGCGCATCGCCCGGCACTACGTCGACACCCTCGTCCCCGACCACCTCAAGCACGTCTTCGACACCATCGAGGCCGAGCACGAACTGACCGTCGCCGAGGTGCTGCGCGTCACCGGCGAGCAGGAACTCCTGGACGCCGACCCGGTTCTGAAGCAGACCTTCGCCATCCGCGACGCCTACCTGGACCCCATCTCCTACCTCCAGGTCGCCCTCCTCAAGCGCCAGCGCGACGCCGCCGCCGCGGGAGAGCAGCCCGACCCGCTGCTCTCCCGGGCCCTGCTGCTGACCGTCAACGGCGTCGCGGCCGGCCTGCGCAACACCGGCTGACCGCACACCCCGACACGGCGGTGCCCCCGAGCCGGTGGAAGGCTCGGGGGCACCGCCGCATCCGGGCGGCTCACCGCGCCGCCCGCGCCTCAGATCACCAGGAAAGCCGCCGTGAGCAGCGCCGCACCCGACGACGCCAGCACCCACGCGACCCGCGTCCGCAGCAGCCCACCCGCCACCACCACCGACGCCAGCAGCAGCGCCCCGCCCAGCGGAACCCACGCGTACAGGATCCCGGCGGGACCGGAACGGACCGCGCGCTCACCGTCCGGCTCCAGCACCACCGGGTAGGTCCCGCCCTCCTCCACGGCCACCGATCTCTCCAGCACGACCTCCGCCCGCGGCTGCGACCCCCGCGACAACGGCGCGTACGGCCCCGCGCACGTCTGCGCACCGCACCGCCTCACCTCGACCGTGCCGCGCTCGCGCCCCTTGGTCAGCATCGCGTACTGCGCCGTGCCCCACGACGCCCACACCCCGGCGACCAGGATCAGCGCGGCGACCGTGCCCATCGCCGCGAACCGGCACAGCCGCAGCACGGGGGAAGGGCCCCGGGAGGAGTGGACCGCAGAAGGCATGGCGGCGATCCTTGGCCATGACCTCGCGGCCGGTCAACTCCGGTGAGGGACAAGTCAACAGATGTACTCATCAGCAGACCGCGGGACGCATGCGATCAGCAGGCCGCGGGACGCATGCGATCAGCAGGCCGCGGGTCACGAGTCGCAGGCGCTCCGCGGATCACGAGTTGTACGCGCTCTGCGCCCGCTCCAGCCCCTCGGATACCAGACACTCCACCGCGTCCGCCGCCCGGTCCACGAAGTAGTCCAGCTCCTTGCGCTCCGCCGACGAGAAGTCCCGCAGCACGAAGTCCGCCACCTGCATCCGCCCCGGCGGACGACCGATCCCGAACCGCACCCGGTGGTAGTCCGCCCCGAACGCCTTCGTCATCGACTTCAACCCGTTGTGCCCGTTGTCCCCGCCGCCCAGCTTCAACCGCAGCACGCCGTACCCGATGTCCAACTCGTCGTGGATCGCCACCACATGGGCCACCGGCACCTTGTAGAACTCCCGCAGCGCGTTCACCGGCCCGCCCGACAGGTTCATGTACGACATCGGCTTCGCCAGCACCACCCGCCGGTTCGCCGGCCCCGGCGGCCCGATCCGCCCCTCCACCACCTGCGCCTGAGCCTTCCCGGCCCGCTTGAACCGTCCCCCCATCCGCTCCGCCAGCAGATCCGCCACCATGAAGCCCACGTTGTGCCGGTTCATCGCGTACTCCGGCCCCGGATTGCCCAGACCCACGATCAACCAGGGAGCCGCCGCATCGGTCGTCACGTCCATGTCTCCTTCATACGCGTCGGCCGCTGCCCCGCACGGGAACAGCGGCCGACGAAACGACGACTGGCAGAGGATCAGGCCTCTTCGCCCTCTTCGCCCTCAGGCGCCTCCTCCGCCTGCGCGGCCAGCACCTGCAGCACCACGGCGTCCTCGTCCACGGCCAGCTTCACGCCCTCGGGGAGCGCGATGTCCTTCGCCAGGACCGAGGCACCGGCCTCCAGACCCGCGATGGACACCGTCAGGTAGTCCGGGATGCGCGTGGCCTCGGCCGCGACCGGCAGCGCCGGCAGCACGTGCTCCAGCAGGTTGCCACCCGGGGCCAGCTCGCCCTCGGGCTGCACCGGGATCTCCACCTGGACGATCTCGCCGCGCTTCACCATCAGCAGGTCCACGTGCTCCAGGAAGCCCCTCAGCGGGTCGCGCTGCACGGCCTTCGGGATCGCCAGCTGGGTCTCCTTGCCGTCGATGAGCAGCTCGATCAGCACGTTCGACGTACGCAGCGCCAGCAGCAGCTCGTGACCCGGCAGCGTGACGTGCAGCGGCTCGAGACCGTGCTCGTACACCACACCCGGAACCTTGCCGTCACGGCGGATACGGCGGGCGGCACCCTTGCCGAACTCGGTGCGCGTCTCGGCGTGGATCTTCACGTCGGCCATGTTCACTCCTCGAAGTCAGAAAGACGGACTGGGGGTACCCCCTGCCCCTTGGAGCTCGGGGGAGGTCACCCGGCCACGAACGGCCTGCTACGAAGAGCGCGTCGATAACGGACCACCGCACCACCCGCAAGAAGCGGTACGGCCTCCCTCGCCGAGCAACTGCAGCAGTCTACTCGGACCGGGAGGCCGTACCCAAAACGATCACCGGAGCGCACCGACCGCCCCGCGCGACCCCTTGCTGATCGTCGAATTACTGCTCGTCGAACAGGCTCGTCACCGAACCGTCCTGGAACACCTCACGCGCCGCACGCGCGATCGTCGGCGCGATCGACAGCACCTTGATCTTGTCCAGGGTCTCGCCCAGCTCCTTCGGCGTCGGCAGCGTGTCCGTGAACACGAACTCGCTCACCCGCGAGTTCTTCAGCCGGTCCGCCGCCGGACCCGACAGCACACCGTGCGTCGCCGTCACGATCACGTCCTCCGCACCGTGCGCGAACAGCGCGTCCGCCGCGGCGCAGATCGTGCCACCGGTGTCGATCATGTCGTCCACCAGCACGCACACGCGGCCCTTCACCTCACCGACCACCTCGTGCACGGTGACCTGGTTCGCCACGTCCTTGTCCCGGCGCTTGTGCACGATCGCCAGCGGCGCACCCAGCCGGTCGCACCAACGGTCCGCCACCCGCACACGACCCGCGTCCGGCGACACCACCGTCAGCTTCTCCCGGTCCACCTTCGCCCCCACGTAGTCCGCGAGCAGCGGCAGCGCGAAGAGGTGGTCGACGGGCCCGTCGAAGAACCCCTGGATCTGGTCCGTGTGCAGGTCCACCGTGAGGAGACGGTCGGCACCCGCCGTCTTCATCAGATCCGCGATCAGACGCGCCGAGATCGGTTCACGACCCCGGTGCTTCTTGTCCTGCCGCGCGTAACCGTAGAACGGCACGATGACCGTGATGGACCTCGCCGACGCGCGCTTCAGCGCGTCAATCATGATCAACTGCTCCATGATCCACTTGTTGATCGGAGCAGTGTGGCTCTGGATCAGGAAACAGTCGGCACCACGAGCCGACTCCTGGTACCGCACATAGATCTCACCATTGGCGAAGTCGAAGGCCTTCGTCGGGACGACCCCGACACCCAGCTGGTGGGCGACCTCCTCGGCAAGCTCGGGGTGGGCGCGCCCGGAGAAGAACATCATCTTCTTCTCGCCGGTCGTCTTGATCCCGGTCACAGCACTTTCTCCTCAGAGGTCTCGCAGCTGGGTCTCGAGAAACCCCGTCGCCGGCAGAGCGAGAGGTCATCACAGCTGGTAGGGGTGCAGGTGTGCACTTATCACGGTACGCCGTGCCCGGGGCACCGGTTTCCGGTCACCCCTCCTCGGCCGACCCCCGGGACGCCTCCTCCGCCGCCTTCGCGGCAGCGCTCCCCGGACGCTTGCGCGCCACCCAACCCTCGATATTCCGCTGCTGACCACGGGCCACGGCCAGCGAACCGGGCGGCACGTCCTTCGTGATCACCGAACCGGCAGCCGTGTAGGCACCGTCCCCGACCGTGACAGGCGCCACAAACATATTGTCCGAACCCGTCTTGCAGTGCGAGCCGACGGTCGTGTGGTGCTTGTGCTCCCCGTCATAGTTCACGAACACACTCGCCGCACCGATGTTCGAGAAGTCGCCGATCGTCGCGTCACCCACGTACGACAGGTGCGGAACCTTCGTCCCCTCACCGATCGACGCGTTCTTCGTCTCCACGTACGTACCGATCTTGCCCTTGCGGCCCAGACGCGTCCCCGGACGCAGATACGCGTACGGCCCCACCGTCGCCTCGGGACCCACCTCCGCACCCAGGGACACCGTGTTGTCCACCCGGGCACCGGCCCCCACACGCGTGTCCGTCAACCGCGAGTTCGGACCCACCTCACAGCCCTCGGCCAGATGCGTCGACCCGTGCAACTGCGTCCCCGGATGCACCACCACGTCCTGCTCGAACGTCACCGCCACATCCACCCACGTCGTCGCGGGATCCACCACCGTCACCCCGGACAGCATGGCGGCGGTCAGCAGCCGGTCGTTCAGGATCCGCCGCGCCTCGGCCAACTGCACCCGGTTGTTGATCCCCGCGATCTCCCGGTGATCACCCGCCACCGACGCACCCACCCGGTGACCCGCCTCCCGCAGGATGCCGAGCACGTCCGTCAGGTACTCCTCACCCTGACTGTTGTCCGTCCGCACCTGCTTCAACGCATCCGCCAGCAACGCCCCGTCGAACGCGAACACACCCGAGTTGATCTCCCGGATCACCCGCTGCTCGTCGGTCGCGTCCTTGTGCTCCACGATCGCGGTCACGGCCCCGCCGTCGTCCCGCACGATCCGCCCGTACCCGGTCGCGTCCGGCACCTCCGCCGTCAGCACCGTCACCGCGTTCCCGTCGGCGACATGCGTGGCGGCCAGCCGCCGCAGCGTCCCACCGGTCAGCAGCGGAGTGTCACCGCAGACCACGACCACGGTCCCGTCGACCGCGCCGCCCAGCTCCTCCAGACCCATCCGCACGGCGTGACCGGTGCCGTTCTGCTGCGCCTGGACGGCGGTGCGGACCTCGGGGGCGACCTCGGCGAGGTGGGCGGTCACCTGCTCGCGGGCGTGCCCCACGACGACGACCAGGTTCTCCGGCTCGAGTTCACCGGCGGCGGCGAGCACATGGCCCACCAGGGAACGGCCACAGATGTCGTGCAGGACCTTCGGTGTGGCCGACTTCATACGGGTGCCCTCACCCGCTGCGAGAACGACGACGGCTGCCGGGCGGTTGGCGCTCACGGGATGCCCTTCGGCTGTGTTGGGTGGGGGTGGACAACCGCAGGATACCGGGGGGTTTCGAGGGGGGCATGAGTGCGGGCCCTGACGGTGATGTCACCAGTCAGGACCCGAACCCAGCACATGCTCCCGGGGGAGGACTCGAACCCCCATGATCAGAACCAAAATCTGACGTCTTGCCCTTAGACGACCCGGGATTACCGCTATGTCCGATTCTTTGGATCGGCTGCGGAGGCAGCACCTACTATGCCGTACCACCAGCCTTCGATGCGACGGTACAGGTCACTGCTCTGTCGCACGGTGAGGACGAGGCACCCGCGGTAGTCGCTTCCCGTGTTCTTGCGCACGGTCTTCGGGTTGTGCCGTTTCAGTGTCGTCTTGCCGAAGGTGCCCCCGTTGGCTCGGACCAGGTCCGCCCAGTAGCTCTCGGCGGCTTCGACATCGGCCGACTCGTGAATCATCACGTGGTACCTGATGTGCTCCCGCTCCACTCCGAGTAGGGCGAGCCAGGCGAGGAAGAGGCGGATCACGTCGGGGTCACTGTTGACGAACGCGACGCGTTCTCGCCGAGCGTAAGGTTTGTCCTTGGTTCCCTCGGCCCAGTAGAGGGCGACTCCGGCGAGGAACAGCTCCCGGGCGCTCAGGGTGCCGATCTCGCTCGCGGCGGCCGCCTTGGTTCGCTGCCGTTTCTCGTCGCGGACCGCCAGCTCGTGTTCCCATCTCTTCCGAGCCGCCAGCTTCGCCTGCTCCGTCGGGTCGCGTCGCTCGGGCTTCGGCAGGTCCCGCACCCACAGCGAGATCGAGCTCTTGGAGCAGCCGAGCTCGGCCTGGATCCGGTCGTACGTCCAGCCCTGGAGGCGCAGTTCCCTCGCCTTGTCCCGTAGGTCGTCCTTCGCGTTCGGGCGCTTCGTCCATTCGGGGGCCGGTTCGCCCTCCAGCAGGCGGTTGAGGAGGTCGTTGTTGTCGATGTGGAGCCGGTCGCGGATCTGGCGGCGGCTCAGTCCCGCGCGTCGCAGTGCCACCGCCTGTTCGCGCAGGCCTTCGAAGTCGGCGTACTTGCCGGGTGCGTGTGTCACAGGCATACCGTCCGGGCGGAATGGCTGCTTCCCCCCTCGAACGGTGATCGATTCATCAGTTCGAGGGATTTCAGGCCGTATCGCATCCGAACGGTCACCCTGTGTGGTCTGGTCCGGTGGTGGAAACTCGCCGGAAAAGCGGCGCCGGGCGCCCGTAGGCTGGGAGGCATGACCACGACGGGGGAAGAGCACGTGACGGCCCGGGGCGGGCCGTCACGTGCTCTTCC
>NZ_MSGP01000174.1 GCF_002078235.1 Streptomyces viridosporus
GGCGACGGTGGTGCGCCGCCGCAACGCGGGCACGTGCCAGGCCCCGCACACCACGGCCACGCCGTCCTCGAACTCCCGCCGCGCGGCCCGGACCTGGAGCCGCATGTACGCCTCGCGCACCGGGTCCCGGTCGTGTCCCCCGCCGCCGTACGTCTCCCGCAGCGCCGTCATGGCCTCCTCCAGCGCGGTGAACGGCGCGAGCGCGTCGCCCTTCCCCACGCCCCGGTGCTCGACGACGTCCTCCCACCACCGCTCGGGGTCGTCGTACCCGGCGGCGTCGGCGAGCGCCCCCAGCGGATCGACCCGCACCTCGGCACCCGGACCGGCGCCGTCCCCGGTGCCGGGCTCCTCCGCGGCACCGGGCTCGTCACCGGGGCCGGAGCCGGGCCCCGGTCCGTCCGTCCCGTCCGCCCCCGTGTCCTTCCCCCACGCCAGCGTGTGGGCGGCCGGCAGGTCGATGAAGCGGGCCGGGACCGCGTGCTCCAGCGCCCAGCGGATCGCGACCCACTCCGGGGAGAACTCGGCCAGCGGCCAGAAGGCCGAGCGGCCGGGCTCGTCCACGGCGTGGGCGAGCAGGGCGACCGGCGGCCGCATGCCCTCCTCCGCGGCGAGCGGGATCAGCGGATCGGCCTCGGGCGGCCCCTCGATCAGCACGATCCCCGGCCGGGCCTCGTCCAGCGCCGCCCGCACCGCCCGCGCCGACCCCGGCCCGTGGTGCCGCACCCCGAGCAGCAGCGGCCCGGCCGGCCCCCGGTCCGTGTCCCTCGCCCCCTCGCTCACGCGCCGGCCTCCCGGCAGGCCCGGTAGAAGTCCTTCCAGCCGTCGCGCTCACGGACGACGGTCTCCAGGTACTCCTGCCAGACGACGCGGTCCGCCGCCGGGTCGCGGACGACCGCGCCGAGGATGCCCGCGGCGACGTCCCCGGCCCGCAGTACGCCGTCGCCGAAGTGGGCGGCGAGGGCCAGCCCGTGGGTGACGACGGAGATCGCCTCGGCGGTCGACAGCGTGCCGCTGGGCGACTTCAGCTTCGTCCGGCCGTCGGTGGTGATCCCGTCGCGCAGCTCGCGGAAGACGGTGACGACACGGCGGATCTCGTCGATGCCGTCGGGCACGGCCGGCAGGTCGAGGGAGCGGCCGATCTGGTCCACCCGGCGCGAGACGATGTCGACCTCCGCCTCGGGGGTCTCCGGCAGCGGCAGCACCACGGTGTTGAAGCGGCGGCGCAGGGCGCTGGACAGGTCGTTGACGCCGCGGTCGCGGTCGTTGGCCGTGGCGATCAGGTTGAAGCCGCGGACCGCCTGCACCTCCTCGCCCAGCTCCGGTATGGGCAGGGTCTTCTCCGACAGGATGGTGATGAGCGTGTCCTGGACGTCGGCCGGCATGCGGGTCAGCTCCTCGACGCGGGCCGTCGTCCCCTCCGCCATGGCCCGCATCACCGGACTGGGCACCAGGGCGTCACGGCTGGGACCCTGGGCGAGCAGCCGGGCGTAGTTCCAGCCGTAGCGGACGGCCTCCTCCGGTGTGCCCGCCGTGCCCTGCACCAGCAGGGTCGAGTCGCCGCTGACCGCCGCGGCCAGGTGCTCGGACACCCAGGTCTTCGCGGTGCCGGGCACACCGAGCAGCAGCAGGGCGCGGTCGGTGGCGAGCGTGGACACGGCGACCTCGACGATGCGGCGCGGGCCGACGTACTTCGGTGTGACCACCGTGCCGTCCGGCAGGGTGCCGCCGAGCAGGTAGGTCGCGACGGCCCACGGCGAGAGCCGCCAGCGGGCCGGGCGCGGGCGGTCGTCCTGTGCCGCCAGCGCGGCGAGTTCGGCGGCGAAGGCGTCCTCCGCGTGCGGCCGCAGCGCCTGTGACCCCGGGGCGGGACGGGGGGCGTCCGTGCCCGGGTTCGCGGGCGCGGAGCCGTTCCGGCTCGGGTCGACGGACGTCCGTTCAACGGGCGCAGGCATGGCTGAGTCCCCCTCCAGCTCGGCCGGTTCGGATCTGCCACCCACCGTGCACCACGCCACTGACAATCGCGCTGACCTGCGAAGACCCGCTCGCCGGAGCGATTGTCAGTGCCGGGACATAACGTCGGCGGCATGACTCAGCAGGGGGTGCGCTGGACCGCGGACCGGGTGCTGGCACTGGCGCCTGACACCGCGTCGCGCGAAGCGGGAGGCAGACTCGGTGCGGCCGGTCCGTGGTCCGGGACCGGCAGGTCCGACGAGGGGGCGGTGTGGGGGCTGTGCGGGGGCAGCGGCAGCGAGCCGTACCGGACGGTCGTCGACCTCGCGGACCCCTCCGGGCCCGCGTACCGGTGCAGTTGCCCGAGTCGTAGGTCCCCGTGCAAGCACGCGCTCGGCCTGCTGCTGCTCTGGGCGGGCGAAGACGGGGCGGTGCCGCGGGCGGAGGCCCCGGAGTGGGCGGAGCAGTGGCTCGCGGGCCGGCGCGGGAGCACGGAGCGGGGACGGACCGCGGGCTCCCCGAGCCCCCCGTCCGGGTCCGCCGACCCGGAGGCGGCACGGCGCAGGGCGGAGCGCCGCGCCGAGCGGGTCACCGCGGGCGCGGCGGAACTGGAGCAGCGCCTGGCGGATCTGCTCCGCGGCGGACTGGCGGCGGCGGAGCAGTCCGGGTACGGCCTGTGGGAGGAGACGGCGGCCCGCATGGTCGACGCCCAGGCGCCGGGGCTGGCCGCCCGGGTGCGGGAGCTGGGGGCGCTGCCGGGCACCGGACCGAACTGGCCGGTGCGGCTGCTGGAGGAGTGCGCGCTGCTCCACCTCCTCGGCCGGGGCTGGCTGCACCGCGAGCGGCTGCCGGAGGGCCTCGCCGCGACGGTCCGCTCCCGCATCGGCCTGCCCGCCTCGGCGGACGGCCCGCCGGTACGGGACCGCTGGCTGGTCCTCGCCCAGTACGACACGGCGGACGCCCGCCTGACCACCCGCCGCATCTGGCTGTACGGCACGGACTCGCGGCGCACGGCACTGCTCCTCTTCTACGGGGCCGCGGGCCGCGCCCCCGAGATCACCCTGCCGGTCGGGCTGGCCCTGGACGCGGAGCTGTCCGCGTACCCGGGCGCGAGGCAGCCGCGGGCGGCCCTGGGCGAGCGGTTCGCGCCGCCCGCGCCCACGGCGGCGCGGCCACCGGGGACGACGACGGCCCGGGCGGTCGTCCGCTACGGCGAGGCGCTGTGCGACGACCCCTGGCTGGACTCGGTCCCGGTGACCCTGGACCGGGTGGTACCGGTCCCGGACGGTGACGGCTGGCAGCTGGCGGACGCCGACGGGGACACGGCCCTGCCGGTCGCCCCGGCCGCGCGGTCCCGCCCCGGCCTGTGGCGCCTGGTCGCCCTGTCGGGCGGCGCCCCGGTCACGGTCTTCGGCGAGTGCGGCCACCAGGGATTCACCCCCTTGGCGGCATGGCCGGAGGGGGCCGATGAGGCGGTGTCGCTGTGCTGAGCAGGGCCCCGGCCCCCGTTCCCACCGACCTCATGAATTTTTCGGGCATCACTGGACACTCGGTGCACGTGAGTCTTCGACCGCTCCGGGACGCCCGACGGAAAGGAAGCTCATGAGCAGGACCGCCGCCGCCGCGGACCCGTCCCTCCCGGACGCCTGGGAGGACCTGGTCACCACGGCCCTGCTGGGCACCGACCGGCGCACACCGGCGGGCTGCGCGCCCGGCCCCGGGGCACCGGTGGCACTGCTGGACGCGGCGGCCGCGGCGACCGTGCGGCGACGCGCCGGACTGCGGCCGGCCCGGGCGGCCCGGCGTCCGCGGCCCGCCCCAAAGGATCCGCGTCCACCGCTGCCGCCCGCCGCCGCCCGCCGGCTCGCGCTGCTGCTCTCCGACCGTCCCGGCACCTCCGGCGGCGGCCGCCGGGGCACCGCGCCGGATCTCATGGAGCTGCTGCCCCAGTGGCTGGCGGCGGCGAACGCCCGCGGGTTCGCCGCGCCCCCCGCCGCGCTGCCCGCCCTGCTCGACGCCGCGCGGGGGCGTACGGACCTGCGCCCGGCGACCCTCCGGTTCGCGGGGCCGCGCGCCCTGTGGCTGGCCCGGCTCAATCCGGACTGGCGGTTCGCCCTGCGCTCGACACCGGGCGGGAGCACCTCCGTGCCCGGTTCCGGCGGCCCCGAGGGAGTCGAGCGGCTCTGGCAGGAGGGCCTCTTCGCGGAACGGGTCGCGCTGCTCACCGCCCTGCGTTCCCGCGATCCGGGCGCCGCGCGCGACCTCCTCGCGGCGACCTGGGCGACGGAGCGCGCGGAGGACCGGCTCCTGTTCCTGGACTCCCTGCGCAGCGGTCTCGGTCCGGCCGACGAGCCCTTCCTGGAGCAGGCCCTGGCCGACCGCAGCCGCAATGTGCGGGCGACGGCCGCGGAGCTGCTGTCGGCGCTGCCCGGTTCGGCGTTCGCGGCACGGATGGCGGTCAGGGCCGGGACGTGTGTGGCCGTGGACCACACGGGGGACGTGCCGACGATCACCGTCGAGGCGCCGCACGAGTGCGACGCGGACATGGAGCGCGACGGCGTGGTGGCCAAGGCACCGGCGGGCCGCGGGGAGCGGGCCTGGTGGCTGGGCCAGTTGGTGGAGGCGGCACCGCTCGACGGCTGGCCGCGGCGGCTCGGCGGGCGCACGCCCCGGGAGATCATGGCCCTGCCGGTGGCGGACGACTGGCGGAGCGAACTGCACGCGGCATGGTGCCGGGCGGCGGTGCGGCAGCGGAACGCCCCGTGGTCCCGGGCGCTGCTCGGTGAGCCCTCCGCGCCGGAGGCCGGCGGCCCGGGGGCGGTGTCCCTGGCCGAGCGCGCCGAGCTGCTCGGCACGCTGGGCGCCGCCGAACGGGCCGAATGGGTGGCGGGGTTCATCGAGACACACGGCCTGTCCGAGGCCTTCCAGCTGCTCGGAGTGTGCGCGGTGCCGTGGGCCGCGCCGCTCGGACGGGCCGTGGTCGACGCGCTCAACATCGCGCGGGACGCAGGGAGTTATCCATGGAGTTTCAGCGGAGTCATGGGCCTGGCCGAACGCTGCCTCGACCCCTCCGAGGCAAGCCGCCTCGACGCGCTCCTGGCGATACCGGACGAGCCGGAGAACGCGTCACCGGGAGCCGGGAGCTACTGGTCGGAGGCCTTCCAGCGCCTGGTCACGACGCTGCGCCTGCGCGCGGCCATGCTGGAGGAGCTGACCCCGCCGGGAGCCTGAACACCTCGGCCCCGGACACCGCGGGCCCCGGCGCCGAGGTTCCGCGGAGCGCGGGCCGGGAGCCGGAGGCCCCGACGGGCCGGCTCCGCCGCGCCCCCGGTCCTCCCTCACCGGGAGGCACCGCCGCCCTCCCCGGTCCCGCCGCCGGAAACCGCCGCCTACGCCTGCGCGGGCTGGCGCACGTTCGCGCGCACCCAGTCCACGATGGACGCCGTGGTCGCGCCCGGGGTGAAGATCTCCGCGACGCCCTTCTCCTTCAGCGGGGCGATGTCCGCCTCGGGGATGATCCCGCCGCCGAAGACCAGGATGTCCGCCGCGTCCCGCTCCTGGAGCAGTTCGATCACCGCCGCGAAGAGCGTGTTGTGCGCGCCGGAGAGGATGGACAGGCCGATCGCGTCGGCGTCCTCCTGGATCGCGGTGTCGACGATCTGCTCGGGGGTCTGGTGGAGCCCGGTGTAGATGACCTCCATACCGGCGTCGCGCAGCGCCCGCGCGATCACCTTGGCCCCGCGATCGTGGCCGTCGAGCCCCGGCTTGGCCACCACCACGCGGATCGGACCGGCTGCCACACCCATCACTGCCTCCATGAAGCGACTACATCCATCCGTACCGACAAGTACCGCACACATCCGCCGTGCCGCACACGTCGTGCACACCGCGTGTACCGCACGTTCCGCCACCCACCGCGCCGGGTGTGCCACCGCGGCGCGGACACCCCGGCCCGGATCGGCCGGGGAAGTGAACGAACGTTATCTCCAGCATCCCGCAACCGGCAGTTTCACGGTGCGGAGCGAGGGGGAAATCACACGGTGGGACACGTTCGCCGCGCAGCGTCCCGGGGCCCCGCGGCCCCCGTACCGCTTGCCCGTGCGACACACGGGCAACGGTGGGACCATGCGTACAGGGAATCCGCTACGAGGCCGCCGCACCACCGCACCACCTCCGCGCCTCGCACGCGCGCACCGTCGACCGCTCTCGTCGCGATTCCCCATGAGGGCACATGGGGGACAGGGCCGTCCCTCCGCGTGCCGACAGGAGGTCGGCCATGAAGGTCACCCGGGCAGCTCTTCCCCTTCTGCCGCTCTGCCGGCGTCTTCTGCCGGACCGGCTGGCGGATCTCTCCCTGACCTTGCTGAAGGCCACCGCCCTGGAGCTCGCGATCCTGGCGGGCCACCTCCTGCTCTATCCCGCCGGCATCGTCCAGGAGCGGCGGGGCCCGGCCGCCGTGCCGCTCGCACCGGGCGCCGCGCGCCTGCCTGCGGAGGCCAAACCCCCGGTCGTGCTGCTGCACGGCTTCATCGACAACCGCTCCGTCTTCCTCCTGCTGCGCCGCAGCCTCGTCCAGCACGGCAGGCAGCAGATCGAGTCGCTCAACTACTCGCCGCTGACCTGTGACATCCGCATCGCGGCCGAACTGCTCGGCCGGCACATAGAGCAGGTGTGCGAGCGCACGGGCAGCGAGCGGGTCGACGTGGTCGGACACAGCCTCGGAGGGCTGATCGCGCGGTACTACGTGCAGCGGCTGGGTGGTGACGCCCGCGTGCGGACGCTCGTCACGCTCGGCACCCCGCACTCGGGCACCCGCGTCGCGCCGCTGGCCAACGCGCACCCCATCGTCCGCCAGATGCGCCCCGGGTCACCGGTGCTCGAGGAGCTCGCCCTGCCCGCGCCCGGCTGTCGTACGCACTTCGTCTCCTTCTGGAGCGACCTCGACCACATCATGGAGCCGCTGGAGACCGCCTGCATCGAGCACCCGGACCTGACCGTGCAGAACGTACGGGTGAGCGGCGTCGGCCACCTCGCCCTGCCCGTGCACCCGGCCGTGGCGACCCGCATACGCCAGGCCCTGGACACGGCGCATCCCGGAGAGCCCTCCACGGGCCGCGCGGAGGGACTGACGGTCGCCTGACGGCGGCCCGGCGGCGGCCGGGTCGGGGATGACGGCCGGACGGCCGTCCGGCAGCGGGGGCGGGCGGCGGGCGACACACCCGGGAGCCGGCGACACGCCCACGACCGGGGAGAGCCGGTCCCCTCACCCGAACAACGGCCGTTCGGCACGGCCCCCTTGAGCCGTCACCCCGCACATCACCTCGAACAGACATCGAACACAGAGCCAAGGACACGTGTGCAGTCCGCCAAAACGCAACCGATTGCCCGTTTCCTGCGCGCGTGAAACCTGCCGAAGATTGTCGCGCCCGCATACCGCCGGGTACAGTCGCCGCACTGCTCTGCCAGCCCCTGTTGTCGAGGCGAAAGAGAAGTTGGTGAACGACCGTCACCCGTCGGGGACCATGGCCCCGGCCCCGGCTTCCGACGCCGCCTCGGCGCCCTACGCGTCGTACGGCACCCAGGAAGCCCCGTACGGCGATTTCACCCCGTACGGCGGACACGACACCGCCGGTTTCGCCCCCACCGGTTTCGGCACCGGCAGTCAGACCCTCGCGGACTTCGCCTCCGACCCCCTCTTCGGCGGTCTCCAGGACGGCCACGACACGGGCGCGTACGGCAACGGCACCCACTGGTCCACGGGCGGCCACGACACCGGTCAGTACGACGCGTACGCGGCCCAACGAACCCAGCAGGCCCAGCAGGCCCAGCAGTACGCCGGCTACGACACCGACTCCTACGACGCGACGGCCTGGACCACCGGTCAGCAGCACGCGCCGCTGATCCCGGGTCAGGGCACCGCGCCCGACACCGGCGGCCAGTGGGACGCGGGCGCCTGGCTCCAGCCCGACCAGTCCGGGAACCCCGCCGATCAGACCCAGCAGTGGGACTGGGGCACCCAGGCCTTCGACACCGGCGCCTACGACGCCACACAGTGGAACCCCGACGGTGACGCCGCCGCGTCGGCGTCCGACGCCTACGAGCCGCAGGCCGACTCCTTCGACCAGCGGGCCACCGCCACGTTCGAGCGGTTCGATGACCCGCAGGCGCCCGCGCACCCGCTCTCCCAGGACTCCGACTCCCCGGCCCCGGAGGAGCAGGACCCCTACGACGGCTCCGCCCACGACGGCTCGGGCGACACGGGTGAACTGCCGGCGGTGCACCTGCTCGACGAGCAGCAGGAAGCCCCTCCCGTCCCGTCGCCGCGCGCGGCCTCGCGCGGCGGATCCCGTTCCCGCCGCCGTACGCCTCCCAAGCGCTCCGCGCTGCTGACGGTGGCCGTGCCCTCCGTGTGCGTGATGGGCGTCGCCGGGATCGCCGCCGCCTCCGTCAGCGATCTGACCGACGAGGGCGGGCAGGAGACGACGACGACCGCGGCGGACGCGCAGCCGGTGAAGCCGTCCGTCGTCAACGTCAAGCTGAACACCCAGCTCGAGGGCGTCGCCGCCGGAGCGGACGACTTCGCCGACCGGGTCAGCCGCACCCAGGAACGCATCGATCTCAAGGCCCAGCAGGAGGCCGAGCGGAAGCAGGCGGCGGAGGAGGCGGCCCGCAAGGAACGGCTGCGCCCGAAGTTCGCGCTCCCGGTCGTGCAGCCCGGCCTCAGCGCCTACTACGGCCAGTCCGGCATCAACTGGATGTCGGTGCACAGCGGCATCGACTTCCCCGTGTCCTACGGCACTCCGGTGCTGGCCGCGACCGACGGCACGGTCCGTACGCAGTACAACAGCGCGTACGGCAACATGGTGATCCTGACCGCGATGGACGGCACGGAGACGTGGTACTGCCACCTCTCCAGCTACCAGGTCCCCTCCGGTACGACCGTGAAGGCCGGCGACCGGATCGCGCTCTCCGGCAACTCGGGCAACTCGACCGGCCCGCACCTGCACTTCGAGGTCCGCCCGAGCGGCGGCTCGGCGATCGACCCGCTCGCCTGGCTGCGCAGCCACGGACTGGACCCGACGTGACGGACTGAATCCGGCGAGAGAGGACCCCGCCGGGCGGGGCCCTCTCGTGCGGCGTCAGACCCGTCCGGTCACAGCTTCTCCACCGGCGCGTACCGCAGCAGCAGCCGCTTCGGCTTGGCGTCCCCGAAGTCGATGGTCGCCTCCGCGTTCGCGCCCGTGCCCTTCACCGCGACCACGGTGCCGAGGCCGAACTGGTCGTGCGTGACCCGGTCCCCGACCGCCAGCGACGCGGCGGGCTGCTCCGCGGCCCGGCGGGTGGCGAAACCGGAGGCGCCCGCCGCCGACGAGCGGGAGCGGGACGACGACAGCGAGGCCGCCACCCCGGAGACCGGCCCGGAGGCCGCGGGTGAGCCGCCCCCCGTCCGCTTCCACTCCAGGTGCGCCGTCGGGATCTCCTCCAGGAAGCGCGAGGGCGGGTTGTACGACGGCTGCCCCCACGCACTGCGCATCGTCGACCGGGTGAGGTACAGCCGCTCCCGCGCGCGGGTGATGCCGACGTACGCCAGGCGCCGCTCCTCCTCCAGCTCCTTGGTCTGGCCGAGGGCGCGCATGTGCGGGAAGACGCCGTCCTCCATGCCGGTCAGGAAGACGACCGGGAACTCCAGGCCCTTGGCGGTGTGCAGGGTCATCAGGGTGATGACGCCGGAGCCGTCCTCGTCCTCGTCGGGGATCTGGTCGGAGTCGGCGACCAGCGCGACCTGCTCCAGGAAGTCGGCCAGGGTGCCCCCCGGGTCGGTGGCCCCGGGCGTCACCGCGCCCTCGCCGCGTCCCTGCTCGAACTCCAGGGCGACGGCCGCGAGTTCCTGGAGGTTCTCGATCCGGGTCTCGTCCTGCGGGTCGGTGGAGGCCTGCAACTCGGCGAGGTAGCCGGTGCGTTCGAGGATCGCCTCCAGGACGGTGGCCGGGCCCGCGCCGGACTCGGCGATCGTCCGGAGGTCCTCCATCAGCGTGTTGAACCGCTTGACGGCGTTCACCGACCGCGCGGCCATGCCGTACGCCTCGTCGACGCGGCCGAGGGCCTGCGGGAAGCTGATCCGCTCGCGCTGGGCGAGGGCGTCGATCATGGCTTCCGCGCGGTCGCCGATGCCCCGCTTGGGGACGTTGAGGATGCGGCGCAGCGGCACCGAGTCCTCGGGGTTGGCGAGCACCCGCAGGTAGGCCAGGACGTCCCGGACCTCCTTGCGCTCGTAGAAGCGGACGCCGCCGACGACCTTGTAGGGGAGGCCGACGCGGATGAAGACCTCCTCGAAGACGCGGGACTGGGCGTTGGTGCGGTAGAAGACGGCGACGTCGCCCGCCTTGGCCTGCCCCGCGTCCGTGAGGCGGTCTATCTCGTCGGCGACGAACTGGGCCTCGTCGTGCTCGGTGTCGGCCACGTATCCGGTGATCCGCGCGCCGGCGCCGGCG
>NZ_MSGP01000175.1 GCF_002078235.1 Streptomyces viridosporus
CGGCGGCAGCGCTGCCGCCGAGGGTGCCAGCTCGTCGCCGGCCTGCTCGGCGGCGGGCCGTTCGACTCCGGCAGCGGCGAGCACGGCGGCGGTCGCCTTGATCACCACGACCTGCCGATCGGTACGGCCCAGCATGTCGTGCACGGCCGCCATGCCCTCGGCCGGGGTGATGGAGTGGATCCCGGTCCGGGCCAGGCGCTCGCGGTGCCGGTCGTCGGCGACGATGCCGACGGTGCCCCAGTAACCCCAGTTGATGACGGCCGAGCGGGCGGCCAGCACGTCGTCGAGGTGGTGTGCGAACGCGTCCTCGAACGTCGATCCGGCGGCGTAGTTGGCCTGCCCGGCGCTGCCCGACAGGGCCACCGCCGAGGAGAAGAACAGGACGAAGTCGAGCCCGTCGGCGGCGCCCAGGGCGCGGTGCAGGGCCACCGATGTACGGGTCTTGGCGTCGAGAACGGCCCGGAAGGTGTCCTCGGTCATCGTGGCGACGGTCTGGTCGCGCAGCACGATCGTGGCATGCACGACCCCGTGCAGCGCGCCGTGCTCGGCCCGGACCGCCGCGACCACCTCGCCCAGCGCCGCCGGGTCGGTGGCGTCGGCCCGCCGGTACGAGACGAGCTCGCCGGCCGGGTCGAGGCGGCGCAGCCGGTCGCGGCGGTCGGCGTCGAGTCCACTGCGCCCCACCAGCACGACCTTGGCCCGGTAGCCGCGCACCAGCCACTCGGTGAGCTCTAGGCCGAGTCCTCCGGCACCGCCGAGGATCAGGTAGACCCCGCCGTGGCGTATTGCCTCGCGCGTCGTCGTGGGGGCGGCGGGGACCAGGCTCCGCCGGTGCACGACACCGGCGCGCAGGGCGTACGGGCCGCCGGCCGGCACGTCGAGGACATCCGGGGAGATCGGGTCGGCCGAGGAGCGGTCGACCACGGTCACCCGCCAGCGCGGATGCTCCTGGGCCAGGGACAGGGCCAGCCCGTGCAGGCTCGCCGCGTACGGGTTGCGGACCGGTTCGGTGCCGGTGCTCAGCGCGTCCTCGGTGACCACCGTCAGCCGTACCGGTGCGCCGGACCGTTGCAGCGCCTTGGCGACGCGGAAGAGGGCCAGGACGCCGCGCTCCTGCGCGAGGTCGAGGGCGGCGAGGTCGTCGGTGCGCCCTTGCGCCGGGCCGGAGAGCACGATCACGTGGCCGGGACGCCCGGCCGGTGCGACGAAGTGCTCGGGCTCGATCTCGGTGACGGAACCGCCGAGCCGGGTGGCGAGGGCGGCGGCGAGGGGCGCGGCGGAGGACGGGCGGATCAGCCAGGTGTCCGAGCCGGGCGCGGTCAACGGCGCGGTGAACGGCGCGGTGAACGGCTCGGCCGGCGCCGGGGACCAGCGGGGCAGGTACATCAGGTCATCTACCGGTCGCTCGGTCATGGCGGGGCCGGCGGTCACGGCAGGCCCGGTGGTCACGCTGGGCCCGGTGGTCACGCTGGTCCCGGCGTCGGACGTCCGCGGTGCGGGAGCCGGGCGCAGGGACAGGTCGCGCAGTCGGACGTGAACGTTGCCGGCCGGGTCGGTCAGGGTCAGGTCGTACCGGTCCGGGCCGACGGCACGCACATGGGCGTACACCTGCTCGGGCAGCGGCCCGAACACCTCGGCGGCGGCGAGCGCGAAGGGCACCATCGGCGGGCCGTCGGCGCGGTCGCGCAGCACCGCGAAGGTGTGCAGGGCACCGTCGATCAGCGCGGGTGGCAGGGCGCAGTCGGCGAACCGGGCGGCTTCGGCGGGCACGCGCAGACGCGCCAGCGCCTCGCCGTCGCCGGCGGCGATCCACTCGATGGCACGCAGCGCCGGGCCGTAGACCAGGCCGGCTCCGGCCAGGTCGGCGTAGAGGTCCGCGCCGTCGTGCCGGTGCGGCAGGGCGGCCCGGAGCAGCTCGACCGGTACGGGCTCCGGCACGTCGTCGGCCAACGCCTCGACAACGCCCTCGGCCAGCCGGTCGCCGGTGTCGCCGAGCAGCGTGAAGGCCAGGCCGGCGCCGTCGCGGCGCAGCCGGGTGCGGGCGGAGGCCGCGGCCTCGATGACCACGAGCGGACGCAGCCACCGGACGTCGCGCAGCCGGACCGGCACCGAGTACCCGGCGTGCGCGGCGGCGGCCCGGGCCATCTCCAGGACCGCCGCGGCGGGAAGCAGGCGCAGTTCGCCGACGCGGTGCCCGTCGATCAGCGGGTGCGCGGGGGCGAAGGCGGTGCGGTAGGTCAGGCCGTCCACACTGTCGGCCGGCTCGATCTCGTCCAGCAGCGGATGTGTGGCCGGGCCGGCCGGCGACGGCGCCCACATCTGCTCGGTGAGCCAGCAGCGCAGCTCCTCGAACGGGTAGCCAGGCAACGGCAGCCGCCGTCCGGTGCCGGGCCAGGCGACGGTCGCGCCGGAGGTCCAGGCGGCAGCCAGGCCAGCCGGGTCCGTGGCGGCCGGCGCGGCGGCGCGGGAGGCGGCACGGCCGCGGACGCTGTCCGTCCACACGCCGGTTCCGGTGCCCGCGCGCAGCCGACCGGCCAGCTCGTCCGCCGTGGAGGCGAGCACCACCATGCGGTCGGCCCAGGCCTCGCGGCCGTGCTGCAGCGTGTACGCCACGTCGGCGAGCCGGTCGGCGAGGCCGTTCTCCACCGCGTCGGCCAGCCGCTCGGCCAGCGCGCGCAGGCTCTCCGGGGTGCGGGCGGAGAGCGGGAAGAGCCAGGGGCCCGGTGCGGCGGCCGGCGCCGACCCGGGAACGTACTCCTCGACGACCAGGTGGGCATTGGCTCCGCCCGCGCCGAACGAACTGATCCCGGCGCGGCGCGGCAGGCCGTCCCGGCGCGGCCACGGGGCCACCTCGGTCTGCACCCGCAGCGGCGTGGAGTCGAAGTCGATGTTCGGGTTGACCGGGTCGGCGTGCAGCGACGGCACCAGTTCCCCGTGCCGCATCTGCAGGAGCACCTTGCAGAGCCCGGCCATGCCGGAGGCCGATTCAAGGTGGCCGATGTTGGACTTCACCGAGCCGATCGGCAGGCTGCCCCGGGGCAGGCCGGAGGCGCCCAGCGCGCGGGCCAGGGCCCGGATCTCCACCGGGTCGCCCAGTGCGGTGCCGGTGCCGTGCGCCTCAAGGTAGCCGAGTGTGGCGGCGGCGGACCCGGCCTCGGCCAGTGCCCGCTCGACGAGGTCGCTCTGGGCTACCGGGTTGGGCACGGTGAAGCCGTTGGTCTTGCCGCCGTGGTTGACGGAGCTGCCCAGGATGACGCCGTGGATGTGGTCGCCGTCGCGGACGGCGGCCGACAGGGGCTTGAGCAGCACCGCGCCGACGCCCTCGCCGGGCACGTAGCCGTCGCCGTCCGCGCCGAAGCTGCGGCAACGGCCGTCGCTGGAGGTGAAGCTGCCCTGGCCGAGGAACCGGTACTTGTACGGGTGAACGTGAAGGTTGACACCCCCGGCGAGGGCCATTTCGGCCTCGCCGGAACGCAGGTCGCGCACGGCGAGGTGGATGGCCGTCAACGACGAGGAGCACATGGTGTCCACACCCAGGCTGGGGCCGGTCACGCCCAGGGTGTACGAGACCCGGTTGGCGATGGACGCGTGCGACGACGCGCCGATACGGCCGTCGGCGGCCTCGTGGAGCTGGTAGAGGCCGTACATGGCGCCGGCGTACACACCGACGCGGCGGGCGCGCAGGTCGGTCCGGGTGAGGCCGGCGTCCTCCATGGCGTGCCAGGCGGTCTGCAGGAACAGTCGCTCCTGCGGGTCGATGATCTCCGCCTCTCGCGGGGAGATGCCGAAGAAGAGCGGGTCGAACCGGTCGATGCCGCGCAGAAAGCTGCCCCACCGGCTGTACTCGGCGGCGCGGTCCGCCGGGGTGGCCTCGTCGTAGTCGCGCCAGTCCCAGCGGTCCGCCGGAATCTCGGTGATCAGGTCACGGCCAGCTCGCAGGTTCGCCCAGAACTCGTCGAGGGTGTCGGACCCGGCGAACCGGGCCGCGACGCCGATGATCGCGATGGGCTCCGGGGCGTCCGCGGAGGGCGGCGTGGGACGGTCGCCGCTCGGGGCGGCTTCCGGTACCGCTGCCACGACCGGCGCCGACGCCGGTGCCGACGTCGGCGCCGGTGTGAGTTCGGCGAGGCGGCCGCCGTGCTGCTCGGCGAACCAGCCGGCGAGCCCCCGCAGTTCCTGGTATTCGAAAAAGAGGGTCTTCGGCAGTGATCCGAAGTGGTCCTCCAGCCGCCGGGTCAGATCCATGATCAACAGCGAGTCGATGCCGTACTGCTCGAACGCGGTGTCCGCGTCGATGTCCTCCGGCGGGTATTCGAGGACCTCGGCCAGCACGCCGCGCAGAAAGTCCTCGGCGGCCGCGAGGGGCGAGCCGGTGGCGGTCGCCGGTTCCGGCGCCGGAACCGGCGCCGAAGCCGCCGGCGCGTCGAGCAGGCCGCGGATGCGGTCCAGCTCGCCGTGCGCCACGAGCACGTGATCGCCGCCGTGGCCCAGCGCCCGGTCCCAAGCGCGCAGGGCGTCCGCGGTCGGCAGCGGCCGGAGCCCGGCGCGGCGGGCGATGCGGGCCTGTGTGGTGTCGTCGGCGTCCATCCGGATGCCGCCGTCGGCCCACAGCGACCACAGCACGCTGAGGCTGCGGCCGGGCCGGTCGCTTCCGCGACGCCAGGCCGCGAACGCATCGAGGAAACGGTTCGCGTACGCGTAGTCGGCCTGGCCCGGGCTGCCCGCGCCGGACATGGAGGAGAAGCAGACGAAGAAGTCGAGCGGGTCCGCAGCCGTGGCCCGGTCCAGTGCGAGAGTGCCGTCGACCTTCGGCCCCAGCACAGCGGCGATGTCCTCGTCGGTCTTGCGCAGCAGGAACGAGTCACGGGTGACCCCGGCCAGGTGCAGCACCCCGCGCAACGGGCCGAACATCTGGTGGATGCGCTCGACCAGCCGCTCGGCCGCGCCCGGTACGCCCAGGTCGCAGGGCAGGTAGTGGACATCGAGCCCGGCGGCGCGCAGGGCGGTCAGGTCGGCGTCGGCGGACCGGCCGGTGAGCACGTAACGGGCCGACGGACCCAGGTGGCTGACGAGGTGCCGGCCGAGCGCGCCGGCGCCGCCGGTGACCAGCACCGTCCCGGCAGGCGTCAGCGGCGCCGGTACGGGGGCGGGGACGATCGGCTCCCATCGGACCACCTGCCGGCCTGCGGCGGTGTACCGGACCCGGAACTCGTGGTCCGCCGCGGCCTCGGCGTCCGCGACCGCCCGCAGGTCGGCGCCATCGGTCGTGATCACCGCGGCGCGGAAGTCCGGGTGCTCGTTGGCGATACTGCGCGCCATGCCGTCCAGAGCCAGCAGGCGGGCGTCGGTGGCCGCACCGGACGGGCGGAACACGTGCAGCACCCGGATGGGCTGCCGGTTCGGCTGCGCGGCCCAGGTCCGGAAGAGCCGGACCAGGCCGGGCAGCGGGTCGTCGTCGCCGAGGCGGACCACCACGAGCGGGCCGGAGTTCGGTAAGGGGCCGTCCTCACCGGTCCCCAGGATCACCGTGCGGCCGGCAGCGGGGGCGCCGCGGCGAGCGGGGGCGTCCTGCCAGCGCTGCGCCAGCAGGTGGGTGTCCACCGCGTCGGCCGAGTCCTTGACGGCGCGGGTGACCACACCGTGCAGCCGGACGGCGATGCGGCCATCGGCGTCGGCGAGTGCGATGTCGTGGCCGGTCGCGGTGGCGACGGCATGGGCGTACCCGTGTTCCGGTAGCGGCCCGAGGATCTCCACCCGGTCGATGGAGAAGGGCAGTTCGCGGGGCCGGGGCGCGGACGGGTTGGCGGCGGTCCAGAGCGCCGCCTGCAGCATGGCGTCCAGCAGGGACGGGTGCAGGGTGAAGTCGTCGAACGGCAGGTCCGCGGCGTCGGGAACGGCGACCTCGGCCAGCGCCTCGCCCTGGACGGAACGCATGGACCGCAGCCCGCGCAGGCTCGGCCCGTACCCGCCGCCGAGCGCGGCGAAGACCGCATAGCAGTCGTCGGCCGAGGTGGCCCGTGGCAGGCGGGCGCGTATCGCGGCCAGGTCGAGGGGCGGGGCCGGCGCGGTGGCGCCGAACCGCAGGGTTCCGGTCGAGCACAGCTCGCCGTCCGGGGTGTCGCCGACGCGCCGCAGCTCGTAGGCGACACCGTCGGCGGCCGGCGCGAACCGCAGCCGTACCCGGACCGGTTCGCCGGTGAACAGGACGGGCCGGGCCCAGAGGACATTCTCGACGCCGGTGGCGCGCCCGTGCCCGGCGCGGGCGGCGGCGTCGACGGCGAACTC
This sequence comes from Streptomyces viridosporus, assembly GCF_002078235.1. Lineage (GTDB taxonomy): Bacteria > Actinomycetota > Actinomycetes > Streptomycetales > Streptomycetaceae > Streptomyces > Streptomyces viridosporus. The sequence goes on from NZ_MSGP01000175.1 coordinate 6,286, forward strand.
CAGGGCCGCGACGGCGGGCAGGATGCGCACCTGCCCCAGCGCGTGGTCACGCAGGAAGAACTCGTCGCCGGTGAGCAGCCGCTCGGCCGGATCGGCGGTGAGGGCGGCCGGCGGTTTGATCCAGTACCGGCGGGTCACCGGCGGCGGCTGCGGCAGTGACAGCCGGGCCGGGCGCGGACCCGCCTGCTCCGGCCAGAGGACCGGGGTACCCGCGACCCAGAGCCGGGCGGCCTCGTGGAGATCCGAGGCCTGGACGGGCTCGCCGGTGGCCGGCACGGCGGTGCCGGTGACCACCCCGGTGCCGTCGCGCAGCCGCTCGGTTAGCTCGGCGACGCTGGTCACGACCACGGCGAGGCGTTCGTCCAGTTCCTCGCGGCCGGTGCGTAGGGTGCTCTCGATCCGGTCGAGGACCGCCTCCGGGTGCTCCTGCAGCCAGGTGACCAGCTCGGCCCGGTACCGGTCGAGCTGGTCGCGGCCGCCGGCCGACAGGACGATCAGCCGGGCGGCACGGTCCTCGGTGCTGTTACCCATCAGTGCTTCTCCGCTTCCGCCACGACGACGTGTACGTTGCTGCCACCCATGCCGAAGGAGCTGACGCCGGCGCGTGCCGGCACGCCGTCCGGCGGCTCCCAGGGCTGCGTCTCGGCTTGGAGCCGGAACGGGCTGCCGGCCAGGTCGATCATCGGGTTGGGGGTGCCCAGGTCGGCCAGGCCGGGCATCAGGCGGTGCCGCATGCTCAGCAGCACCTTCACCACTCCGGCGACGCCGGCGGCGGCCTCCAGATGGCCGATGTTGGACTTGACCGAGCCGAGCCCGGTGCGCCCCTCCACGACCGGCCGCCCCCAGTCGCGGTAGAGCTGCCCGAACGCCTCCCGCAGCGCGTCCACCTCGATCGGGTCGCCGAGTGGTGTCCCGGTGCCGTGCGCCTCGATGTAGCCGATGGTGTCGGGCGGCACCGCCGCCGCCCGGTGCGCCGCGAGCAGGACGTCGCGCTGAGCCTGCGGGTTGGGCACGGTCAGCGAGTGGGTGTGGCCGCCGTGGTTCTCGGCCGAACCGATCAGGACGCCGTGCACCGGGTCCCCGTCGGCGACCGCGCGCTCCAGCAGTTTGAGCGCCAGCAGGACCACGCCCTCGCCCCGGCCGTAGCCGTCGGCGCGCTCGTCGAAGGTCTTGCACCGCCCGTCAGCACTGAGCATTCCGGCGCGGCGCAGGCCGGTGAAGCCGTGCGGGGACAGCAGCAGGTTCGCGCCGCCGGCCAGGGCGAGTTCGCAGTCGCCGAGGTGCAGAGCACGGGCCGCGCGGTGGATCGCCACCAGGGAGCTGGAGCAGGCGGTGTCGTAGACCGCGCTGGGGCCGTGCAGGTCATACACGTAGGAGATGCGGTTGGCCGCGATCGAGGCGACGTTGCCGATCAGGAAGTGATCGCCCATCTCCGGCGAGCCCGGGCCCAGCAGGCTCAGATAGTCGGCGCCGCTGAGACCGACGAACACCCCGGTACGACTGCCGGCCAGTGCCGCGGGCACGAGTCCGGCGTCGAGCAGGGCCTCGTCCGCGGCGTGCAGAAGGAGTCGGTGCTGCGGATCCATCTGGGCCGCCTCGCGCGGCGAGATCCGGAACCGCCCCGCGTCGAAGGCGTCGACGTCGCGCACGAACGAGCCGCGAAAGCGTTCCGGGAACACCCGGGCGGAGAAGCCGCGCTCCAGCGGGTACGGCGCGGTGAGGTCGCGGCCCTCGGCGAGGTGGGTCCAGAACTCGTGCAGCGACCCGGAGGCCGGCAGCCGGCCGCCGACGCCGATGATCGCCACGGGCGGGTAGCCGAGGGCCTCAGGAGGTACCGCGGGCCCAGAGGCCGGGACGGTGGCCGCCGCCCGGGCCGACTCGAACTCGGCTTCGGTCTCGGTGAAGGCGTCCGGGCGGTCCGCGCCGAGGTGCGCCGCGAGCGAGCTGAGCGCGGGGTGCGCGTAGAAGAGCGTGGGGCTGACCGGTACGCCGAAGCGGGTGCGGACCGCCATCGCGAGCCGGGTGAAACCGACCGAGTCGAAGCCCGCCTCGCCGAGTGGCCGGTCCACCGGGATGTCCTGCGGCGCCACCCCGGCGACACCCGCGGTCAGCTCCCGCAGGGTGGCCAGCAACCGGCCGCTGTCGTTCGGCCGGGACTCCCGCGGTCTCTCGGCGTGGCCGAACTCGCGGATCAGTTCGTCCAGGGAGCCGGTGGCGAGCCGGACCGCGTCGATCTTGGCGTTCGGGGTCATCGGCAGGCCGGTCATCGGCACGGTCCGGGACGGGATCATGTACGCCGGAAGCCACTCCTCGATCCGCCCGGCGATCGTCGCGGCTTCTGCGGGCTCGGCGACGACGAAGGCGACCAGGCGTGGATGCCCGGGCCGCTCTTCACGCAGGACCACCCGCGCCTCGCCGGTCACACCGGTACGCCGGATCGCCGCCTCGATCTCGCCGAGCTCGATCCGGTGCCCGCGCAGCTTGATCTGCCGGTCGGCGCGACCGAGCAGCAGCAGCTCGCCGGTCTCGGTCCACCGGGCCAGATCTCCGGTGCGGTAGCGCCGCTGCCCGTCCTGCTCGACGAAACGCTCGGCGTTCAGTTCGGGGCGGCCGCGGTAGCCGCGGGCGACACCGTCACCGCCGATCAGCAGTTCCCCGGTGGCGCCGAACGGGACCGGGCCACCGTCCGGCCCGGCGAGATGGAACGTCGTGTTCGCGATCGGCGTGCCGACCGTGATCGGCCGGTCGCGGCGTACCCGCAGCGCCGAGGACCAGATCGTGGTCTCGGTCGGGCCGTACATGTTCCACAGCTCGCCGGAGCGGTCGAGCAGGTCGGCCGCCAGCTCGGCGCTCAGCGCCTCCCCGCCGCAGAGCAGCCGGGGTACCCGCCCGCTCCAGCCGGCGGCGAGCAGCATCTGCCAGGTGGCCGGTGTGGCCTGCACGATGGTCGCGCCGCTGCTGTCGAGCAGGCCGGCCAGCGCGAAGCCGTCCCGGGTGACCTCGGTCGGCGCGATGTGGACGGTCGCGCCCTGGGTGAGCGGCAGCAGCAGTTCGAGGCCGGCGATGTCGAACCCGGCCGTGGTGACGGCCAGCAGCACGTCGTCGTCGGCGCACCCGGGCCGGTCCGCCATCGAGGTGAGGAAGTTCACCAGGTTGCCGTGGGTGACCTCGACGCCCTTGGGCCGGCCGGTGGATCCGGAGGTGTAGAGCACGTACGCGAGATCGTCGTCGTGGCAGGCGACCGGCGTGCCCGGGACGGCGTCGCCCGGGTCACCGAGCGGGATGCGGGCGCCAGGTGTCCCGGCCGGCAGGCGGTCGGCGTACGCCGGGTCGACGAGGACCGCGGCGAGACCGGCGTCGGTGCAGATGTGCGCGAGGCGGGCGGCCGGGAAGTCCGGGTCGAGCGGCGCGTAGGCCGCGCCGGCGGTGTGCGCCGCCAGCATCGCCACGATCATGGCGGCTCGCCGGCCGGACAGCACACCGACCAGGTCGCCGCGGCCCACGCCGGATTCGCCGAGGGTTCGCGCCAGTGCGTGCACCCGCCGGGCCAGTTCGCCGTAGCTGATGGCACCGTCGGCGTCCACCACCGCGACGCGCTCCGGGGCCGACGCCGCGCGGGCCAGCACCAGGCCGGCCGCGGTCACGTCGCGCGGCCGGGCGGCACGGGTGTCGTTGGCCCGGTCGACGAGGGCGCGTTCCGCCGCAGTGGTGAGAGGCAGATCGCCGATCAGCTGCCGCGGATCGGCGGCCACGGTTTCCAGCAGCAGCCGGTAGTGCTCGGCCAGGCGTTCGGCCGTGGCCGGGTCGAACAGCTCACGGTCGTACTTGATGTGGACCAACGCCTCCGACCCGCGCACCACCACCTCGACGACCAGCGGGTTCTCACCCTCCTGGGTCAGCTCGAGGGCGTCGTGGAAGACGGTCTGCCCGGCGGCCATGTCCTGGTCGCCGCCGACGCCCTGTTGCAGGTAGAAGCCGATGTCGAAGGAGACCGCGGTGCCGCCGGCGCGGCGCAGGTCACCGACCACGGCGGCGAACGGGTAGGAGCTGTGCTCCTCGGCCTGCGCCATGTGGTCGTGCACGGCGGTCATCAGCTCGGCGAGGCTGCGCTGCGGGTCGCAGTCGACCCGTACCACCACCGGATTGATCAGGTACCCCACGGTGCGGTCGAACCGCTCGGAGATCCGGCCGTCGGTCGGCACCATGACGCTGATGTCGCGGTGACCGGAGTGCCGGTGCAGCAGTGCGGCGAAGGCACCCAGCAGCACGCTGAACGGGGTCAGCCCGGCCGCGCCGGCGACCTGGCGGACGGACGCCCAGGTCGCCTCCGGCAGCCGGAACTGCACCATCGCGCCGGTGTCGGCGGTGGGCGGCTCGACCCGGTGCCGATCGGTGATCGCGTCGAGGACCGGACCGCTGGAGGCACCGGCCAGCCGGTCGAGCCACCAGCGGCGGTGTGTCTCGGCCTCCGGCCCGTCGAGCAGTTCCCGCTGGCGACGGACGAACTCGTGGTACGGGGTGGCCGGCTCGACCGGCGGCAGAACGCCTCGACCGGCCAGCGCGTCGTGGCAGGCCACGATGTCGCGCAGCAGCAGGTGGCTGGAGATCCCGTCGGTGATCATGTGGTGGAACACCAGGAGCAGCAGTGTCCGGCCGCCGGGCGCCGCGATCAGCCACATCCGGTGCAGGGGATCGTGCTCCAGGTCGAACGGGGTGTGCACCAGGCGCCGGACGCGCGCGGCGAACTCCCCGTCGGTGACGTGCCGGAGGTCGAGCCGGACCACCTCGGCGGGGCGTTCGGTGATCTCCTGCACCGGCGTGGTCCCGTCCAGTCGGACGGCGATCCGCAGCCCCGGCTGCCGCTCCACGACGGCGATCAGGGCCCGGGTGAGCACGTCCGGGTCGATCCCGTCGCCCAGCCACAGCCCCAGCGGCAGGTTGTAGGAGGTGGTGCCGGGCCGACTCGCGTGGATCGCCCAGAGCGCCGCTTGGCCGCGGCTGAGCGGGTACGGCCCCGGCTCCGGCACCGGCGCCGGATCGGTCAGGCCGCGCAGCAGCGACTCGGCGATCTCGTCCGGCAACTCACCGGAGGCGACCGCGGCGAGGACGTCGCGCAGTGCCGGGCTCATCGGACAGTTCCCTGCCGCAGCTCGGCCAGCGCGTCGTCGACCGTGACCGATCCGTTGCGCAGCCCGGCCAGCAGGGCGCCGACTCCGTTGGCGGCGACCGGCGTGGGGGTCGGCTCGGGCACGGCGGCTGCGGGCAGCGGTCCGTACTTGTCGTGCACGGCCTGGGCCAGAGCGCGCACGGTCTGCCCGACGCCGAACATGCGGGCGGGTATGTCGACTCCGTAGGCGGCGCCGAGGCGGCGGCTGAGGCGGCGCAGGCCCAGCGAGTCCACACCGACGTCGGACAGCACCCGGTCGGGTGGCAGACGGTCCGGTGCCATGCCCAGGTGCGCGGCGAGCAGGGTGCGGACGTGGTCGCGCACAGCTGCCTCCGGGTCGCCTTCGGCGTCCGTTCCGACCGGTGTCGGCGCCGGCTCGGACGGGGGTGCCGGCTCGGACGGAGGTGCCGGTACGGCCGCCGCGGGCTCGGGCCATGTGTCGGTGGCCTGATCCTGATCGATTCCGGCGAGCCCGGCCGCGGCGGCCTGAGCCTGGTCGAATCGTGGCCCGGGGGTGATCCAGTAGCTCTGCCGGGCGAAGGCGGAGGTCGGCGCCGGAACCCGGCGGATCGGTTCCCCCGGCCACAGCTCGGCCCAGTCGATCGCGACGCCGTCCACCCACAGCCGGGCGATCTTGTCGAGCTTGCCGGCCGCCACCACGGTGCGCAGATACTGGCGTCCCTCGGGGCCGTCCAGCAGCAGCGCCGTGCCCGTCCCCTGCCCGTCGCCCGCGCTGACGCCGTCGGCGGTCACACCGGCCAGCCACTCCTCCAGGCGTTTCACCAGCCCGGCGAGGTCGTCCGCGACCACGGCGAGCCGCTCGGCGAAGACCTCCCGGCCGGTCTGCAGCGTGTAGGCCAGGGCGGCCGGGTCCACCTCGTTGGCGTCCCGCGCCCAGCGGACCAGGTTCTCGGCGTCGCCACGCAGCCGTTCGGCGTTGCGGGCGGACAGCACGAACAGGTACGGCCCGGTACGACCGGCGCTCGGCCGGGTGCGGAACTCCTCCAGCACAAGGTGCGCGTTGACACCGCCGAGACCGAATGAGCTCAGCCCGGCACGCAGTGGCGCCTCGGTGCCGTCCGGGCCGGTCACGCGCCGCCACGGCTCACGGTCGCGCAGCACGTGCAGCGGGCTGCCGTCGAGACGCAGGTGCGGGTTGAGCGTCTCCAGGTGCGGGTTGCCGGGCAACTCGCGGTGCCGCATGGCGAGCAGCACCTTGATCAGCCCGGTCACGCCGGCGGCCGCCTCCAGGTGACCGGTGTTGCTCTTCACCGCGCCGAGCGCGACCCGGTGCCCGGTGCCGTCGGTGCCGTGATCGGCGTACAGCCGCCGGAAGGCGGTCTTGAGGCCTTCGATCTCGACCGGATCGCCCAACTCGGTGCCGGTCCCGTGGGTCTCCACGTAGGTCACCGTGCGCGGGTCGGTCCCGGCGCGGTGGTGCGCCGCCACGATGCAGGCGGCCTGGGCGGCCGGGTTCGGCGCGGTGAGCGAGTTGCTGCGCCCACCGTGGTTGATCGCGCTGCCGCGCAGTACGCCGTGGATGACGTCTCCGTCCGCGAGGGCCGCGCTGAGCCGCTTGAGCACCACGACACCCACCCCCTCGGCGCGGGCGATGCCGTTGGCGCGGGCGTCGAAGGCGCGGCAGCGGCCGTCGGGGCTGAGCATGTCGGCCTGGCTCATGTCGACGAACAGCGTCGGCGACGCGATCACGTTGACGCCGCCGGCCAGCGCGACCGTGCACTCCCCCCGCTGGATCGCCTCCGCCGCGTGGTGCACGGCGACCAGCGACGACGAGCAGGCGGTGTCGATCGTCTCGGACGGGCCGTGCAGGTCCAGCAGGTAGGACACCCGGTTGGACAGGATGGCGTGCGCCCGGCCGACGGTGCTGTACCCGTCGAGCGGCACCCCCAGCGCGTGCTGGAGCTCGAAGTAGTCGTAGGTGCTACTGCCGACGAAGACGCCGGTGTCGGTGCCGGCCAGGTCGGAGGGCCGGATACCGGCGTCCTCGATCGCCGTCCAGGTCGCTTCGAGCACCAGCCGGTGCTGCGGGTCCATCGCGACCGCCTCGGTGGGCGAGATGCCGAAGAAGTCCGCGTCGAACAGGTCCACTCGGCGCAAGAACCCGCCCCAGCGGGCGGTGGTGCGGAATTCCCCCGGCTCGGGGTCGCCGTGGATGCGCCGCCAGTCCCAGCGGTCCGCGGGGATCTCGGTGACCAGGTCGTCGCCGGCGGCCAGGTGGGCCCAGAACTCGTCCAGGTCGTCCGAGCCGGGCAGCAGACCGGCCATGCCGACGATGGCGACGCCGTCGACACGGGCGGGCTCCGCCACGCCGGCGGCTCCGGTGCCCGCGAACAGCCCGGAAGACGGGACGGGCCCGGAGGCAGGGAGAAGCCCGGAAGACGGGACGGGCGCGGAAGACGGGAGGAGCCCGGAGGAAGAAGAGACGTCCCCGGGTGGCACAGCCGAAGCCGGAGCGGCGACCGGAGTGGTGGGTGCCGCAGAAAGGTAGTGGCGGGCCAGCTCTTCCCCGTACTCCTCGATGATCTTCGCCACCAGCTCGCCGGCGGTGGCCACCCCGAAGAACGCCGCCGGGGTCGCGTCCAGGTCCCAGCGCACGTTCACCTGGTGGCTGAGCTTGGTGTACATGATGGAGTCGAAGCCGAACCGGCTGAGCTGGTCGCCCTCGGTCAGCTCGTCTTTTCTCAGCCCGGCCACGCCGCGCAGCAGAGCCAGCAGGTCGGCGGCCACCGCCGCACGCCACGGTTCGGCGCCCGGCGCAACGGGCTGCGGAACGGCCGTCGTGACAGCCGGCGGAGCCGGCTCCGGGTCGGGCGTCCGCACGCCGATTCCGGCCAGCGCCTGCTCGGTACCCGACACGACCACCACCTGAACCTCCTGTCGGCCGAGCACGTCGGCCAGTGCCTCGATGCCCGTGCGGGGCGGGAGTGGATGAAGACCGGCCGCGGCCAGCCGGCCCCGGTGGCGCTCGGTGAGCGCCGAGCCCGACCACGGCCCCCAGTTCAGGACGCGGACCGGGAAGGGCAGACGGGCGGCGAGTGCCTGCCCGATCGCGTCCTGGGCCGTGCAGGCGGCGGCGTACGCGGCCTGGCCCGGATTGCCCAGGAACGACTGCAGCGAGGAAAAGATCGCGAAGAAGTCCAGGTCGCGGCCGTCGATCGCCTCGGCGATCGCCAGCGTGGTACGGGTCTTCGCGGTCAGCCCCTCGGCGAACCAGTCCTCGTCCAGCGCCGCCAGCGACCGGTCCCGCACCACCGTTGCCGCGTTCACCACCCCGTGGATCACGCCGGCCCGGTCGAACACCGCCCGTATCCGTTCCGCGTCGCGAGCGTCCGCCTGGTGGAACTCCACGGACGTGCCGGTCGGGTCGAACGCGGCGATCCGGGCGGCCCGGGCGCCCTCCGGGCGGGTCCGGCCGATCAGCACCACCCTTGCGCGGTGTTCCCGGACCAGGTGCTCGGCCAGGTCCAGGCCGACGTCCCCAGCGCCGCCGACCAGCGCGTACGTCCCGCCGTCGCGAAACACCGGCCGGGTACCGGTGTCGTCGAGCGGCCGGAGCACCCGCTGGTACCAGCGGCCCGAGCGCAGCGCATAGTCGCCCGGCGTGGCGGCGGCGACGGTGGTGGCGTCGCCGGGTCCGACGTCGATCGCGCTGATCCGCCACCTCTCGCACTCCCGGCGGGCCGACTTCACCAGTCCGTGCGCGGCCGCCGCGACCGGGTCGGTGATCGGCCCGTCCACCGCCGTGGCGGCGCGGGTGACCACGGTCAGCGTGAGCTCGCCCGCGCCGGCCGGCCGGGTCTGCAGATGCCGGATCACCCGGAACAGCTCCCGGACCGCGGGCTCGCCCCCAGTGACGACCGCGTGCACGACGGCGGGCGTGGGCAGCGACTCCAACGACGTGGAGGTGACCCGGTGCACGTCGCTCGCCGGGTAGTCGTCGCCGCCGAGCAGCCAGACCGGTCCGTCGGCCGGCGGGCGAGTGCCCACGTCCGCGATGCGCTGCCAGCGCGGCGCGTAGGCGCCCGCCGGCTCACCGGGCACGGGAGGCTCCTCCGGCCGCGCGCCGATCCAGCACCGGCGTCGCTCGAACGGGTAGGTGGGCAGTGGGATCAGCGTGCCGCCGGTGTCCGGCCAGACGGCCTCGGCTCCGGCCACCCACCGGTCGGCCGGTGTGACACCATCGGGGCGGGCCAGCGCGGGGTGGCCGGTGCCGTCGATCGCCGCGCCGAGGGCCGCGACGAGCGTCGGCCGGTCGGCGGCGGTCACCGCCAGCCGCTCGGTCATCGCGTCCCGGCCGTGCTGCAGCGTGTGGGCCACGTCCACCAGTTCGACATCCGAGTCCAGGGCGGCACGCAGGGCGGTCGCGTAGCGGCGCAACGCCTCGGGGGTCCGGGCCGAGAGCGGGAACACCAGCGGACCCGCCGACGCCGCCGGGACCGCCGGCTCGTCCGGCTCCTCCACCACGACGTGGGCGTTCACCCCGCCGTAGCCGAAGGAGCTGACCCCGGCGCGGCGCCTGCCGCCGCCCGGCGGGCGGTGCCAGGGTGTCGCCTGCCGGATCAGCTGGAACGGGCTGCCCTCCAGCCGCAGGTGCGGGTTCGGCTCCCCGAGCCCGGCCACCGGCGGCAGGATGCCGTGGCGCATCGCCAGCAGGACCTTGAGCAGCCCGGCGATGCCGGCGGCGGACTCCAGGTGCCCGATGTTCGCCTTGACCGCGCCCAGTCCGCAGAACGGCTCGCCGGGCAGCAGCCCACCGTGACGGCGCGCCAGCTCGTCGAAGGCCAGCCGCAACCCGTTGATCTCGACCGGGTCGCCCAGCTCAGTGCCCGTGCCGTGGGTCTCCAGGTATCCCACGGTGGCCGGGTCGACGCCGGCCGCCGTGTAGGCGCGCACGATCATCGCGGCCTGCCCGGCGGGGTTGGGCGCGGTCAGCGAACGGGCCCGGCCGCCGTGGTTGACCGCGGAGCCGCGCAGCAGCCCCCGAACCCGGTGCCGACCCGCCGCGCCGGCCCGGGTCAGCACGACCAGGCCCAGCCCTTCTCCCCGGACGAATCCGTCCGCGCGGGCGTCGAACGCCTGGCACCGCCCGGACGGGCTGAGCATGCCGGTGCGGCTGAGCAGCAGGTGGTTGTGCGGCGACAGGATCAGGTTGATGCCTCCGGCGACCGCGACGTCGCACTCCCCGGAGCGGATCGCCGCGGCGGCGCGGTGGATCGCGACCAGGGAGCTGGAGCAGCCGGTGTTGACCGGCTCGCTCGGCCCGCGCAGATCCAGCAGGTAGGACACCCGGTTGACCAGGATGGAGTGCGCGGTCGCGGTGGCCGCGTGCGCGTCGACGGGCACGTCCGAGCGGCGCCGGATCTCGTCGTAGTCGCTGGATCCCGCGCCGACGAACAGCCCGACCGACCGGCCGGCGAGCGTGCCGGGCGGCAGGCCGGCGTCCTCCAGCGCGGTCCACACGCCCTCCAGCAGCAGCCGCTGCTGGGGGTCCATGCCGGCGGCTTCCTGCGGCGAGATCCCGAAGAACAGCGGATCGAACATGTCGGCGTCGCTGATGAAGCCGCCGCGCCGGGCGGGTACGTCAGCGGGCAGGGATCGCCAGTCCCACCGGTCCGCGGGCACGTCGGTGACCAGGTCGTCCCCAGCGATCAGGTGGTTCCAGAAGTCGTCCAGGTCGCGGCTGCCGGGCAGCCGCGCGGCCATCCCGATCACCGCGATCAGGTCGTCGGTTCCGGTCCGCGGCGCGGGGCGCGGCGGCGCCTCGGCTTCCGCCGTCTCCGGTACGGCCTGCGCATACCGTTCACTCAGGGTGGCGTCGTAGTCCCGCTCGAGCCGGGCGGCCAGCGCACGCAGGGTGGCGGTCTCATAGAACAGGGTGGGCGTCACGTCGAAACCGAAGGTGTCGTTGAGACGCCCGGCGAGCAGGCTGTAGCTGACCGAGTCGAACCCGTAGTCGCCGATCTCGGTGTCCAGGTCGAGATTCCCGACGGGGATGCCGGAGGCCGCCGAGGTCAGTGCCAGCAGCTCAGCGGTGAACGAGGCGCCGTCGTGTGCCGGGGCCTGCTGCGCCGTGACCCGCCCGGGTGCCGGCGCCGGTGCCGGTTCGGTGGCTCGTGCCGCGGCGGTGGCCACGACGACGTGCTGGAAGTTACGGCTGGTCTCGCCGTCCGTGGGCAGGGCCCGGAACCGGTCGTAGCCGGCGCCGGTCAGCACTGCGTTCCAGCCGGCCACGTTCAGCAGCGGTGATCCGGGCAGCCGCAGGTGTGTGTCGGTGTGTGCCCACCAGCCGTCGAACAGTCCGTACGTGACGGTGGCGGCCAGGGTGACCGTGGTCAGCTCGTTGAGCAGCAATTGCCCGCCGGTGTGCAGCATGATGCGCAGGTGCCGCACGGCGCGGCTCACGTCCGAGGTGGCGTGCAGGACGTTTGCGCCGACGGCGAGGTCGAAGCCGTCCGCGGGGAAGCCCTGGGTGACCGGGTCGGTGTCGAGGTCCAGGCGCTTGAACCGTACGAAGGTGTACCGCGCGCCGAACTCTCGGCGGCCGTGGGCCAGGAACGCCGCCGACAGGTCGGTGTACCAGTACTCCAGGTGCTCGCCATGGGGAGCCAGGGCGCGCAGCAGACCGGCGGTGGTGCCGCCGGTGCCCGAGCCGACCTCGACGATCCGGATCCGCTCGCCGGGGCGCAGCTGCTCCCGGCGGCGGCCGACGTGCTCCAGCAGCCTCGCGGTGAGCACGTCGTTGTACAGGTCGCTGATCGGGTTGTCCCGGTAGATCCGCTCCATCGCGGAGGTGCCCGAGGCGGGGAACAGCAGGTCGGTGGCGAGCAACTCGCCGCGGAGCAGCATCGGGTAGCGGTCGAGGCAGCGGCGCAGCAGCTCGACGAAGACCGCGGACGCCGGGTTGGCCGCGGCCAGTTCGCCGAGGCGCTCGGCGTGACCACCAGCGAGGGCCTCGGTCAGCGCGGCCCGATCCGGCCGGAACCGGTTCTGGTGGACGGTGAGCACCCCGTCGTCGGCGAGCATGGTCAGCAGGGTGTGCAGCAGGCGGTCGTAGCGGGGGGTGACACCCACCCGGCGGGCGACCTCAGCCGCATCCGGGTCGGGTCCGTCCCAGGCGCCCATCTCGTGCAGCACGGCCAGCAGTGCACCGCGGGCGATGGCGGTCATTTTCTCGTCGACGGCGTGGAAGTCGTCGACGACCCGCAGGTCGGCGCTGGTCAACAGCCCGTCGGCAGGTGTCACGGCCGGTGTCGTCCCTTCGCTGGGGGTCATCCGCTTCCGCAGTGCGGCGGTGCCGGGCACCACCAGGAGCTGCGGAGCCGGCCGGCGCAGCGCCTCGGTCAGCGCGGTGAAGCCGGTGTCGGGGGTGATGGAGTGGAATCCGGCGGCGGTCAGTTCGGCGCGGTGCTTCTCGGTGGCAACTGAGCCGACCGTGCCCCAGAAGCCCCAGTCGACAGCCCGGACCGGGTACGGCAGGCGTTCGTCGAGGGTGTGCGCGTAGGCGTCCAGGAAGGTTGATCCGGCCGCGTAGTTGCCCAGGCCGGGCTCGCCGAGGAAGGACTGGGCGGAGGAGAAGAAGAGCAGGAAGTCGAGTTCCGATGCGCCGATCGTGTCCACCAGAGCGGCGGCGACACCGGACTTGGCCGCCAGGCTCTCGGCGAGATCGTCGTCGGAGAGGTCGCGGACCAGACGGGAGCGCTGCACCATCGCCGCGTGCATGATCCCGTGCACCTGGCCGGCCTGTTCCAGTACCGCGGCGAGCTGCCCGGCGTCGCCGGCGTCGGCGCGGAGGTAGCGGATCCGGTGCTCGGCCGCGAGGTCGGGACGCTCCCGGCGGCCCACCAGCACCACCTCCGCGTCCCACTCCACGACCAGCTTGCGGGCCAGGGCCAGGCCGATACCGCCGCCGCCACCGATGATCAGGTAGCGGCCGCCCCGGCGCAGCAGCTCGGGGCCGTGCGGGGCGGGGGCCTCGCACAGCACCTGCCGGTGCGCGGCCGTCCCGGTGTAGGCGATCCGGGTTCCGCGCCGCGCCGGGGCCAGCACGTCCGAGGTCAGGTGGGCCGGGTCGAGGTCGACGACGGCGACCGACCACCTGCGGTGTTCGTTCTCGAGGACCCGGGCGAAGCCGAGGACCCCGGCCGCGTACGGGTCGGTGAGCCGCCGTCCGGGCGCGGCGGCCGCCCCTGCGGTGACCACGATCCAGTCGATCTCGTGCAGATGTGCCCAGCGGCGGGCGTACGCGGCCAGCGCCCGGACCCCGGCCGCTTCCCCGCCGGCGACCCGCGCGGCTTCGGATCCGGCCGTGGGCGCCGGGCCGGTGAGCAGGTAGACCACCCGCGGGTCCTCGGTCACCCGGCCGCCGATCTCGACGAGCTGCGCGCCGGGATTCCGGGCGGCCAGTTCGGCGGCCAGTCTCATCCGTTCCGGTGCGTAGAGCACCACGACCGGGCCGTCCGGCGTCACCGGCTCGGGGGCGGGACAGAGTTCCCACCGCGGAACGTCGGCGCCCAGCGACACCGGCTCTGGGCGCGGCGCCGCCACGTCGGGCGCATCAGCGGTGCCCGAGCCGGTGGCGCCGGTTCCGTCGGTGCCCGTCCCGACCCAGCAGCGCACCCGCTCGAACGGGTAGCCGGGCAGGGAGATCTTGTGGGCCCGCCGTTCGCGGTGCAGCACGCCCCAGTCCGGGGCGGCGCCCTTCACCCAGGCCGCGGCCAGCGTGTCCGGGTCGGCCGACGCGGGCGCGTCGACCGGCTCCGTGGCGCGTCCCCGGTGGACGCGCGACTCGTCACCGTTCAGGAAGCCCCGCAGCGCCGCGCGGAGTTCCTCGACGTCGGCGGCCACCACGGCCAGCCGCTCGGTCATCGCGTCGCGCCCGACCTGCGTGGTGTGGGCGATGTCCGCCAGCGAGACGCCGCCCAGTGCAGCGGCCAGGGCGGACAGGCTCGACTGGGCATCCACCCGGGGTGGCTGTCCTTCGCTTCGGGCGGCCACGGCCTGCATCAGCCGGCGCAGATCGTCCGCGTCCAGGCCCAACTCCTCGAAGGAGGCGTCCCGGTCGGCGTCGGCGAGCCCGGCCGCGTCGGCCAGGTCCGCCAACTGGTCCCCGGCGGGCAGCTCGGCGTAGCGCTCGGCGAGCAGGCGCAGGGCCCGCGGGGTGCGCGCGGACAGCAGCACCACCTGTGGGCCGTCTCCGGTGCCCGGTGCCGGTGTCGGGTACTCCTCGACGACGAGGTGGGCGTTGCTGCCCCCGGCGCCGAACGCGCTGATGCCGGCGCGCCGGGGCACGTCGCCGGTGGTGTGCCACGGGCCGACGTCCTGCTGGACGCTGAGCGGGGAGTGCTCCCACTCGATCGCCTCGTTCGCCGGTCGTGCGTGTAGCGAGGGCACCAGGGTGCGGTGCCTCAGCTGCAGCAGCACCTTGGTCAGCCCGGCGATGCCGGCCGCGGACTCCAGGTGCCCGATGCCGGACTTCACCGAGCCGAGCCGAGTGTCGCCGGTTCCGAAGACCTGGCTGAGCGCGGAGATCTCCACCGGATCGCCGAGGGCGGTGCCGGTGCCGTGCGCCTCCAGGTAGCTCACCGTGGCCGGGTCCACGCCGGCGCGGTGCAGCGCCTGCCGGATCACGTCCGCCTGCGCCGTCGGGTTCGGGACGTAGAAGCCGCTGGCGCGCCCGCCGTGGTTGACCGCGCTGCCTTTGATCACCGCGAGCACGCGGTCGCCGTCCGCCACGGCGGCTGCCAGGGGTTTGAGGACGACGACACCGACGCCCTCACCGGGAACGTACCCGTCGCCGCCGGCGCCGAAGGCCCGGCACCGCCCGTCCGTCGAGACGAACCCGACCTGGCTCAGGTGCAGGTATTTGTACGGGTGGACGATCAGGTTCACGCCGCCGGCCAGCGCCAGTTCGCTCTCTCCGGAGCGCAGGCTCTCGCAGGCCAGGTGCAGCGCTGTCAGCGACGACGAGCACATGGTGTCCAGCGCGAGGCTGGGACCGCGCGCGTCGAGGAAGTAGGAGACCCGGTTCGCGACCGCCGAGGTGAACGACGTCGGCAGCACCGGCAGCCGGTCCTCGGCGCCGAGGCCGAGCATCTGGTACTGGGTGAACATGACGCCGGCGAACACGCCCACGGGCCGGCCGGCCACCGCGGCGCGGGGGATGCCGGCGTCCTCCAACGCGTGCCACGCGGTCTGGAGGAATAACCGTTCCTGCGGGTCCATGCCCTCGGCCTCGCGCGGGGTGATTCGGAAAAACGCGGGGTCGAACTCGTCGATCCCGTCCAGGAAGGCGCCCCATTTGCTGTACGAGCGCCCGGCGGCCCGCTCCGGTTCGAAGAAGCTGGCCAGCCGCCAGCGCTGTTCCGGGATCTCGGTGACGCAGTCGCGTCCGTCGAGCAGGTTCGCCCAGAACCGGTCCAGGTCGGGAGCCATCGGATAGCGGCCCGCCACGCCGATCACGGCGATGTCCCGGCCGGACGGCTGCGGATCGCCCGCGGTTGCCGCGAGGCGTTCCCGAACGGTCGTCGCGGAAGTATTCCGAATTGCGGCCACGGATGGTTCCGGGATCGTGGCCACGGAACTGGTCTCCGGCTCGCGCAGTTCCAGAGCCCGGCGGGCGTGGTCGGGTCGTCCGTGCAGCACGACGACCTCGCCGCCCCGGTGGTCCCGGATCACGTCGAGCATCGCGAGGCCCGCGTCGGTCGGCAGCGGAACCTGTCCCTGCCGCCGGAACACCGCCTCGGTCGCCGCGTCGGTGCGCATGCCCCCGTCCGCCCACAGCGGCCAGGCGACCGAGGTGAACCCGTACTCACGGGCGCACGCGTCGACGAAGGCGTTCGCCGCGGCGTAGTCCGCCTGCCCGACGTTGCCCGCGACACCGGTCACCGACGAGAAGGCGACGAAGAAGTCCAGGCCGAGATGGCGGGTCGCGTCGTGCAGCAGCAAGGTGCCTCGCACCTTGGGCGCCAGCACCGCCGACAGGTCGTCCGGTGACTTCCCGGCCAGCAGGCCGTCCCTGAGGACCCCGGCGGCGTGCACCACCCCGTCGAGGCGGCCGTGCCGGGCGACGATCCCGTCGACCAAGGCCCGCACGTCGGTGGCCACGGTGACGTCGGCGCGTACGAACTCGGCGTTCGGCACCTCCCTGGACAGGGTACGCCCGGCGAGTACCACCGTGGCGCCCTGTGCGGTGAAGGACGCGGTGAGCGCCCGGCCCAGGCCGCCCGCGCCACCGGTGATCAGGTAGACACCGCCGGGCCGGAGCGGCCGTGCTCCGCCGGGCGCCGCGTCGCGGTAGCGACGCACGAGCCGGCCACCGTCGTGCCGGACCCAGGTCTCGTCGTTGCCGGACAGTTCTGCGAGAACGGCCCGGGGATCGAGGTCGCCGACGCATTCCACCGCGGTCACGGCCAGGCGCGGCTGCTCCAGACGGATGGTGCGGGCCATTCCGGCCACCGCCGCGGCGACCAGCGGCTGGGCGACGTGCACCACCGGCACCGGGGCGTCCAGCAGCACCTGGGCGAGCGCCAGCATCTCCCGGCACGCGGTCTCCACCCCCTCCGGTAGGTCGTCGCCGGCCCGCGGGCCGAGGTGCACCACCGAGTCCGGGGCGCCGGGCAGGTCGGCCAGCAGGGCTCGCAGGTCGTCCGGCGCGTCGGGGCGCAGCTCGTACTCTCGCTCTCCCAGCCGCCGGAAAGCCGGGCCGCGCCGGGCGGTGATCTGATCCGGCCGCAGCCGGGCGTCGCCGATGACCAGCAGGGACCCGATCGACGGCCGGTCCGGCCAGGCCGCCGGCTGCCATGTACCGGTCAGGCAAGCGGTGGTCGCCGGGGTGTCGTCGGGCGGCCGCGCCTCGGTGCGCGGCCGGTCCGGGATCAGGCCGGCCAGGTGGTCCGTGACCGCGTCGACGGTGGGGTACTCGAACAGCAGCGTCGGGTAGAGCGTGATGTTCCACCGCTCCTCGAAGGAGCGCACCAGGGCGAGCAGGTCCGTCGACTCCAGACCGAGGTCGTAGAAGCCGCGGTCACCCTCCACCTCCAGCAGGTCCGGGTCGGCCGCGACCTGCCGGACCAGCTCGACGATCTCGGCGCGCAGCGAGGCGCCCGGCGCGGGCGTGGGAGCGGCCACGGGCGCGGGGGCCGCGGTCGCCGAGGCGGTGAGCCGGGTGATGGCCTCGGTGGAGCGGACCCGCTTGAGGACCAGGCCCATGAATCGGGCGGCCGGCGCGCCCGAGGCGTCGTACAGGTCGATGTCGGCCTTGACGATGTCGGCGGCCGGGCCCGCCGGGGTGAGCCGCATCTCCACCGTGCAGGTGTCGCCGAGCGGCCGCACCGCGCGGAACTCTCCGATGTGCAGGGGGATCAGCGGCCGCTCGTCGGCTCCGGCCTCGGCGAACGCCAGTGCGTACGCCTGCATGGTCGACCCGTCGAGCAGGGCCGGGTGCAGCATGAAGTCGTCCGCCGTGGCCCGCGCCTCGGCGCCGAGCGCGAGCTGCGCCCGTACCGCGCCGGTCGCGACCCGCATCGTGCCGTGACAGCGCATGAAGTCACGGTGTTCGATCCCGACCGACCTGCCGATCGTGTAGACCTCGCCGATGTCGCGCGGCGGTGCGGCTCCCGCCGGACTCGGCGATCCGGTCAGGGCCGGCAGGCCGACGCGGAGGGTGGCCCGTAAGTGCGTGGTCTGCCCGTCGTCGGCCGGAGCGCCGTCGTGAACGCGTCGGCTGGTCGCGGTGACAAGTGTTACGTCGCCGTCCGGTTCGAGCAGGACCGTGACCTCCCGGTCGAAGTCCTCGGTGGTGGTGAGCGGCTCGACGAAGAGAACGTCGCTGAGCCCGGCGCCGCCCGGCTCGATACCGCGCTCGCCGAGCAGGCGGTACACGATGTCGAGGAAGGTCACTCCGGGCAGCGTGCGCACCCCGTGCACGCGGTGATCGTCGACGATCGGGTTGTCCCCGGTCAGCCGAAGAAGGCAGCGAACAGCCAGACGGTCCACGTGTTCTCTCCCCGTGGTCGCAGCTCAGCGGTGGGAACGGTCGAGCGCGGGGGCCGCGACCGGCGTGACGGTGAGATCGAGGCGCGCCGACCGGACCGGTCTCGCGGCGGGGCGGACGGGCCTGGTACGGATCTCGGCACGGCGAGGCCAGTACCGGCGACGCCGGTACTCCGGTGGCGGGAGCGGAGCCCGGCCGGTCCCCTCGGGCGCGCCGGGGCCGAGTACGACGTGGGCGTTGGTGCCGCCGAATCCGAAAGCGCTGACCGCGACGCGGCTGCCGGCGGGCAGTTCGGTCGTGGTGCGCGCGGGGAAGAACGGTGACTCGGCGAACGCGAACCGAGGATTGGGCCGCTCGCAGTGCAGGGTCGGGACGATCAGCCCGTGCCGGAGCGTCTGCACGGCCTTGATGAATCCGGCGATCCCGGCCGCGCTGAGCAGGTGGCCCATCGAGCTCTTGACGCTGCCGATCCCGCAGTACTCCCGGTCACCGGTGTGCCGCCGGTAGACGGCGGTCAGCGCCTGCAACTCGATCGGGTCGCCGATCATCGTGCCGGTGCCGTGCGCCTCGACATATCCGATGGTGCGCGCGTCGATGCCGCCGCGGGCGAGCACATCGGTGATCAGCGCCCGCTGGGCGTGCCCGTTCGGGGTGGTGTGGCCCATCGTGCGGCCGTCGTTGTTGACACCGGACGCTTCGATGACCGCGAGGATGCGGTCGCCGTCGCGTTCGGCGTCGTCGAGACGCTTCAGCATCACCAGCCCGGCGCCCTCTCCCGGGACGAAGCCGTCGGCGGACTCGTCGAAAGTACGGCAGCGTCCGGTGGGTGACAGCGCCTTGCCGGCGCTGAGCATCAGATATGGCTCTTCGTCCAGCAGCAGGTCCACGCCGCCGGCCAGCGCCATCTCGGACTCGCCCAGCATCAGGCTCTGCGCCGCCAGGTGCACGCTGACCAGCGCCGACGAGCACGCGCTGTCGACCACGAGGTTCGGCCCGGCGAGGTCGAGGAAGTGCGACACGTGCGCCGCGATGTAGTTCTGGTTGATCCCGACGATGGACTCGCGGGTCAGCGGCCGCAGGTATTCGCGGTGGTTGCCGGTCCGGCCGCCAACGAAGACGCCGACCCGGCGGCCGCGCAACTCCTCGTCGGTGTACCCGGCGTCGTGGACGCATTCGACGGCGACCTCCAGCGTCTTGCGCACCAGGGGGTCGAGCTGCCGTGCCGTCTCGTCGTCGAAGCCGAAGTAGCCCGGGTCGAACAGGGCGGCGTCGTCGAGGAAGCCGCCCCACCGGCTCTGGCTGAACCCGGGGCCGCCGTCCGGCCGGTAGAGCGCCGTGGTGTCCCACCGGTCCGCCGGCACGTCGCCGACCATGTCCCGCCCGGCGAGCAGTGCCTGCCACAGCTGTCCCGGGTCGGCGGCGCCGGGTAGCCGGCAGCCCATCCCGATGACCGCGATCCGCATCGGCACGCCGTCCGCGGCGGGCGTTCGCGCCGGCGCCGCGGACGCCACCGGGCCGGTGGCCGGGGCGCGCACCCCTCCGTCGGTGAGCGCGGCGGCGAGCCGGGCCAGTGTCGGATGCTCCTGGAGCAGGCTGGGATCCACGACGTCTCCGAGCGCCGCCTCGAGATCGCGGACCAGCTCTGCCATCAGCAACGAGTCCACGCCGAGGTCGACGAGGTTGGTGTCGGGCCGCAGCAGGGACCGATCGGTGCGGGTGGTCCGGGCCACCACGTCGGCCAGCCAGTCGATGTTGTCCGGCTCCGGCCCGTCCTCCGGAGCGGTGACCGGCGCCGGGGCCGCCTCGGGGGCACGCCGGGGCGCCCGGAACAGGTCGTCGGCCGGCACCGTCGTCCGGCGAGTCAGGCAGGGAAGCAGAACCGGCTCGCCCGGCACCCGCAGCGCCAGGTCGAGCAGTCGCAGCGCGTCGGTCTCCGCCAGGTCGGGGATGCCCAGCTCGGTCCCGGCGCTGGTACGCCGCTCGCCCATCCCGACGTCCCGCCAGAGCGGCCACCGCAGCGACCGGACCACGCACCCGGGCTCTTCCGCGTGCGCCTCGGCGAAGTCGTCGAGGACGTTGTTGGCCGCGGCGTAGTCCAGATAGCCCCCGGCCAGCCGCGGCGACCCGGCCGCGATCGAGGAGAACAACACCATGAGCCGCGGCAAACGGCTGCCGAACGCCGCCCACAGTGTCTCGACGGCGAGCTTGGGCCGCAGCACGTCATCGATCTCGCCGGCCGTCTTGGCCAGGAACGACCGGGGCTGGTGCATGACCCCCGCGCAGTGGAAGACCGCCGCGATCCCGTCGGTACGGCTTCGATGTCGGTTGACCAGTCGGCGCAGCGTGACCACGTCGTTCAGCGCATGTGTGTGGACGGAAAGCTTCACGTCCCGGTCGGCGAGGGCCAGCAGGGCGGTGAGGCGCGCGCGCAGCAGCGGGTCGGTCGACGGCTCGGCGACCAGGGACGCCCAACGGTTGCGGGCAGGCAGCTCGGAGCGGCCGATCAGGACGAGGTGCCGCGCGCCCCGGTCGACCAGGTGCTCGGCGAGGCGCAGGCCGATTCCGCCGACGCCCCCGGTGATCAGAACGGCGCCCCGGTCCAGACCGGTCAGCGAGTCGAAGTCGCCGGGCTGGGCGAACCCGACCACGCGGCGCCGCCGCCGGGAGCCGGCGTACCGGATCTCGGTCTCCTGGTCGTCGGCCGTGCTCTCGGCCGCGACCGCGGCGGCCAGGTCCGCAAAGTCACCGTCGACCCGGACGGTGCGGGAGACCACCGTGGGCAGTTCTCCGGAGACGGCGCGGTAGAAGCCGGCCAGCGCCGAGCGGCGGGCGCCGCTGACGTGCAGGCAGCGCAGGCCGGTACGCGGATGCCGGCCGAGCACTTGGCGCAGCACCTCGATCCGCTCGGTGACCAGCGCGCCCGGTTCGCTCCAGTCGACCAGATCGGCGACGCCGACCAGGCCCGGGACGGCGGGCAGCGGATCGCCGGGGCGATGCGCGAGGGCGTCGTCGCCGAACAGCGTCGGCGCCAGGTTCGGGTCCGTCGTGAGGACCAGGAAGCGCCCGCGCTGAGCCGACGCGGGTGGCGGCGCGTCCTGCCAGGCCGCGGTGAGGAACTGAGGGGCGGCGGTGGGCGCCGCCCAGTGCTGGTCCCGGCGGAACGGGTAGGTCGGCAGCGACACGATGGGGGCGGCCAGCACCGGGCCCTCGATCCCGGCGTCGCCGGTGAGCGGCTCGGCGTCGACGGCGGCGGCCAGAGCGTCCGCGAGTTCGCCGAGGTCGGCCGCCGTGACGGTGACGCGGCAGGCCAGCGTGGCGCGGCCGGTGCTCATCGTCCGAGCGATCGAGGCAAGCGGGGGCGCTTGCGGTGACCGCACCACGTTCAACAGCGCGACAAGCGCGTCCCGCAGGGCCTGCGGGGCGCGGGCCGACACCGGCACCGCCACCCGGCCGGTCGGCGGCGCCTCGGCGGCGGGCGGTGCCTCCTCCAGGACCACGTGCGCGTTCGTGCCGCCCATGCCGAACGAGCTGACCCCGGCCCGGCGGGGGCCGCCGCCGGGCGGCGGCTCCCATGCGGCATGTTCCAGCTGCAGCCGTAGCGGCGACCCGGACAGGTTGATCATGCGGTTCGTCCGGCGCACATTGCGGGTGGCCGGCAGGGTCCGGTGGCGCATCGCGAGAATGACTTTGATCATTCCGGCGATACCGGCGGCGGCCTCCAGATGACCGATGTTGGTCTTGATGGATCCGATGCCGCAGTGCGGCGCGTCCGGCATCGGGTGCTGACTTTGGGCGTACAGCCGGCGGAACGCCGCCACCATGGCCGACACCTCGATCGGGTCGCCCAGCCGGGTACCGGTGCCGTGCGCCTCGATGTAGCCGACGGTGGTGGGGTCGACGCCCGCCGTGGTGTACGCGCTGACCAGCAGGTCGGCCTGGGCTTCCGGGTTGGGCGCGGTGAACGACTGCGCCTGCCCGCCGTGGTTGACCGCCACCTCGCGGATGACCGCGTGCACCTGGTCGCCATCGGCGAGCGCCCGGTCGAGGGGTTTGAGCAGCAACGCGCATGCCCCCTCGCCGCGGACGTAGCCGTCGGCGCCGTCGTCGAACGTGTGGCAGCGTCCGCGTGGGCTCAGCACTCCGGCCCGCTGGTACGCCGCGTGCCGTCCCGGGTCGCACAGCACGTTCACGCCGCCCGCGAAGGCCTGGTCGCATTCTCCGGCCCGCAGCGCCGCGATGGCCTGGGCGACCGCGACCAGCGACGACGAGCAGAGTGTGTCCACGGTGACGCTCGGGCCGCGCAGGCCCAGGGCGTACGAGACCCGGTTGGCCACCAGCGACGGGGAGACCGCGACGCTCAAGTGCGGTTCGTCGCGACCGGCGTGCTCGGCCAGAACGGTGGCGTAGTCGGAGTGGCACACCCCGGTGTAGACGCCGGTCAGGCTGCCCGCCAGCGTGGTGGGATCCTGTCCGGCGTCCTCGGCCGTCGCCCAGGCCACCTCAAGCATGAGTCGCTGCTGGGGATCCATCAGCGCAGCCTCGCGAGGGCTGACGGCGAAGAATTCGTGGTCGAAGCGGCGAATGTCGTCGAGCAGCGCCGCTCGTCCCACCAGATCCGGGTATGCGGCGGTGTCCCAGCGGTCGATCGGGATGTCGCGGATCGCGTCCTCGTCGCGGCCGAGCAGGTCCCACAGCTCACCCACGCTGTCCGCCCCGGGGAAACGTCCGGCCATGCCGATCACCGCGATCGGCGCCGAGGCGTCCGGCTTCGGTGCGGCCGTGGCGGCGACCGGTCGGGGCTCGCGGTCTTCGCCGCGGATCACCCGCGCCATGGCGGCGGCGGTGAAGGCCTGGAACATGGCGCTGGGATCGATCTGCAGGCCGTGTTCGTCGTGGGCCAGCGCCACGACCTCGGCCAGCGCGACGCTGTCCAGGCCGTACCGGCGCAGGTCGTCGTCGGCGGTCAGGGAGCCGGCGAGCCGACCCAGCGCCCGTTCCAGCAGAGGCAGCAGCACCGCGTCCAGGTCGTCGGTCACGGGCGCCGGGTCCGGCGGTGCCGTCGCGGCGCGGGTGGTGACGGCGTCACCCCAGAGTCCGCCGAACACGCTGGGCCCGCGCAGTGCCTTGACCGTCTCGATCCGGGCCAGCGGCCTGTTGTCCCCCTCCCGCAGCAACGTCGAGGTCAGCACCGCCCGGTGACCGTCCTCCAGGCGCAGGTCGTCGAGCCGGTATCGCACGGTGTCCTCGGCGCCACAGTTCGCCAGATACACGACGTCGCGGCTGACGGTGGCGGCCGCGGTGGCCCACTCGCCGCCCGGCGCCAGCGAGTGCAGGTACCGGCGCTCGCCGTGGTCGTTGATATGCGGGTAAGAGGCGAAGTAGAGCAGGCCGAGGGCGTTGACGTCGACGACCGGGTTGAGCTCGTAACGCTCGGTGTGCAGCCCGGGACCGTCCATGTGGCGCCCGCTCTGAGCCTGGAAGTCGTGCAGGAAGGCCAGCTGGTCGGCGTCCGGCTCACGGGCCGACAGGCAGCCGGGGAGCTGTGGCACGCCGGGAACCAGCCAGTTACGGTCCGAGCGGCGGACGAAAACGGTGAGCAGCCGGACGTCGACGTGTGCCGTACCGGTGGCGAACCGGATGTCGGACAGGAACCGCCGGTCGTCCAGTCTGATCAGTTCACCGCTCATCTCGCCTTCGTCGAGCTCGGCGAAAGAGGCGAGCGAGGCGCTCGCGGTGTGCCGGACCCGGACGAAGGCCGGGAGTAACCGGGTGCCGTCGGCGTCGGCGAGTTTGTTGACCGAGGTGCCGAAGTACTCACCGATCAACGACCAGTGCAGGTCGCCGGACTCACGTAACAGCCAGTTTTCGGAGAGGCCACCGGTGGCGAGCGTCGGCAGGCCCAGAACGACGTGCCGGGCGGTCACGAGGCAGAACCGGAGGGGTGGTGACCGGGGAGCCGCGCGCAGCCCTGCTGCCGCCTGTCTGGCCCCCATATTCGGTGATATAACGGGCCAGAACTCACACTCATCTGCATCAGGAAACTCCCCCGTGTCATCCGTTGCATGCTGAACGTAACCCAGTAGATCACTCCCGTCTACAGCGCCTTGTGGTCACTTTTCGCCTTACTGAGCGTGACCGACTGCCGCTCAAGGAACGGGGCAAGACGGTCATTCGTGCAGCACACACCGAACAGTGCCGGGGCCCCCACCACCCACCTCGTGAGTCGAATTCGGAGGATGCAGTGGACAAGATTTGCGACATTCGTAACACCGAGCAAGCGGGTGGTCACTCGTGATCACCGGAGCCGCCGACACCGGATTGCTGAACGCCCTCCTTCCATCCGGTGTCGCCGTTTCAGAGCTGTTCACCGACCCACTGCACATCGACCTGCACCCGCAGGAGGCGGCCGTCGTGGCCCGCGCAGTCGACAAGCGCCGCCGCGAGTTCGCCGCCGTCCGTCTCTGCGCACGCACCGCGCTGAGACGGATTGGAGTGACCCCCGGACCGATCCTGCCGGGCCCCAAGGGTGCACCCCAGTGGCCGGACGGAGTGATCGGCAGCATGACGCACTGTGACGGCTACCGAGCGGCGGCGGTAGCTCATCGCGATACCTTCGCCTCGATCGGGATCGACGCCGAGCCGCACGCCACTCTGCCCGACGGCGTGGAAAAGCTGACCGCGCTGCCCGAGGAGCGAATGACCCTGACCCGGCTGGCCATCACCCACCCTCGCGTCCACTGGGACCGGCTGCTGTTCAGCGCGAAAGAGAGCGTTTACAAAGCGTGGTTTCCATTGACCGGTCGCTGGCTGGACTTCACGGAATGCATCATCACGCCCGATCCGGAACGTCACACCTTCACGGCCGACCTGACCGTGCCCGGACCGGTCGTCGCCGGAGACCGGATCAGCCGGTTCACCGGACGCTGGCACGCCGGGGGTGACACTCGACATGTCATCACCGCCGTCACCGTGCCGTGGCCCAGGGCGGTTGCACGTTCCGGGGGCGTGCGGCTGGTCGGGGTGTGACCGGTTGGGGTGCATAACGGGGGGAGCGCTCGGCGTCGTACTCGCTGCCCCCCGCATCCGCGGGGATGGTCCCCACTTCGCGGAGCTGTTCCGCTCTGCTCTGGACTGCTCCCCGCATCCGCGGGGATGGTCCCCCCGACGCGCGCCCCGACGTGGTGCTGTGCGGCTGCTCCCGGCACCCGCGGGGATGGTCCCGCACCTACGACAAGCGCGAGAGGAAGTGGCGTCTGCTCCCCGCACCCGCGGGGATGGTCCCGTCGCCCAGATGATTGCCCTGCGTGCCGTCGGCTGCTCCCCGCCCGCGGGGATGGTCCCCCGTCCGCCGTGCTCACCACCGTCACCGGCGACTGCTCCCCGCACCCGCGGGGATGGTCCCAACTGCGGCATCTCCTTCGGCAAGGAGTCGGACTGCTCCCCGCATTCACGGGGGTGTTCTGCAGTTGGCGGGCGCGCGTTGCGCAGTTGGTGGTCTTGCCGGGGGTGTGGCTGCGCAATTGCTGCGCGTTCGGCTGCGCAATTGCCTGCGCAGTGCTGTGGCCTGCGGTGGTGGGGTCCGTGGTCGGGGTTCTGGTGTCCGTGGTCGAGGGCTGCGTGATGCCTGGCCACGATCCTGACCACGGCTCTGACGGTGGTGGTCAGGGGTGCCGGGTATGCATTTCGGTGCGTCGGTGCGCAATGGGTTGGGGGCTGCGTAATCCGCCGTCCTGGTGTGCGCGGTGTGCTGGTCTGCGTGGTTGGGTTTGTGGCGGTTCGTGGTCGAGTATGGGGCTGCTTCTACGGTGGGGTGGTGGCGTGTGGCCTTGCCAGGTCTTGTCCGTCACCGCCTTGCCGTGTTCCCGCCGGCACCCGGACGTCTGCCACCTCGTCCAGCCGCCCGTCCTGTTATCCCGCCTCGTGCTCCGCATGCCTGCGGGCGGCGGCATGGTGTCCCGCCGCCCGCCGGGCTTCCCCTGCCGTGCGCTCGACGGCTGCGCAGTGTCTGTGCATGGCGTTGGCCTGCTGTGGTCGGGCCCATGGTGGTGGTCAGGGATGCCGGGTGTGCATCCAGCCGGCCCGCTGGCCGTGGCCGTGGTCGTGGTCGGTGTCGGGGATGGGGTACCAGACGGGTGCGGCGGGGCTGTGCTGGAGCAGGTCGGCCAGGGGTGCGGCGAGGACGGGAACCTGGCGCAGGAAGCCGGCCAGCGCGATGTCGCGGGCTGCCGCCCGGAGGGCGTGGATGCGGGTCTCGACGCCTGCCGAGCCGGTGCCGTCCAGGACGAACAGCAGGCGGGGGAAGAGCGGGTAGTGCTGGCGCCAGCTTTCCTGCGTCGGTTGGGGGGAAGGGCTGCTGCCGCGGCCGGGCCGCGGGTGCGGGCGCGTAACGGTGGAGGCGGGCATACGAGGACAATTTGGCGGCGAGGCGTTCGGGGCCCATGGTGGCGCGGTCGACTTCGACGAACGCCCGCAGCATCACCCCGCCCCTGGGTCCCTCCGTATCGCCGGCGCCGTCCGCGCCGTTCGCGCCGGTCGTGCGGTGCGCGCCGTTCGCACTGTCGGCACCGTCCGCAGAGCGGCGTTGGTAGTAGAGCAGGGCGTCGGGGATGACCGCCTCGCCGCCCCCCAGGGGGTGGCGGACCTCCGGGACCCAGTCCAGGGGCCGGCACACGTCGCCGCGGCGGCGGGCGTCCTGCAGGAACGCCAGCGCGGTCTCGGTCACCGTCAGCCCGTGCCCGGCTTTCAGCCGCACCGCCGTCCGGTCGGTCGCGCCCCGCGGGGGGCGTCGGCCGCGCAGCTCGGGCCACTCGCCGACGAGCTGCGCCCCGTACGGGGTGGGGTGCCACACCCGGGTGCGCCCGGCCTGGGGCAGGGTGATGCGGTCGATGAGCCCCTCCTCGCGGAGTTTGGCCAGCCGGCGCCGCGTCTGCTCGATCCGTACCTCGGGCGAGAGGATGAGGTGCATCTGTGCGGTGGTGGCCATCCGGTACTGGGCCAGTACCGCCAGCGCCAGCCGGTCCCGGCCGCCGGTGTCGACGTTCGTCATCGTCGGCTCCCTCCTCCAGCGGCACCCCTGTGTGTCGGGCGCCGCGGGTACGCACAGGTCAGCAGTCGGCCCCGACCACACCACCGACCATCAGGGCCCGACCGCGGTCACGATGCGACAACACCGCTCCCGACCCCGCTCATAACCCCCTGTGGTCTGTGCCGGGATCCCCGCTGGCAACGGTCCGCATCCACTCGCCGTTCAGGGCGTAGCCGCAGCTCACCATGCTGGTTCGCCTCTGATGGGGATCTTTGAAAACGGTTCTGTCCGCGGTTCTGTGACGGTCTACGTCCTCATGCCGAGTGCTGATGCTTGTGCGGGGCTGCGCTAGCCCGGGAGCGCAGCCGTCCGCGAAAACGGCCCATGAGACAGTCGGGCACAGCTCACCGATCGTCACCGAGGAGAAGGATCCATGAGAGCGTTGCCCGCCGTCACTGACCGGGATGAGTTCGATGCCCTGGTCGTCAGGGTCGACTACCACGACGACCAGGTGTGGCAGAACGTGGTGGCGGCGCTGAGGGAGCCCTGGGGAGACAGGCCGTACGAGGCGCATGTCCACTTCATCGACGGTCCGGCCTGGGCGGGGGCGACCGTTGACGAAGTGCTGACTGCGGTCTGCGGCGACGACAACCTGGCCGTTGTCTTTCTCGCCGACCGTACAACCATGCAGGCCGAAAGCCACGCGCTGCTGGCGGTCACCACGCTGACGCGGGAGGAGTGCGTGGACGATGAGGACTATGAACAGCTGACCGAGTTCGGCCGCGATTTCCGCACCATTCCCGCAGGGGTCCACGACGTCTACGCGAACCTGAGCATCGGCAACCTGGGCTTCGAGGAGTACGCGGCATGGGCTCACGATGATCCCGAGGGGATCTACCGGTCCTGCTGAATGTGGTTCACGGAACTGCGGACAGAGCCAGATTCAGGAAGCGCCTCACCCTTGGCCGTCAGCCCGCCATCCCTCTCTGTACACCCCTTGCGCCGCCCCGGAGCAGGGAGAAGCAGGGCCGCCTTTGTCCATGACGACGGACAGGGCTTCGACACCGATCCGAAAGACACGAGGCATCCGGGACCGGGGCGGGATGTTCACGGGTTCCGGCGGCGGTCTGTGTCCCCGGGGCTGGCTGGATCCGTTCGTGGGGTGCTGCCGTACGTTCGGCTCATGACGCGCGCCACGAGATCCCGCCCGGAGGGCGGATGAGCGGCTGGTGGGCCTATCTGGAGGAACGGACCCGCGGGGAGGTCGACGCGGGTGTGCTGTGTGATCGCCGGTTGAGGGCGGTCAAGATCGTGTGGGAGGCCCTGCGGCCGCTGGGACTGGGGCTGCGTGAGGCGGAGCAGGTGGTTAACGCGCGCTATGAGGCCCTTGGTGACCGTGTGCGGCGCAGGCCGCCCGATCCGCTCGACCTCCCCTCACTCACAGCCCGCGCCGCGGCACTCCCGGGCCAGGTGGCCGCGGTCGAGGCTCTGTGGGACGGCGACACCGTCCATGACTGGTTCGTGGTGCTGGTCGCGGTCCTGAACCCGGCTGGGGAAGGCCATCTGGCGACCGTCCACCACCGTCCTGGCGGACACCCGCCGGGCCTTGCTGCCGCAGCAGCCGGCCGGGCCCTGGCCGACTTTCTCGGGGTGCCGTTCCACTTCGCCTCCCCGCACGTCCCCGACGACCAGGCCCCGCGCTGGCGAACAGCCTGATGTCTGCCTGAAGGTCCGTGAGCGGAAGGAGCGCCGCGATGCCCGGGAGGAGGGCGGGCTGCCAGGCGCCTCCCGTTCCCATGAGCACCGGCCCCGAAGCGGTGCGGCTGCCTCCCGAGACGGTCAACAACCACTGCCAGAACTTGTGAGCCAACCAAAGGGCCGGGGCAGCGAGGCAGCCTGTGGCGCCTTACGCATCGGCGGAGCCTCCGCGTCCCGTATCGGGCGGACCGCCCTATCGAACCGGGACACGCGCAGGCATTACCTACGGCCGACCGCGTCGGCGCAGTCTCGACCACCAGCCGCGTTCCGCTCGTGCGGCTGCCGCCTCCGCATTGGCGAGGTTCTCTTGACTTCTGAGGGTGTGGGGGTGGTCGGGGCCGAGGATGCGTTCGCGGTCAGCCAGCGTGCGTCGGTGGAGGTCGATGGCTTCCTGATATTGACCGAGGCCGACCAAAGCGGCGGCCAGGTTGTTACGGCTGGCGAGGGTGTGGGGGTGGTCGGGGCCGAGGGTGCGTTCGCGGTCGGTGAGGACGCGGCGAAACAGGTCGGCGGCTTGCTGATACTGACCGAGCCTGACCAAAGCGGCGGCCAGGTCGTTGCGGCTGCCGAGGGTGTCGGGGTGGTCGGGGCCGAGGGTGCGTTCGCGGTCCGCCAGGGTGCGGCGGTGCAGGTCGGCGGCTTGCTGGTACTGGCCGAGCCTGAACAACGTGGTGGCGAGGTTGGTGCGGCTGGTGAGGGTGTCGGGGTGGTCGGGGCCCAGGGTGCGTTCGCGGCCGGTGAGGGCGCGCTGATGGAGTTCGGCGGCTTCTTGATACTGGCCGAGGGCGATCAATGTGGTGGCGAGGTTGGTGCGGCTGGTGAGGGTGTCGGGGTGGTCGGGACCGAGGGTGCGTTCGCGGTCGGTGAGGACGCGGCGGTGCAGGTCGGAAGCCTCCTGATGCTGCCCGAGAGCAGTCAAGACGTGGGCGAGGTTGTTGCGGCTGCCAAGACTGTCGGAGTGGCCGGGCCCAAGGAGGCGTTCTCGGTCGGTGAGGACGCGGCGATGCAAGTCCGCGGCTTCCTGATGCCGGCCCAGACCGAACAGGGTATTGGCGAGGTTGTTACCGCTGGCGAGGGTGGCGGGGTGGTCGGGGCCAAGAGTGCGCTCACGCTCGGCGTGGAAACGCCGGTGCAGGTCCGCAGCCTCCTCGTACCGGCCTAAGCCGACCAAGGCGATGGCGAAATTGGAGTAGCGAGCAGGGACGTCGGAATGGTCGACACGGACGTGGTTGTACAGGTCGACGGCTTCCTGATGCTGACCCAGCCCGATCAGGGCGAAGGCCAGGCTGCTCCGGCTGGCGAGCGTGTCGGGGTGGTCGGGGCCGAGAGCACGTTCTCGGTCGGTGAGGACGCGGCGAAACAGGTCGGCGGCTTCCTGGTATCGGGCCAGTCCGGCCAGGGCGACAGCCAGGTTATTGCGGCTGGGGAGAGCATCGGGGTGCTCGGCCCCGAGACGGCGCGTCACGGCGTTCAGAACATGCTGGCGTAGTAGATGCTCCTCGGCCGGGGCGTCGGCTTCACGCAGCACCCCGGCAAGGGAATCGAGCGTGCCACGGGCTGCGGTGAAGGTGGGGTCGGTGGCGCGGTCCAGCAAGGGTGGCAGGTGGGGTGCGAGGAGGCGGGCGGTGGGCCAGCCAGCCCGGCCGGCGTGGACGGTGTCCTGGACGGCCTGGGCCAGTT
>NZ_MSGP01000176.1 GCF_002078235.1 Streptomyces viridosporus
GTGCCGCCTGGGTGCCGGGCACGAGCCGTCCCGGGGCGCCGGACGGCTCGTGCCCGGCACCCAGGCGGCACCGTTCCAGTACCGGACGTATCCAGGGATGGACGGGTCCGGGTAATACCCTTCGCGGGGCGTGTCGTCGCCGGGGGCCGGGGTTGGGGCGCTCATGTCCGTCGTCCCGTATCTGCTCGAGGGATGGGTCGGGGGAACCCACATCTATCAGACGGGCGCGGGCCTGACCGCCCGTCCTGCCGGACCCACCCCTTTCGGGCACTGATGGGGTACCCGGCGAAAGATTTTCCGGAAATCCGAGCACGGTTCGGAGAATTCAGAACAGCTTGCCCGGGTTGAGGAGGTTCAGCGGGTCGAAGACCTGCTTGACGGCCTGGTGCAGCTCCACGCCCACCGGGCCGATCTCGCGCGCCAGCCACTCCTTCTTCAGGACGCCCACGCCGTGCTCGCCGGTGATGGTGCCGCCGAGTTCCAGGCCGAGCGCCATGATCTCGTCGAAGGACTCGCGGGCCCGCCGGGACTCCTCGGGGTCCGCCGCGTCGAAGCAGACCGTGGGGTGGGTGTTGCCGTCGCCCGCGTGGGCGACGACGCCGATGGTGAGCCGGTGCTTCTCGGAGATCCGCTCGACGCCCTCGATGAGCTCGCCGAGCCGGGAGCGCGGCACGCACACGTCGTCGATCATCGTCGTGCCCTTGACCGCCTCGAGCGCGACCAGGGACGTCCGCCGTGCCTGGAGCAGCAGTTCGGACTCGGCGGCGTCCTCGGCCGGCACCACCTGGGTGGCGCCCGCCGCCTCGCACAGCGCGCCGACGGCGGCGAGGTCGGCGGCCGGGTCGGTGGTGTCGAAGGCGGCCAGCAGCAGGGCCTCGGTGGACTCGGGGAGGCCCATACGGGTCATGGCGTTGACGGCCCGGACCGTCGTACGGTCCATGAGTTCGAGGAGTGAGGGGACGTGCCCGCCGGCCATGATGCGGCACACCGCGTCGCAGGCGGCGGTGCCGGAGGCGAACTCGGCGGCCAGCACCAGTTGCCCGGGCGGTTTGGGCCTGAGGGCGAGGACCGCGCGGACGACGATGCCGAGGGAGCCCTCGGAGCCGACGAACAGGCGGGTCAGGTCGTACCCGGCGACGCCCTTGGCGGTGCGGCGGCCGGTGGACAGCAGCCGGCCGTCGGCCAGCACCACGTCCAGTCCGAGCACGTACTCGGCCGTGACCCCGTACTTCACGCAGCACAGCCCGCCCGAGGCGGTGCCGATGTTGCCGCCGATGGTGCACGTCTCCCAGCTGGAGGGGTCGGGCGGGTAGTACAGGCCGTGTTCGCCGACGGCGCGGGAGAGCGTGGCGTTGACGACGCCGGGCTCGACGACGGCGATCCGGTCGACCGGGCTGATCTCCAGGATGCGGTCCATCCTCGTCAGGGAGAGCACGATGCAGCCGTCGGTCGCGTTGGCCGCCCCGGACAGGCCGGTGCGGGCGCCCTGGGGGACGACCGGGACGCGCAGCGCGGTGGCGGTGCGCATGACGTGCTGCACCTGTTCGACCGTGCGGGGCAGGACGACCACGGCGGGGCTGCCGGCCGGGCAGAAGCTCGCCATGTCGTGGGCGTAGGAGGCCGTGACGTCGGGGTCGGTCAGGACGGCCTCGGGGGGCAGACCGCCGAGCAGCCGGTCGACGAGGGAGCCGGCCGTCACCGTGTCTTCATCGCGTCGCGCTTCGATACGGCTCATGATCACAGCGTGACACCCGGGGCCATCGGTGTGAACCCCACGTACGGCAGCAGCGTCACATCGGGGTGTGTTCATCGTATGAACGCCAGGTGTGGCGCACAGTGGGCGCCATGGACGACAAGCCACACGAGCCCGGCCGGCGGATCCGCCGCCGGGTGCTGCTCTCCTCGGTCGCCGGGTGCGCGGTGCTCGGCGGGGTGCTGGTGCTGGTGCCGCTGCCGCGGGAGCACGGGGTGGACTCACCGGAGCGGGCGGAGCGGGCGCTCGCGGCGGTCACCAGCGGGGTGCCGCCCGCGCTGCCCGACCTGGCGGTGCTGGTCGAGGAGCGCGGGCGGCACCTGGAGAAGCATCCGAAGGACGCGGAGTCCTGGGCGGTCCTCGGGGCGGCCCGGGTGGAGCAGGGACGGCGGCTGGCGGACCCGGCGTACTGGTCGCGGGCCGAGAAGGCGCTGCGCACCTCGCTGAAGGTGCGGCCGAAGGGGAACGCCCGCGCGCTGCGGGGCCTCGCGGCGCTGGCGAACGCGCGCCGGGACTACGTGGGGGCGCGCAGGTGGGGCGAAGAGGCACGGAAGCTGGAGCCGAAGCGGTGGACGACGTATCCGCTGCTGATCGAGGCGTGCACCGGACTCGGCGACCACGAGGCGGCGGGGAAGATGCTGGACCGGCTGGCCGCACTGCGCTCCGGGCCCGAGGTGATGGCGCGGGCGGCGGCCGTGTACCGGGACCGGGGCTGGCGGGAGGACGCGGCGGTGCAACTCGCCGACGCGGTGTCGGCCGCGGGGCAGCCGGCCGAGCGGGCGGCGTATCTGGAGCAGGCCGGGCAGCTGGCCTGGGAGCGCGGCGACCGCCAGGAGGCGCTGCGGCAGTTCCG
This sequence comes from Streptomyces viridosporus, assembly GCF_002078235.1. Lineage (GTDB taxonomy): Bacteria > Actinomycetota > Actinomycetes > Streptomycetales > Streptomycetaceae > Streptomyces > Streptomyces viridosporus. The sequence goes on from NZ_MSGP01000176.1 coordinate 2,607, forward strand.
GGAGGCGGTGCGGATCGACCCCGACCAGCGGGCGGCGCAGGCCGGGCAGGGCAGGGCGCTCGCGGCACTGGGCCGGACGACGGAGGCGCTGACCGCGTACCGGGCGGCGCTGGACGGGCAGCCCCGGCCCGAGTACGCGCTGGAACTGGGCGAGCTGTACGAGTCGCTGGGGCGGCGGAAGGAGGCCGAGGCGCAGTACGGCCTGCTGCGCGACCGGGTCCGGCTGGCCGCGGCGCACGGGGCCGACGAGGACCTGGTGCTGGGCCGGTTCGAGGCGGACCACGGGAACGCGGGGGCCGCGGTGCGGCGGCTGCGGGCCGAGTGGGAGCGGCAGCCGTCGACGGAGGTGGCGGACGCGCTGGGCTGGGCGCTGCACCGGGCGGGCCGGTCCGAGGAGGCGCTGCCGTTCGCGCTGCGGGCGACGGACGAGGGCCGGGGCGGCGGGGTGCGCAGCGCGCTGTACGTGTTCCACCGGGGCATGATCGAGCGGGAGGTGGGGCGGGACGGGGCGGCCCGGCGGCATCTGCGGCAGGCGCTGCAGATCAACCCGTACTTCTCGCCGCTGCGGGTGCCGCAGGCGAAGGCGGCGCTGGAGCGGCTGGGCGAGCCGTCCGTGCTGGCCGGTCCGGAGGTGTCCTGAGACGCCCCCGCGTGCGGGGGCGGGCACCGGTCGCCGGTGCCCGCCCGGGTCCGCCGGCGGGTTACAGGTTGCCGCGCTTGGCCTGCTCGCGCTCGATCGCCTCGAACAGGGCCTTGAAGTTGCCCTTGCCGAAGCCCATCGAGCCGTGCCGCTCGATGAGTTCGAAGAAGACGGTCGGGCGGTCCTGGACCGGCTTGGTGAAGATCTGCAGCAGATAGCCGTCCTCGTCGCGGTCGGCGAGGATCTTCAGCTCGCGCAGCGTCTCGATCGGCACCCGGGTGTCGCCGACCCACTCGCCGAGGGTGTCGTAGTACGAGTCCGGGGTATCCAGGAACTGCACGCCGGCCGCGCGCATCTGACGGACCGTGTGCACGATGTCGTTGGTGTTGAGCGCGATGTGCTGGACGCCGGCGCCGCCGTAGAACTCCAGGTACTCGTCGATCTGGGACTTCTTCTTGGCGACGGCGGGCTCGTTGATCGGGAACTTGACCTTGAGCGTGCCGTCGGCGACCACCTTCGACATCAGCGCGCTGTACTCGGTGGCGATGTCGTCGCCCACGAACTCCTTCATGTTCGTGAAGCCCATGACCTTGTTGTAGAACCCGACCCACTCGTTCATCCGGCCGAGCTCGACGTTGCCGACGCAGTGGTCGATGGCCTGGAAGGAACGCTGGGCGGGCGGCGCGACGATCGGGTCGGCCGCGACGTAGCCGGGCAGGTAGGGGCCGTCGTAGCCGGAGCGGTCGACCAGGGTGTGGCGGGTCCTGCCGTAGGTGGCGATCGCGGCCAGCACGACCGTGCCGTGCTCGTCCTTGAGCTCGTACGGCTCGGCGACCGGGCGGGCGCCGTGCTCGACGGCGTAGGCGTACGCGGCGCGCGCGTCCGGCACCTCGAGGGCGAGGTCGATGACGCCGTCGCCGTGCGCGGCCACGTGGTCGGCGAGGAAGGCGCCCCACTCGGTGGACTGCTTGACCACCGAGGTGAACACGAAGCGGGCCGAGCCGCTCTCCAGGACGTACGCGGCGGTCTCGCGGTTGCCGTTCTCCGGTCCGGAGTAGGCGACCAGCTTCATGCCGAAGGCGGTGGAGTAGTAGTGCGCCGCCTGCTTGGCGTTGCCCACGGCGAAGACGACCGCGTCCATCCCCTTGACCGGGAAGGGATCGGCCTGCCGGGCGTCGGTCACGGGAGTGTGGTCTGTGGTCTGCGTCATAGGGGCAGGGTGGTGCAGCCCTGCAAGGTGCGCAATAGTTCGCGTATTCACTGGGCAATGTGTTCAGTCGTCCGCCCGCTTCGGCGGGCTTTCTGTACAGGATGACCATCGGGAGGGGCGGGATGGCGATCGATCATCTGGACGGCCGGATCATCGTGCTGCTGGCACGCGAGCCGCGCGTCGGCGTGCTGGAGATGTCCCGCCGGCTCGGGGTGGCGCGCGGGACCGTGCAGGCCCGGCTGGACCGGCTTCAGTCGAACGGAGTCATCCGCGGATTCGGTCCCCAGGTGGACCCGGCGGCGCTCGGCTACCCGGTCACGGCGTTCGCCACCCTGCAGATCCGGCAGGGCCAAGGAGCCGACGTGCGGGCCCACTTGGCGACCGTGCCGGAGGTGCTGGAGCTGCACACCACCACCGGCACCGGGGACATGCTGTGCCGGCTGGTGGCCCGCTCCAACGCCGATCTCCAACGGGTGATCGACCTCGTCGTCGGTTTTGATGGCATCGTCCGGGCCTCCACGGCGATCGTCATGGAGAACCCCGTTCCGCTGCGGATCATCCCGCTGGTGGAGCAGGCGGCGCTCGGCGAGTGACCCGACCCGGCCGAGCGGGGGTGAGCGGACGTGACCTTCTGGGAGTACCTGGGCGACCACCGTCAGCAGCTGCTCACCGACGCCTGCCGGCACGCCGCGGCCGTCTTCACGTGCACGGTGGCGGCGGCCGTGCTCGGCGTGCTGGTCGCGGTGGTCGTCCACCGCAGCGCGCGGGCGGGCGGCCTCGCCGCGGCCGCCGGCCCGTCCCTGTCGGCCGTTCCGGTCCTGGCCGTGTTCGGTCTGCTGGTCCCGGTCGTGGGGCTCGGGCTGCCGCCGACGGTGCTCGCGCTGACCCTGTGCGGGCTGCTGCCGGTCGCGCGGAGCGCGGTCGTGGGCCTGCGCGGGATCGATCCTGCGCTGGTGGACGCGGCCGGGGGCGTCGGCCTGTCGCGGCCGGCCCGGCTGGTGCGGGTGGAGCTGCCGCTGGCCTGGCCGTCGGTGCTGGCCGGGATGCGGGCCGCCACACGGCTGCTGATGGGCGTCGCGGCCGTGGCCGCCTGCGTCTCCGGTCCCGGCCTCGGCAACCCGATCCTGCGCGGGATCACCTCGCCGGACAGCGGCGACGCGCTCCCCCAGGTGCTCGCCGGCACGCTCGGGATCGTCGTCCTCGCGCTGCTCTTCGACGCCGCGTACGTCCTGGTCGGGCGGCTCAGGCATGGGTACCCCCGGGCACGGTCAGCCGCCCGACCAGGAC
>NZ_MSGP01000177.1 GCF_002078235.1 Streptomyces viridosporus
CGCGGCCGGCCCGGTCCTGCGCGGCCGGGCGCGGGAGCGCCCCGAGTGGTGGCCCGAACTCGTCACCCTGCTCCCGGCGGACCCGTCGTCGTGACGCGGTGACGCGGGCCCGCTACGCGCCCGTCCCGACGGTCCGGCGGACCTCCGGCGGCGCCAGCCGCTCGGCCGTCCGCCGCGCCGTCCCGCGGGCCCAGCGGCCCGAGGTCGCCGCGCCCACCACCAGGACCGCGAGCCCGCAGCCGGCGAGGATCCACCAGCCGGGCCGTGCCGCCGGTACGAAGGCGTCCGCGTACGGGGACGACCCCACCCCGGCCGCCAGCACCGCGCCGACCACCGCGACCCCCAGCGCCTGGCCCAGCTGACGGCTGGTGGACGCGACCGCCGAGGCCACCCCGGCCTGGGCGGTCGGCATGCCGGAGACGGCGGTGTTGGTGATGGGGGCGTTGACGAAGCCGAAGCCGATGCCGAACAGGACGTAGCCGATGAAGAGGGTGGCGTCGGAGGTCTCGGCCTCGAAGAGGGCGAACAGCAGCCCGCTCACCGTCATCGCGCCGCCCGCGATCAGCAGCGGCAGGCGCGGGCCCCGGCTGCCGACCAGACGGCCGGAGAGCGGGGCGCACAGGAAGGTGGGGACGGCCATCGGGAGCATCCACAGACCGGCTTCCAGGGCGCTCAGTCCCCGGACGTTCTGCAGGTAGAGCGTGGTCAGGAACAGGAACCCGCCGAGCGCCGCGAACGCGCTCACCGCGATCACCGTGGCCCCGCTGAAGGGTGCCGAGCGGAAGAAGCGGAGGTCGATGAGGGGGTCGCGGCGGCGGGGCTCGTAGAGCAGGAGGGCGACCAGGGAGGCGAGCGCGAGGACGGCGAAGGGGGCGATCGCCGGCAGGGTGGCGTGCGGGGCCTCGATGATCGCGTACGTCAGGGAGCCGAACAGGGCGATGACCAGGAGCTGGCCGACCGGGTCGGGGCGGCGGGCCCGGGGCGCGCGGGACTCCGGGACGAAGCGCAGGGTGAGCAGCAGGGCGGCGAGGCCCACCGGCAGGTTGATCCAGAAGATCGAGCGCCAGCCGACCGACTGCACCAGCAGACCGCCCACCAACGGGCCGGCGGCCATCGAGAGACCGACGACCGCGCCCCACGCGCCGATCGCGCGGGCGCGTTCGCGGGGGTCGGTGAAGGTGTTGGTGATGATCGACATGGCGACCGGGTTGAGCATCGAGCCGCCCACCGCCTGCACCATCCGGAAGACCACCAGCGCCTCGAGGCTCGGGGCGAGCGAGCACAGCAGCGAGCCGAGGGTGAAGACCACCAGGCCCGTCATGAAGACCCGTTTGCGGCCGATCCGGTCGGCGGTGGAGCCCGCGAGCATCAGCAGCGAGGCGAGGACGAGGGTGTAGGCGTCGATGGACCACTGGAGACCCGAGGTACTCGCGTGGAACTCCCGCTGCATGGAGGGCAGGGCGACGTTCAGGACGGTGTTGTCCAGGCTCACGATCAGCAGGCTCATGCAGCAGATCGCGAGCACCAGCACGCGTCGGCGGGGGCTGAGCTCGGACATGGGTCCCATCGTAGGCGGACTTCAATAGTGCGGTTAACTAATGACCGCTACACGATCAGCGTGCCGGGTACCCCGCGGCATGCGGGACAATGGGGGAATGCCCACGCCCACGTCCACGACGAACCCGACCCTGCAGATCGGCCCGCACACGGTCCAGCCGCCCGTCGTGCTCGCCCCCATGGCCGGGATCACCAACGCGCCCTTCCGCACCCTGTGCCGGGAGTTCAGCGGGGGCAAGGGACTGTTCGTCAGCGAGATGATCACCACCCGGGCGCTGGTCGAACGCAACGACAAGACCATGCAGCTGATCACGTTCGACGCGAGCGAGAAGCCGCGCTCGCTCCAGCTCTACGGCGTCGACCCGGCGACCGTCGGCAAGGCCGTCCGCATGATCGTGGAGGAGGACCTCGCCGACCACATCGACCTCAACTTCGGCTGCCCGGTCCCCAAGGTGACCCGCAAGGGCGGCGGCTCGGCCCTCCCCTACAAGCGGAACCTGCTGCGCGCCATCCTGCGCGAGGCGGTCGCCGGGGCCGGGGACCTGCCGGTGACGATGAAGATGCGCAAGGGCATCGACGACGACCACCTGACCTACCTGGACGCCGGGCGGATCGCGGTCGAGGAGGGCGTGCGGGCCATCGCGCTGCACGGCCGCACCACCGCCCAGCACTACGGCGGCACCGCCGACTGGGAGGCCATCGCGCGGCTGAAGGAGCACGTCCCGGAGATCCCGGTGCTCGGCAACGGCGACATCTGGTCGGCCGAGGACGCGCTGCGGATGGTGCGCGAGACGGGCTGCGACGGCGTGGTCGTGGGCCGCGGCTGCCTCGGGCGGCCGTGGCTGTTCGCGGACCTGGTGGCGGCCTTCGAGGGAGGCACCCGGCCCGGTGCCGGAGACCTCGGTGGACGCGGTACGCGGCCCACCCTCCGCGAGGTCGCCGACATCATGGTCCGGCACGCGACCCTGCTCGGCGAGTGGATCGGCGACGAGTCCCGCGGGGTGATCGACTTCCGCAAGCACGTCGCCTGGTACCTGAAGGGCTTCGCGGTCGGCTCCGAGATGCGCAAGCGGCTCGCGGTCACCTCCTCGCTGGAGGAACTGCGGGCCGGCCTCGACGGGCTCGACCTCGACCAGCCCTGGCCGACCGGCGCCGACGGCCCCCGCGGCCGTACGTCCGGCAACAACCGGGTGGTGCTGCCGGACGGCTGGCTGAAGGACCCGTACGACTGCGCGGGCGTCGGCGAGGACGCCGAACTCGACACCTCCGGCGGCTGATCGGCGCCGCTCCTCACAGAGGACGTGCGTACGGCTCCGCTCCCCGGGGAGCGGAGCCGTACCGGTGTGTCCGAACCGCTCAGGCCGCGGGCTGCGCCGGGGCCGCGTCGTCCTCGGGACGCTCGGGGTGGCGGCGCAGGTGGACGATGGCGCCCACCAGACCGCCCCAGACGATCACGATGGCCACGATCAGCATGATGATCGCACTCGTCGACATCAGTTCTTCCCCCCTTCAGGTGCGTCGGAGCCGGAGCCCGCCTTCACGGCGGAGTCCGGACCGGCCTTCGCGCCGGCCGCCGTGCCCGCCTCCTCGGCGGCTTCGGAGTCGGCGGAGCGCCAGGGCACCAGACTGAGGACCACGCCGACGAGCAGCGCCGCCGCGGCGACGCCCCAGCCGGCCCAGAGCAGGAACTCCGTCGAGTAGCCCTCGTAGTTCTCGGCGAACTCCGCCCGCAGGCTGTCGACCATCATCCAGCCGAGCACCAGCGGGGTGACGATGCCGAGGCAGACCAGCCACCAGCGGCCGACCCGCATCGTGGAGACGTCGTTGGCGTGCTTCTGGAAGGCGGGCAGCCGACGCAGCAGCCAGCCCACGAGGACGAGCGAGGCCAGCGCGGCGAGCACGATGCCGTACTGGTTGATGAAGTGGTCCGCCGCGTCCAGCAGGTAGATGCCGCTGTCGGTCGGGAAGACGAGGATCGACACCAGGGCGACGGCGCCGCCGACGCTCAGGACCGCCGGGACCCGGCGCATACCGGTGCGGTCCTGCACGGCGGCGATGACGACCTGCACGATGCTGATCAGCGAGGTGAGGCCGGCGATCACCAGCGAGGCGAAGAACAGCGCGCCGAACAGCGCGCCCATCGGCATTTGGGAGATGACCGTCGGGAACGCCACGAACGCCAGGCCGATGCCGGAGCTCGCGACCTCGTTCACCCCGACTCCCTGGGCCGCGGCCATGAAGCCGAGGGTGGCGAACACGCCGATGCCCGCGAGGATCTCGAAGGCGCTGTTGGCGAAGCCGGCGACCATCGCGGTGCCGGTGAGGTCCGAGCGCTTCTTCAGGTACGAGGCGTACGTGATCATGATGCCGAAGCCGATGGACAGCGAGAAGAAGATCTGACCGTACGCGGCGACCCACACGCTGCCGTCGCCGAGCGCCGACCAGTCCGGCCGGAACAGGCCGTCCAGGCCCTTGCCGGCACCGTCGAGGGTGAGCGCGCGGCCGACCAGGACGACGAAGAAGAGCACCAGCAGCGGGATGAAGAACTTGTTGGCCTTCTCGATCCCGTTGCGGATGCCGAGCGCCAGGATGACGAGCACGACCACCCAGACCGCGATGAGGGGCCAGAGCACACCGTCCACGTAGGACGACATGACGCCGGGCGTCTCGGCGGCCTGGAGGAAGTCGCCGAAGAAGAAGGCGTTGGCGTCGCCGCCCCACTGCTCGCCGAAGGAGTAACCGACGTAGCGCACCGCCCAGGCGATGATGACGGCGTAGTAGGCGGCGACCACGAAACAGATCGCGACCTGCCACCAGCCGATTGCCTCAGCGGGTCGGGACAGCTTGCGGAAGGCCGCCGGGGGCGACTTCCGGAATCGGTGGCCGATCGAGTACTCGAGGACGAGCAACGGGATACCGGCGGTCAGCAGCGCGACGAGATACGGCAGGAGGAAGGCCCCGCCGCCGTTCTCGTAGGCAACGGCGGGGAAGCGCCAGATGTTGCCGAGGCCGATCGCCGATCCGATCGCGGCGAACAGGAAGCCTGCGCGGCTTCCCCACTGCTCACGGGAAGGACTGGACATGATCACGGTTCCTTGGTCATTTTCTTGCGTAGCGCGGCACGCTAGCAACAGGAACGCCTGGCGAACAGGGGTGGTCATATAACGGTCACGTTCGTTGCCGCCGAGCCCGGCACGCGGTGTCGGCCGAGGCCGCGGGCGGATCGCGCGGCTGCTCGGACCGGTGCCGTCACGTCCCCGTCGACCGTCCGCAAGAGGGGACCGGGGCCTGCCCGGCGGATCGTGCCGGACCGGCCCTAGCCGCCGGTCGGGTGCGGGACGGAGCCGTAGGCCCTCAGGAAACGGTCGCGGAACGCGTCCATCCGCCACACGGGCGCGTCCTCGGACGGCCTGAGGCCCTCCGTCCAGTTCCAGTCGGCGATCTTCTCCAGCACCTCGGGGTCCTTGGCGACGATCGACACCGGCACGTCGCGGCTCGCGCGGTGGCCGCTGACCCGGGCGATGGGCTGGTGGTCGCCGAGGAAGACCAGGACGGTGTCGTCGGTGCCGTAGCGCTCCAGCCACTGCAGGAGGCTGGTGACCGAGTACTGGATCGACCGGCCGTACTCCCGCCGGGACGCGGCGGTGTCGGCGATGACGTCGGCGGACCTCCGCCCGTCCTTCCGGACGGCGTCGAAGACCGAGCCGTCGCCGAGCTCGTCCCAGCCGACCAGCTCGGGGAGCGGCGCCCAGGGCTGGTGGCTGGAGGTCAGGATGACCTCCGACATCAGCGGCCGGCCGCGCGCGCGGCCGTGCTCCAGGCGCTCGAAGGCCTCCAGGGCGTACTGGTCGGGCATCGTCGACCAGCTGAACTTCGGGCCCCGGTAGCCGAGGTCGAAGGCGTCGTAGACCTTGTCCAGGCCGTACCACTTCGCCTCCGGCCAGCCCTTCTGCACGCCCGGCATGACGCCGACGGTGTCCCAGGCGCCGGTCTTCTGGAACGCCTTGGTGAGGGTGAGGCGATCGCCGCTGGTGACGGTGCGGTAGCGCTGCTGGTTGTCGATCCACAGGCCGGACAGGGCCGTGGAGTGGCCGAGCCAGCTGCTGCCGCCGAAGGTCGCCGAGGTGAGCCAGCCGCTGCGGGCGTGGTAACCGGCCCGCGCGAGCACCTCGGTGTGCGTGTCGAGGGTGCGGGTCACGCCGGGGGCGACGAGGGGGTCCTCGACGGCGGCGCGGCCGTAGCTCTCGATGAAGGCGAAGACGACGTCCTTGCCGCGCAGGTCCGGGACGAGCTGCTCGGGCGGGGTGGCCCCGAAGGCGTCCGCCCGCGCC
>NZ_MSGP01000178.1 GCF_002078235.1 Streptomyces viridosporus
CGTCGTGCTGATGGACGTCCGGATGCCCCTGATCGACGGCATCCGCGCCACCGAGCGGATCCTCGCCGGTCCCGGCGAACCGCCCCGGATCGTCGTCGTCACCACCTTCGAGAACGACTCCTACGTGTACGACGCGCTGCGCGCCACCAGCCGCACCGCCCCCACGAGCGTGTCGGCGTCCGTCCGCTTGAGCAGGAACCCGGCGGCGNNCGGATGGAGGTCGGCCCCGCCACGGTGAAGACGCACGTGGCGTCGGTGCTGGCGAAGACCGGCGCCCGGGACCGCACCCAGGCCGTCATCGCGGCCTACGAGGCGGGCTTCCTGCGCGAGAGGTGAGCGGCCGCCCGGTCCGTCCTCCGGCCGGTGGGGCGCCGTGGCGGTCCGTCGACTCCTCGGTGAAGGCGGCGGCAGGCACATGGACGGCCGTCCTGTCGCAGGCGCGCGGGGTCGTCTCCGGTGCCGAGGGACGCGGCGCACGCTCCTCGGTGCCCGGGCGGTCCATGGCCGAGCACCGGCCGAACCGTGGCCGCGGGGGGTCGAGTTCGGGCGTGGTTCGTGCTACGGAATCGAGTGTCGACCCGTCACACACCGTTCGACCCTCCGCACGAACGCATGAACGATCACTGCTACGCTCCGGATCTCGTTCGGCCGACGCCGGACGCTCACACGTCGTCCACAGGACGAACACAGCCACACAGGTGCCCGTCGGGCGCCCGACGCCGCTGCGAGGGGAGGTAGGCCATGGGCACCGTCGTCGACGACACCGCCTCCGTGGAGTTCCACGCCTTCTTCGAGCGCCACTACGCCGAACTGTCCCGGCTGGCCCATCTGCTGACCGGTGAGGCGGACACCGCCGACGACCTGGCGGCGGACGCGCTGCTGGCGCTGTGGCACCGCTGGGACCGGGTGCGGGCCGCGGACCATCCGGTGGCGTACGCCCGGGGCGTGGTGGCCAATCTGGCCCGCACCCGGATCCGCAGCGCGGTGCGCGAACGGCGCCGGATCGCGCTGTTCTGGTCGCAGCGCGAGGAGCGGACCGAGAACCCCGACGTGGCGGGCGTGGTGGACGTGCAGGAGGCGCTGCGCCGGCTGCCGTTCCGCAAGCGGGCGTGCGTGGTGCTGCGGCACGCCTTCGACCTGTCGGAGAAGGACACCGCGCTGGCCCTGGGCGTCTCGGTGGGTACGGTGAAGAGCCAGACCTCGAAGGGGATGGCCGAACTGCAGCGGCTGCTGGGCACGCGGGAGGTGCCGCAGCGGGTGCACGCGGCGGTGGGGGCGGCCGCCCGCGAGGACGCGGCCGCGGGCGTGCGGAAACGCTCCGGTGGGGCCGAGGGAAGGGACCGGTGACGATGCGGCGGGACGTGCACGAGGAGCTGCGCGCCCGGCTGCAGGAGGCGGCCGGGGCGCACGAGCCCGACCGGGAACGCATGCTGGCCCGGATCGAGCGCGGCATGGCCGGCCCGGCCCGCCCGGACCACCGGGCCCGGCGTCCACCGGTGTTCGGCTGGCTCCGGGTGGCGGGCGCGACGGCCGCGGTGGCCGGTGTGCTCGCGGTGGGCGGTTACGCCGTCGCCTCCGCGGTGAAGGACGACGAGTCCCCTTCGCAGCGGCACGTGGCCGTCTCGCCGGTCCCGGCGCCCACGCCCTCCCCGGAGGCGACGAGCAGGGCGCCCGCGCCGCCGGTGGAGCCCTCGACGGACGCCCCGGCCCGGCCGCGGGACACCGGAACCCCGCCCGCCGGGACGTCGAATCCGTCCGGCGCCGCCCGGCCGCCGGCCGGGGTGGAGGACGGGCCGCTGTGGTCGGACGGCTCGGTGGACCCGCACAGCAACGAGTTCTGGGCGCAGAGCAACGTCACCCTGAAGACCGCCGAGCGGCTGACCGCGCTCACCGTGGAACTGCGGATCGCGCAGACCGGCGGGGTGACCTCCACGGGCGCCTGGCGTTCGCTGCCCGAGGCCGACTTCGGCCTCACGGTCTGGGAGCGGGACGGCTTCCTCGTCTACACCTGGACGCTGAAGGAGGGCCGTACGGTCCCGCCGGGCGAGTGGGTGTTCGCGGGGCAGTACGACCACGCACGCGGCGGCCGGGACGCCGGGGGCGACCGCTACACCGCGACGGCCGCCGCCGGATCGCAACGGTTCGCCGTGGGCGGTGACTTCGCTCCCCGCGGTGACGAGGAGGCGGCGCGGCGAGGGGATCCGGACGACGGCGAGGGCGCGTAGAGAATTTTCCGCGGGACGCGGCAACCCTTCCCGCACCGGTGGCGACCAAGAGGCGCAAAGATCCTCCCCACGCAAGGAATTGGGCATGACTGCACGAGCCGAACAGCGCGTCTCCCACCGGCGCCGGACCGCGAAGAAGCGGGCGGCGATCGCCGGGTTCTCCGCGCTCGGCATCACGGGCGCGGCGATCGTCACCTCGACGATGCTGTCCACCGCGGGCGCCGCCTCCGCCTGGCCCTCGGACACCGGCGGCAAGCCGGTGTCGAAGACCGTGCCGGTCTCCGGCGTCTACGACGGCGGCATGAAGCGGTTCTACGGCACCGGCGCCCTGGGCGGCGACGGCCAGGACGAGGGCCAGGACCCGATCTTCGAACTGGCCGACGGCGCCACGCTGAAGAACGTCGTCATCGGCACCCCGGCCGCGGACGGCGTGCACTGCAAGGGCAGTTGCACACTGCAGAACGTGTGGTGGCTGGACGTCGGCGAGGACGCCGCCAGCTTCAAGGGCAAGTCGTCGTCGGCGCAGTACAAGGTGATCGGCGGCGGCGCGAAGAAGGCCGACGACAAGGTGCTGCAGTTCAACGGCGCCGGCACGCTGACCGTGAGCGGCTTCCGGGTCGAGGACTTCGGCAAGCTGGTGCGCTCCTGCGGCAACTGCAAGACGCAGTACAAGCGCACGATCGTGCTGAAGGACATCGACGTGACCGCGCCCGGCAAGTCGATCGTCGGCATCAACACCAACTACGGCGACACCGCCACGCTGTCGGGCATCCGCATCCACGGCGACGGCAAGAAGAAGATCAAGACCTGCACCCGCTACCAGGGCAACAACTCGGGCAAGGAGCCGAAGGACCTCGGCTCCGGTCCCGACGGGAAGTACTGCAAGTTCTCGGACTCGGACATCACCTACCAGTGACCCCGCCGAGCCCGTGACCGACCCCGGGCCGCCGCCTCGACGTCCGGCGGCCCGGTCCCGGTGACGCCCGACCCCCCTCGGGCGGCCGGAACCCCGGCTCTCCGGACCCCCATCCGGACGGGCCGACGAGGGCGCCCCCGCCGGTACCACACCCGGCGGGGGCGTCCGCGGTGCGGGGCGTCCGCGGCCCCCTCCGGACCGCCGGACCGCCGGACCGGGCCCGGTCTCACAGGGCGGAGCCGAGCCAGGCGTGGACCTCGTCCTGCATCGCGGCGTCGAAGACGTGGCCGGTCCCGGGCCAGACCTTCAGCCGCAGCCGTTCCCCGGCCCCGCACGAGTTCCAGACGGCGCGCAGCCTGTCGTACGCGGCCCGCACCCCGTCGGCGGGGAAGAGGGCGTCGCGCCCGCCGTGGAAGAACAGCATCGGCTTCGGCGCGGCGATGCTCGCCACGTCGGGGATGTCGAGGTACCGGGCGAGCCCGGGGTGGAGCATGTGGAACGCCGACTGCCCGCGCAGCGTGTTGTTGCCGGGGACCATCATCTCCTTCAGGCCCGTCATCCAGCACACGCTCGCCGCGGCCGCGACGTCGTCGCCGAGGGCGGCGACCTGCCAGGCGCGGTAGCCGCCCATGGAGAACCCGAGGGCGGCGATCCGGCGCGCGTCCACCCGGTCCAGTCCCGCCAGGAAGGCCGCGGCCCGCTGGTCCTCGCGGGCGTGGAGGCCGGCGAGCGAGGAGCCGAGGTTCAGGAGGTTGCTCGCCAGCGCCTGCTGCTGCTCGTAGGCGAGGGGCCCGCGGTCGCCCCAGCCGAGGGCGTCCAGGCACAGCACCACGTGGCCGCGCCGGGCGAGTTCGTCCCCGACGAAGCGGCCGTCGAAGTGCCGGGCGGCCCACTCCTCGGCGGAGGCGAGCCGGGTGTCGTCGTACCAGGGCCGGACGGCCTTCTCCTTGCCGATGTCGAACCGGGAGCCGTGGTCGTGCAGCAGCAGTACGGCCGGGAAGGGCCCGGGGCCCCGCGGGGTGAGCAGGGCGCCGCGGACCCGTGCGTAGCGGGTGAGGGAGACGGTCACCAGTTCGCGCGTGAAGCCGTCGGCCTCGGCGCGGTGCGTGAACTCCGGCGCGTACGGGGTGTCGTCCTGGCGGGGGACGACGAGCAGTTCCTCCACCTTGGCCCGGGCCGCCCGCCGCCACGCGGGGAAGTCGCGGATCGGCGAGGTGCCCCAGGCGAGCGGGAAGCGCAGGTCCTCCTTGAGCGCCCGGTGGAGGCCGGGCGGGCCGGGGAAGGGGGCCGTCACCGGGGCCGCCAGTCCCCGAGGTGGGCCTTCGGGGTGTGGGACGCGGCCTCGGCTCGACCGAGCTGGGGCCGGTTCTCCGGCACGGTGATCACGGCGCCCGGCCCGGTGTTGCGGTACTCGGCGAAGCGCTGCTCCTGCCAGGGGTGGCCGCTCGACATGTCCGTGTACGGCGCGACCGCGTCGATGCCGGCGCCGAGGTGGGTCTCCCGGACGGTGAGCATCGGCCGGGCGGTGGGGTCGGAGCTGGGCACCCAGGGGCGGGCCAGCTTGTAGAAGCCGTCGGGGGCCTCGCTGCTGATCCGGCTCCCGGTGACCAGGTAGCCGCGCGGGTTGGCGCCGGCCGTGGAGGGCGCGAAGACGAAGCCGTACGGGGCGCCCGTCAGGTCGGGGCGGACCAGGGTGCGGAAGTGGCAGTGCGCGAAGACGGCGGTCGCCCGGCCGAAGACGAAGTCGACGTCGCCCTCGACGTAGCAGTGCGCGAAGTACTGGCGGGCGAAGGTGCCGGGGGAGAGGGTGTCGGCGTACAGGGTGTCCTGGTGGCCGAGGAACCGGCAGTGGGTGAAGGCGCTGCGGTCGCCCTGGACCTTGAGGGCGACGGCCTGGGTGCCGCCGGTGCCGGGGAGGTCGGTGCGCAGCCAGTCGTTGGCGAAGGTGATCCCGCGGGCGGTGAAGCCGTCGGGACGCAGGGTGGTGGTGGCCGAACCGGAGGTGCCGAGGGTGCCGCCGCCGGGCTTGGGGGTGCCGGCCGCGTTGTCGTACACGATGACCGTGTCGCGGGGGTTCCCGGAGGCGCCGAGCCAGGTCATGTCGGTGCGGTCGGCGTCGACCGAGACCGTCTCGCGGTAGGTGCCCGGTGCGACGACCAGGGTGCGCCCGGTGCCGGTCGCGGCGTCCACGGCGGCCTGGACGGTGGTGAAGTCGCCGGCGCCGCCCGGGTGGACGTACAGGGTCTTCGGGGTCAGGCGCGCGGCGGGTGAGCCGTACCGGCCGAACGGGTGGCGCGGCCGGCCCGCGGCCCGTGCGGTGGTGGGCAGGGCGAGCGCGGTGCCGGCCGTGGCACCGGCCAGCAGCAGGCCCCTTCTGGACAGGGGCACGGGGCCGTGGGACGGACGCATGCGGGTGCTCCTTCGGTGCGAAGGCCGGGGCGGGGGCGCCCCGCAGTGGGGGTGGGACGCCTCCCGCCCCGGCCGGCTCTCGGGGGTGTCAGCGGACGCGGCCCGCGCCCGCGTGCAGCTTGACCAGGGCCGGGACCGCCTGCGCCGGGTGGACGGCGGTGCGCAGGACGGGGGTCCAGCCGGCACCGGACCGGAGGGCCGCCTCCGGGTTCTCCGCGTTGTGCGCGGCGATCAGGTCCACGCGCTTTCCGTTGACCCGGTTGTGCGCGGCGGTGAGCGGCGAG
>NZ_MSGP01000179.1 GCF_002078235.1 Streptomyces viridosporus
GTCTTGCGGGCGGCGCCGAGGAGCCCAAGGAGCTCGCCGCCGCCCGCAAGACCGCCGAGAAGCTGGCGGCCGCCCAGGCCGCGGAGGCGACCCCGCCCCCGGCGCCCCCGGCGGGCACCGAGTCGCACGCCGACGAACAGGCCCGCGCCGCCGAGTCCCCCGCGCGCCCGGCGGGCGAATCGCAGCAGCAGACGGACCGGCCACGGCAGGAGGGCGGGGAATGACCCTCGCAGCGACCCTCGCCGGCCTCGCGGCCGGCACCACGGACCTGGCGGCCGATTCCCGGGGCTTCCTCTCCCCGACCGGAGTGGAGATCGCCTTCCTCCTCGTCGGCCTGGTCACCTTCGGCGCCGCCGTCGTCACCGTCACCACGAAACAGCTGGTGCACGCCGCCCTGTGGCTGGTGGTGACCCTCGGGGGCCTCGCCGTCGAATACCTCCTGCTCACAGCCGAGTTCATCGCCTGGGTGCAGGTGCTCATCTACGTCGGTTCCGTGATCGTGCTCCTCCTGTTCGGTCTGATGCTCACCCGGGCCCCCATCGGCCGCTCCCCGGACGCCGACTCCGGCAACCGCTGGGTCGCCCTCGCCGTGGCGGTCGCCGCCGCGGCGGCCCTGGTCTGGGTCGTCGTCGACGCCTTCCGCACCACCTGGATCGACCTGGACGGCGCGCCCGCCGGCTCCACCGACGTGACCGGCGCGAGCCTCTTCCAGCACTGGGTCCTCCCCTTCGAGGCGCTCTCCGTCCTCCTCCTCGCCGCCCTCGTCGGCGCGATCGTCCTGTCCCGCAAGGCGACGGCCGACGCCGCGACCGCAGCAGCGACAGGCACCCCGCCGGCCGGGTCCCCGCCGGCCGTCGCTCCGCCGACCACGGCCCCGGTCACCGATCCGGCCACCGGTCCGGCCTCCGCCCCGGTCACCGGCCCGAGCGCGTCCGGAGCGGCGGACGCCGGGAGCGACACGGAAGGGAGCCGCTGATGCACCTCGCCTATCCCGCCGTGCTGTCCGCCCTCCTGTTCTGCACCGGGCTGTACGGCGTCCTCGCCCGCCGCAACGCGATCCTGGTCCTGATGTCGGTCGAGCTGATGCTCAACGCCGTCAACCTGAATCTGGTCGCCTTCGACGTCTGGCTCAGCCGGGCCGCCGAGGAGACGCTGCACTCCGGCCAGGCCCTGACCCTGTTCACCATCGCCATCGCCGCCGCCGAGATCGGCATCGGCCTGGCGATCGTCCTCGCCGTGTACCGCAACCGCGGCACCTCGGACATCGACAGGCTCCGCGACACCGCCGAGGGCCACGAACCCGACGGCCCGGACGCCCCCGACCACGACGCCTCCGCGCCCAGGGCGGCAGCCGAGAATGCCGAGGCCACCGCGTGACCACCACCACTCTCGCCGTCCTCGTCCCCCTCCTTCCGTTCCTCGGCGCTCTCGCCGGGCTGCTCCTGGGCCGCACGGCCCCCGGCTTCGTCCGCCCGCTCGCCGTCCTGCCGACGCTCGCCTCCCTGGTGCTGGCCGCCGTGGTCGCCGCGCGCCAGGGCGGCGGCCGGGCCGTCGACGCCGCCACCGAGCTCACCCCCACCGGCTCGGTCCCCATCGAACTCGCCCTGTACATCGACGGCTTCGCCGCCCTCACCGCCGTCCTGGTCACCGTCGTCGCCGCCTGCGTGCAGATCTACTCGACGGGCTACCTGCGTGACGACCCGCGCTACCCCTCCTACGCCGCCCTCGTCTCGCTGTTCACCTCCGCGATGCTCCTGGTCGTCTACTCCGGCGACCTGATGGTGCTGCTGGTCGGCTGGGAAGTCATGGGCATCTGCTCCTACTTCCTCGTCGGCCACTACTGGGAGACCCCTCAGGCCCGCGCCGCCTCCCTCAAGGCCTTCCTGGTCACCAAGCTCGGCGACGTCCCCTTCCTCATCGGCCTGTTCGCCCTCGCCACCGAAGCCGGGTCCTTCCGCATCACCCGGATCCTCGACGCCGTCGCGGGCGGCGGCATCGAGCACCCCACGCTGATCGCCCTGCTGCTCCTGGCGGGCGTGGCCGGCAAGTCGGCGCAGTTCCCGCTGCACACCTGGCTCCCCGACGCGATGGCCGGCCCGACGCCCGTCTCCGCGCTGATCCACGCCGCGACGATGGTCGCCGCCGGTGTCTACTTCGTCGCCCGGCTCCTCCCGCTCTTCGAGGCCTCCCGGGCCGCGATGACCGTCCTCGCCGTCATGGCCGCCGTGACCATGGCCGGCTCCGCGCTCGCCGCGCTCGCCCAGGACGACATCAAGCGCGTCCTCGCCTACTCGACGATCAGCCAGCTCGGCTACATGACCGGCGCCCTCGCCGTCGCCGACCGTGGGGCCGCCGTCTTCCACCTCCTGTCCCACGGCGCCTTCAAGGCGCTGCTGTTCCTCGCCGCCGGCGTGATCATCCACGCCGCCGGCACCAACTCGCTGGCCGCCATGTCCCGCATGAGCCACCTGCGCGACCGCGTTCCCGACGCCTACTGGACGATGACCGTGGCGCTGCTCGCGCTCGCCGCGATCCCGCCGTTCAGCGGCTTCTTCTCCAAGGAGGCCGTCCTCGGGGTCGCCGAACACGTCGTCACCGGCCACACCGAGCACGCTCCCGCCGCGGCGGGCTGGATCGTCCTCCTCGCCGGCCTGCTCACGGCCCTGCTCACCGCGGCGTACGCGACGCGCCTGTGGCTGCTGGCCTTCCGCGGCCACGGCCCCGAGGCCCCCGACCACGGCAGGCAGCCGCTGACGATGACCGCGGTGCTGTGGGTGCTCGCCGTCCCGTCCCTGGCCTTCGGCGGATTCGCGTTCCGCGTCCTGCCCGACTGGTTCGACGGCCACGACCTGACCCCGACGCTCACCACCTCCGTGCTCGGCACGGGCGTGGCCCTGGTCGGCGGCATCGTCACCTACGCCACCTGGCGGCACACCACCGCGTACGCCGCGCGCACCCCCCTCGGCGCCGTCGCCGCCCACCCCGAGGGCGGTGCCGGGCGGGTCGAGGCGGAGGCCATCGCCGGCCACGAACCCGCCTACGGAGACATCGCGTACGCGCCCGACCCGTCGGACCCGGGGCGGCTGCTGCTCGGCCCGCTGCACCGTCACGCGGCCGCCGGCTTCCACCTCGACGCCGTGTACACGGCCCTCTTCGTCCGCCCGGTCCGGGCCGGCGCGCGTCTCGTCCGGTTCCTCGACCGCGAGGTCGTCGACACCTACGTACGCGGCGCGGGAACGCTGCCCCGCTGGCTGGGCACCGCCGTCCGACGGGCCCAGACCGGCAATCTGCAGACCTATGTGAGCGTGCTGCTCGCCGGCACCGTCGTCCTCGCGGTCGCCGCCGTCCTCGTCGCCACGGGAGCGTGAGCAGGCGTGATCGATATCAACGAGTCCGTGATGCAGTTCCTTCTGGCGTTCCTCGTCGTCGGCCCGCTCCTCGGCGCCGCCACCGCCCTCCTGCCGGCCCCGCCCGGACTGAAGGGGAAGTCACCCGAGCAGGCCGTGCTCCGGCACGGCGTGACCGTCACCGGCGCGGTCCTCCTCGCGGCGCTCGTCCTCGCGCTCGGCTTCGACCACGACCAGCCGTCGAAGATGCAGGCCACGACCGACATCAGCTGGATCCCCGCACTCGACGTGCGGATCCACCTCGGCACCGACGGCATCTCCCTCCCCCTTCTGGTCCTGACCGCCCTGCTGACCTTCCTCAGCGCGCTCCACTCGTACTTCAAGCCGCCCGCGGGCCCCTCCCCGAAGGCCTTCGTGGCCCTGCTGCTCGTCCTCGAGTCCGGCACCCTCGCGACCTTCGCCGTCCTCGACCTGGTCCTGTTCTTCCTCGCCTTCGAGACGGTCCTCATCCCGATGTACTTCCTCATCGCCCGCTGGGGCGGCGAGGGCCGGGCCGAGGCCGCCTGGAAGTTCATCCTCTACACGCTGCTCGGCTCCGTGGTCATGCTGCTCGGCCTGCTCCTGATCGGTCTCGGGGCGGGCACGTTCGACATGGTGGCACTCGCCACTGACAACGGCCGGTCGCTGACCACGTCCGTGCAGGTCACCGCCGTTCTGGCGATCGGGCTCGGGCTCGCGGTCAAGACCCCGATGTGGCCGCTGCACAGCTGGCTGCCCGACGCCCACACCGCCGCGCCGACCGTCGGCTCGGTGCTGCTGGCCGGCGTCCTGCTGAAGATGGGCACGTACGGGTTCGTCCGCATCCTGCTCCCCGCCGCACCGGACGGGTTCCGCACCTTCGCGCCCTACCTCGCCGCCTTCGCCGTCGTCGGCATCATCTACGGGTCCCTCGCCTGCCTGGCCCTCGCCAAGCGGGGCGCGAAGGGCGACCTCAAGCGCCTCATCGCCTACTCCTCCGTCGGCCACATGGGCTTCGTCCTCCTCGGCGTGGCGACCATGACCCCGACCGGCGTCAACGGCGCCCTGTTCGCCAACATCGCCCACGGCCTCATCACCGGCCTGCTGTTCTTCCTGGTCGGAGCCCTCAAGGACCGCACCGGCAGCACCGACCTCGACACCCTGGCCCAGGAGACGGGCGCCGCCCTGTACGGGAAGGCCCCGCGCCTCGGCGGACTGCTCGCCTTCGGCGCCGTCGCCTCCCTGGGCCTGCCCGGCCTGGCCGGGTTCTGGGGCGAGATGCTCGCGCTGTTCGGCGCCTTCGACCCCGCCGAGGGCCTCAGCCGCCCCGCCTTCCTCACCTTCATGGCGATCGGCGCCTTCGGCACCCTGCTGACCGCCGCCTACCTGCTGATCGTGGTCCGCCGGGTCTGCATGGGCGCCGCCCCGCGGGAAGCCCCGGAACTCACCGACGTACGCGGCCACGAGTTCGCGGCCTGGACCCCGCTCGTCGTCCTCACCGTCGTCGCCGGGCTGTGGCCCAGGACCCTCCTCGGACTCACCGACCCGGCCGTGCAGCAGCTCCTCGCAGGAGGCACCCGATGAGCTCCCTCGTCCAGTCCGTCGACTGGCTGGCCATCGCGCCGCCCACCATCGCGGCGGTCGTCGGAGTGGTCGTCCTCGTCGCCGACCTGTTCGTCGGCGAGACCAGGAAACCCCTGCTGGGCTGGTTCTCGGTGGCCGGACTCGCCGTCGCCGCGCTCATGCTGCTGCCCCTCCTCGGCGCCGACCGCAGCACCTTCTGCCTGGTCGGCGACACCGGCGTGTGCAGCTACACCGCCGACCGCTTCACCCTCGTCATCCAGTTCCTGGTGCTCGGCGGCGCCCTCCTGGCCGCCCTGCTGTCCGTCACCGCCCTGAAGGACGCCGGCAAGCGGCTCCCCGAGGGGGAGTACTGGTTCCTGTTCCTCTCCTCCACGGCCGGCGCCGCCCTCCTGCCCGCCTCCCGCGACCTCGCGACCCTCGTCGTCGCCCTGGAGGTCGCCTCCCTGCCCGCCTTCGCCCTGGTCGGCCTCCGCCGGGGCGACCGCAGGTCCTCCGAAGCGGCCCTGAAGTTCTTCCTGTCCTCGGTCACCGCCACCGCGGTCAGCCTGCTGGGCATCAGCTTCGTCTACGCCGCCACCGGCACCCTCCACCTCACCCGGGTCGCCGAGCGCATCCAGAACGTCGACGGACAGCTCCACACCCTCGCCCAGACCGGGGTCGTCCTCACCCTCGTCGGCTTCGCCTTCAAGACGGCCGCCGTCCCCTTCCACTTCTGGGTGCCCGACACCTACGTGGGCGCCCCCCTGCCGATCGCCGCCTACCTGTCCGTCATCGGCAAGGCGGTCGGCTTCTCCGGCCTGATCCTCGTCACGGTCGTCGCCCTCCCGTCGTACGCCGACGTCTGGGGCCCCGCACTCGCCGTGCTGGCCGCCCTCACCATGACCGTCGGCAACGTCGGCGCCCTCAGGCAGCAGGCCGCGCGCGCGTACAGCGCGGTACGCCTGCTCGCCTGGTCCTCCGTCGGGCAGGCCGGCTACCTCCTCGTCCCGATCGCCGCCGCCGCGTACACCGACGACGCCGACAAGGCGATCGGCTCCACCCTGGCCTACGCGCTCATGTACGCCGCCGTGAACCTGGGCGCCTTCGCCGTGGCCGCCCTCGTGGGCCGCACCCACCGCCTCAACCGCGTCGCCGACTACCGGGGCCTGTACGCCGCCAGTCCGCTCACCGCGCTCCTCCTGGGCTTCTTCCTGCTCTGCCTCGCCGGACTCCCGCCGGGCATCATCGGCCTCTTCGCCAAGGTCACCGTCTTCTCCGCGGCCGTCGACGCCGGACTCGGCTGGCTCGCCGTCGTCATGGCCGTCAACGTCGTCATCGCGCTGGTCTACTACCTCCAGTGGACGGCCCTGCTGTTCCGCGCCCCCGAGGGCGAACCGGTGAAGCACCGTCTCCCCGCCCCCCTCACCGCCGCGATCGCCCTGACCGGCGTCCTGGGCATCGTCCTGTCCGGCGCGCCGCAGCTGGTCCTCCGCTTCACCGACACCGGACTGTTCTGAGCGCCGGGCCGCATCCGCACGTGCGCACGGGGCACCCGGGCCCCCACGCGCGTGCCGCCCGGGGCCGCCGTCACCCGGACGGTTGACACGCGCCACCGCACGCACAAGGGAACTAGCACCTCTCGCCTGGCGTTGACCGGTACGGGAGGGTCCACTGGACGTGACACCACGACGCCAGTGGCAGCGCAGGTCAGAAGGAAGATCAGCAAGCAAGGGTTCCCCTGCCGCACGACTTGGAGGGCGTACCGTGCACCGCCGGCACAACGGGCTCAGGACCGCAATCCTCCTCGGGGGGCTGTCCGCACTCATCATCGTCATCGGCAGCTTCTTCGGCCGCACGGGGCTCGTCATCGCCGTCCTGGTCGCCCTCGGCACCAACGCGTACGCGTACTGGAACAGCGACAAGCTGGCCCTGCGCGCGATGCGTGCCCGCCCGGTGAGCGAATTCGAGGCCCCAGGGCTGTACCGCATGGTCCGGGAGCTCTCCAACCAGGCCCGTCAGCCCATGCCCCGCCTGTACATCTCCCCGACGGAGGCACCCAACGCCTTCGCCACCGGCCGCAACCCGCGCAACGCCGCCGTGTGCTGCACCGAGGGCATCCTGCGTCTGCTGGACGAGCGCGAGCTGCGCGGCGTCATCGGCCACGAGCTCAGCCACGTCTACAACCGCGACATCCTGATCTCCTCGGTCGCCGGCGCCCTCGCCTCCGTGATCATGTTCCTGGTCAACTTCGCCTGGCTGATCCCGATCGGCCGCTCCGACGACGACGACGGCCCCGGCCTCCTCGGCATGCTGATGATCATGATCCTCGGCCCGATCGCCGCGTCCCTCATCCAGCTGGCCATCAGCCGCTCCCGGGAGTACGAGGCGGACGCCTCCGGTGCCCAGCTCACCGGCGACCCGCTCGCCCTCGCGAGCGCCCTGCGCAAGTTGGAACGGGGGACCAAGCAACTCCCGCTGCCCCCCGAGCCCCGCCTCGAAACGGCCAGCCACATGATGATCGCCAACCCCTTTCGGCCCGGACAGGGGTTCTCGAAGATGTTCTCCACACACCCGCCGATGGCGGAACGCATTGCCCGACTCGAGAAGATGGCAGGTCGCCTTCCGTGAAGACCATCCTGAACGTCATATGGCTCGTCCTCAGCGGCTTCTGGCTGTTCCTCGGCTACCTGCTCGCGGGCGTGCTGCTGTGCGTCACGATCATCGGCATCCCCTTCGGCATCGCCGCCTTCCGCATCGGCGTCTACGCCCTGTGGCCCTTCGGGTACACCGCGGTCGAGCGCCGCGACGCGGGTGCCGCCTCCTTCATCGGCAACGTGCTGTGGCTGATCCTCGCGGGCTGGTGGCTGGCGATCGGCCACATCGTCACCGGCCTCGCCCTGTGCGTGACCATCATCGGAATCCCGCTCGGCATCGCGAACTTCAAGCTGATCCCGGTCTCCCTGCTCCCGATGGGCCGCGAGATCGTGCGGACGGACCAGCAGTTCGCAGCGCGCTGGTGAGAACCGGGGGGCGACCCCGTCGAGGACGCGCCGCGCCCCGCACGTTGTCCACAGTCCAGGGGTTGTCCACAGGCCCGCCCGACTGTCAGTGATGGCCCGCATGCTGAATCCATGACCGAACACGAGCAGTTGCTGGCACGGGTGGCGGACAAGGCCCGCACCGTCCGCCCCCGGGGACGGCCGTCCCCGCCCGAGCCCGTCCACGCGACCGCACCGGCCCGCGCCGAAGCCGCCCTGGGTTTCGGGTTGCCGCCGCTGCTCGCCGAGCTCTACCCGCGGACAGCGGACGGCGGCTTCGGCCCCGAGTACGGTCTGCTGCCCCTCCTGGACGGCCCGTCCTCGGGCGAACCCGCCGCCGTGGCCCAGTACCTCGCCCGTCGCGAGAGCGGCCGCGAGGACCCCGACCGGCCGTGGCCCGAGGGCGTCCTCCCGATATCCGGCTGGGGCTGCGGGATGTACGCCTGTGTGGACTGCCGCTCCCCCCCGGCCACCGTCGTCCTCTTCGAACCCGACCCGGGCGACCCGGCCCCCGCGCGGTACGTCGACGCGCCGAGCCTCGAGGACTGGCTGCGCTCCTGGGTCGAGGGCACGGGCTGGTACGAGGAGGGCAACGAGGACGTGGACCTGGTCCCGTGGACCGACGCCCGCGTACGGGTGAAGCCGCCGCGGTCGTCCTGAGCGGAACCGGCCGCCGTCGGGCGGGACGCACCACGACGGCCCCGACCGGTTCCGGTACGGTCCGCCGGCGCGGGACCGGAGAACACGGGCCGCCGGGCACCCGGCACGGCTAGCGGCCGGCCCTCGACCGGCGCACCCCGTAGGCCAGCACGCCCACCGCCAGCACGCCCGCGCCCATCGCCACCGAGAGCCCCGGCAGCGAGAACGCCAGCACCAGGCACCCGGCGAGCCCCAGCGCCGGCACCACCCGCGCCGCCGGCCCCGAACGGAGCGTCCAGGCCGACGCGTTGGCCACCGCGTAATACGTCAGCACCCCGAAGGAGGAGAAGCCGATCGCGCCCCGCACGTCCACCGTGGCGGCCAGCACGGCGACCACCGCGCCCACGACCAGCTCCGCCCGGTGCGGCACCCGGAACCGCGGATGCACGGCGGCCAGAGCGCCCGGAAGATGCCGGTCCCGGGCCATGGCCAGGGTCGTCCGGGAGACCCCCAGGATCAGGGCGAGCAGCGAACCCAGCGCGGCGACGGCCGCACCCACCCGCACCACGGGCGCCAGCCCGGGAACGCCGGCGGCCCGCACCGCATCGGCGAGCGGCGCGGTGGCGTCGCCCAGCCCCTGCGCCCCCAGCACCGAAAGGACAGCCACGACGACAGCCGCGTACACGACCAGTGCGATGCCCAGGGCCAGCGGGATCGCGCGGGGAATGGTGCGCGCCGGATCCCGGACCTCCTCGCCGAGGGTCGCGATCCGGGCGTACCCGGCGAAGGCGAAGAACAGCAGACCGGCTGCCTGAAGCACCCCGCCGGCCCCGTTCGGCACCTCGATGCCCAGGCGCCCGGGATCGGCCTCCCCGGAAGCCAGGGACACGACCACCACGGAAGCGAGGACGGCCAGGACCACGGCCACGATCACCCGCGTCAGCCACGCGGACTTCCGGACACCGCCGTAGTTCACCGCGGTCAGCGCCACGACGGCGGCGACCGCCACGGCGTGCGCCTGTTCCGGCCAGACGTACGCGCCCACGGTGAGGGCCATCGCCGCGCAGGAAGCCGTCTTCCCGACCACGAACGCCCAGCCCGCGAGATACCCCCAGAACTCCCCGAGCCGCTCGCGCCCGTAGACGTACGTGCCGCCCGAGGCCGGATACAGGGCGGCGAGACGGGCCGACGACGTGGCGTTGCAGTAGGCGACCACGGCGGCGACCGCGAGCCCGAGGAGCAGCCCGGAACCGGCTGCCTGCGCGGCGGGCGCCGGCGCGGCGAAGACACCGGCTCCCACCATCGAGCCGAGACCGATGACCACGGCGTCGCCGACACCGAGCGTGCGGCGGAGTTCAGAACCGGAGGGCGTTGCCACGAGCCGCACCTTACTGAGCGGTGAAACCGCCATCCGTGCTCCGGGTGTCCTCCACACCAAGACAGGGCGAACAACAGGGTCCGTCGGCGAAGGACCGGACGACGGACGGCAGCGCGGCGAACGGCCGGGCGACGGGCGGCCGGGGCGGCGAAGCACGGGAAAGTCACAGCACACGGCGCACGAGGCGCCGGAACGGTCCGCCGGGCCGGGACCGGAGCGATATTCACCGCATCGTGGACGGTGCGGGGGCGGTACGAAGGGGCAGGGTCAGAGCATGACGATCATCAGCTGGATCATCCTGGGACTGTTGGCCGGAGCGATCGCGAAGTTCCTGCTGCCGGGCCGCGATCCGGGCGGGCTCATCGGCACGACCCTGATCGGTATCACCGGCGCGTTCATCGGGGGCTGGATATCGGCCCGTTGGCTCGACCATCCGGTCACCAAGGACTTCTACGACGGCACCACCTGGGTCGCCGCGATCGGCGGCTCGCTGGTCCTCCTGATCGCCTACCGCCTCCTGTTCGGCCACTCGCGCGACTGACCGCGCCCCGCGACCGCAGCCGACGGGCGGGAAGGGTGGGCGCCCCGGGGCACCCACCCTTCCCGCCCTTCCCGTCCTTCCCGTGTCCGTGCGGTCCGCGGACGTCACCGGCCCTCGGCCGTGCGGGGCCTACCGGTAGTTCACGAACTGCAGGGCGAAGTCGAAGTCCTTGCCCTTCAGCAGGGCGATGACGGCCTGCAGGTCGTCACGGCTCTTGGAGCTGACCCGCAGCTCCTCGCCCTGCACCTGGGCCTTCACGCCCTTCGGGCCCTCATCCCGGATGATCTTCGCCACCTTCTTCGCGTTCTCCTGGGAGATGCCCTCCTGGATCGACGCGAAGATCTTGTACTCCTTGCCCGAGAGCTGAGGTTCGCCCGCGTCCAGGGCCTTCAGGGAGATACCGCGCTTGATCAGCTTGGACTGGAAGACGTCGAGGACGGCCTTCACCCGGTCCTCGGAGTTCGCCTCCATGAGGATCTTCTCCCCGGACCACGAGATCGAGGCGCCCACGCCCTTGAAGTCGTAGCGCTGCGAAATCTCCTTGGCGGCCTGGTTGAGGGCGTTGTCGACCTCCTGCCGCTCGACCTTCGAGACGATGTCGAAACTGGAGTCGGCCATGTCCTGTGGCTCCTTGTATCGGGGGCACGTATCGGGCTGCGAACCGGATGCGTACCGGCGTACGTGGGGCGGCCACCGAGCCCGGCATCGGTCCCGGGCCGCATCCGGACAAGCCTAGCCACCCCCCGGAGTTCGGGCGGTGATCAATATGGGTGGCGAAGCATCCCTGTCCATCGGGTATTGTTTACGTCGTTGCCAGGGAGCGCAGCCGAGAAGGCGGTTCCGGGCAGCTACCCCGGCGGTGTGCCCGAGCGGCCAAAGGGAGCAGACTGTAAATCTGCCGGCTCAGCCTTCCCAGGTTCGAATCCTGGCGCCGCCACACTGGGGAAAGCCCCCTCCCTCCTGCGGAAACGCAGGGCGGAGGGGGCTTCTTCGTGCGTGCCCTCTCTTCACGGACGCTTGGTGGCCGCTTGGTGGTCGCTTCGTGTCCGCGGGCACGGCCCCGGGGCACACTGGCCCCATGTCGCCCCGTCGCAGATCCTGCCCCGAGTGCCGCCGCGAGATCGCCGTCGTCGCCGGGCGGTACGCGCGCCACGACCCGCCCGGCGCGCGGGGGAGCGGCGAGCTGACCTCGTGCCCGGGGTCGCGCCGGCGGGCCCTGCCGGGTGCGGAGCAGCCCTCGCTGGACGGCTACGCGGTACCGGAGTTCCCGGGGCAGATGCCCCTCTTCTGACGCCGTTGCGGCCGGCCCGCCGGAGTCCCCCTCAGTTGCCCGCCACCGACTTCACCGCCACCGACACCGGCGCGGGCCCGCTGATCAGCTCCAGGGTCAGGCCGGCCGTCGCGGGGGTGTCCACCAGCTCCGCCAGGACGGCGGCCACGTCGTCGCGCGGGATCGGGCCGCGGCCCGTGTGGGCCTCCAGACGGACCAGGCCGGTGCCGGCGTCGTCGGTGAGCCGGCCGGGGCGCAGGATCGTCCAGTCCAACGCGTCCAGGCCGCGGACGTACGCGTCCGCCTCGCCCTTGGCACGCAGGTAGACGTCGAAGACCTCGTCCCCCTCGTGCGCCGGGTCCGCGTCCATGGAGGACACGACCACGAAGCGCCGTACGCCCGCGCGGACCGCCGCGTCGGCGAAGAGGATCGCCGCCGCCTTGTCCACCGTCTCCTTGCGTTCCGCCCCGCTGCCCGGACCCGCTCCCGCGGCGAACACCGCCGCGTCCGCGCCCGCCAGCCGCTCCGCGACCTCCTCCACCGAGGCCGACTCCAGATCGAGCACGATCGGTTCGGCGCCCAGCTGCCGCAGCTCGTCGGCCTGTTCGGGCTTGCGGATGATCCCCGCCACCTCGTCCCCGCGCGCCGCGAGCAGCCGTTCGAGGCGTAGCGCGATCTGACCATGACCACCAGCGATGACAATGCGCATGCCTTCGACCGTACGCCGGGACGGCCGCATCCGCCGCACGACTCCCACGACCCCGGCGGTTCGCCGGACGGCCTTCCCCGGTTCCGCACGCTCCCCGCACATTGGCGCCCTCGCCCCGGCCGACCGGCCGGCGGCCGTCTCAGGGCGCCTCGCTCCGCCCCTGCCGCGGCAACCCCAGCTCCTCCGCCGCCGAACCGCAGTACTCCCGCACCGCACTCGTCCGCGCCACCACACGCCCCCGATGCACCACGACACGGCTGTACGCCAGCGACAGCGCCGTGGAGAGCCGATCGCCGCGCACGGCCAGCAGTTCGGCCGGAAAACCCGCCTCCACGCGCACCTCGGGCAGGCCCAGGGCGGCCCGCGCGGACGCGCTCACCGCGTCGTAGGCGTCCTCGGCGGGCAGCCCGTGGCATGAGGCCAGCAGGTACGCCGCCTCCAGCGGATCGCCGCGGCCCACGGGGTTCGACACGTCCCGCAGGGCGCCGCTCCCGGCGGCCACCCGCACGCCCGCCGAACGCAGCAGCCGCACCGGAGGCGTGCCCCGGCGCTCGGCGTCGCCGCAGCCGCCCTGCGGAAGGCACACCACCGTCACCCCGTTCGCCGCGAGCCGGTCCGCGGTCCGTGCGGCGACCTCGGCGGGAAACCGGGCGAGGCCGCCGCACGGCCCCAGGGCCACTCCCGGC
>NZ_MSGP01000018.1 GCF_002078235.1 Streptomyces viridosporus
CAAGCGCTCGCGCCTGCCGAAGTCGGCACGGGCCGGCGGAACGCTGCACGGCGGTCCGATCGCGTACGCGATCCTGATCGTGTTCACCCTCGTGTCGCTGTTCCCGCTGGTGTGGACCGCGATCGGACCGCCGTGCAGCGTTCCGCCGGCCCGTGCCGACTTCGGCAGGCGCGAGCGCTTGGACTCCTTGGCGGGCGGGGTCTCGGGGGGCGTCACAGTCGTCGTCACGGCCACAACTCCTTAACTGCTGGCGCGCAGCCGGCGCGAGATGACGTGGTTGATGATGCCGATGACGATCAGGATCAGGAACATCGTCCAGGCGATCGCCGAGGCACGGCCCAGGTGCTGGTTCACCCAGCCCTGCTCGTACAGGTACAGGCCGAGGGTCTGGAACTGGTGCTCCGCGCCGCCGGACGCGCCCTTGTTGGCGTCGAACAGCAGCGGCTCGCCGAAGACCTGGCTCGCCCCGATCGTGGAGACCACCACGGTGAACAGGATCGTCGGGCGCAGCGAGGGCAGCGTCACGTGGAGGAACTGCTGCCAGCGGCTGGCACCGTCCAGCGCCGCCGACTCGTACAGGTCCTGCGGGATCGCCTGCATCGCGGCCAGGTAGATCAGCGCGTTGTAGCCGGTCCAGCGCCAGATGATGATCGTCGAGACGGCGAACTGCGAGGGCCACTTGTCGCCCTGCCAGTCGACCGGGTCGATCCCGACGAAGTCCAGCGCCCAGTTGATCATGCCGTAGTCGCGCCCGAAGAGCAGCACGAACACCAGGGAGGCGGCGGCGATCGAGGTGGCGTACGGCGCGAGCATCGCGACCCGGTAGAAGGTCGAGGCGCGCAGCTTGTAGTTGAGGATGTGGGCGATGCCCATGGCCATCAGCAGCTGCGGAACGGTCGAGATGATGCCGATGGTCAGGGTGTTCTGCGCCGCGTTCCAGAAGAAGTCGTCGTCGAAGATCCGGGTGTAGTTGCGCAGCCCCACCCAGTTCATGTCGGTCGGGGCGGTCAGTTCCACCTGGTGCAGCGAGGCCCAGCCGGTGTAGATCAGCGGGAACAGGCCGAAGGCGAGGAACAGCAGGAAGAAGGGCGAGACGAACGCGTACGGGCTCCAGCGCACGTCGCGCTGCCAGCGCCGGGACAGCTTGGCCCGGCGTCGTTGTTCCTTGTCCGCGGGCAGGGGGCCCTCGGGCGGACGGCCCGGGGCCGCGCCCCCCTCGACGGGGGACGCGGCGGTGTCGGAGCGGGTGGCCATGCGGGTCACTTGTCCAGGTTGTTGTCGATGGTCTTGGTGGCCGTCTCCCAGGCCTCCTCCGGGGACTTGCCCTTGGTCACCAGGATGACGCCGTTGTCCGTCAGGCCCTGCTGGATGATCTGGTCCTTCGGGCCGATCGGCTGGACGGGGATCTGCTGGGCGGCCTCGGAGAAGATCTCACCGATCGGGGAGTCCCCGGTCATGTCGTTCTTCGCGCCGGTCACCTCGGGGCTGCCGAAGGCGGCCTGGGCGCTCGGGAAGCTGCCCTGCACCTTGAACAGCTTCGCCTGCTGCTCGGGCGCGGTCAGCCAGGCGACCAGCTTCTTGGCCTCCTCGACGTTCTTGCCGCTCTTGGGCACGGTCAGGAAGGAGCCGCCCCAGTTGCCGGACCTGGGCGCCACGGCCACGTCCCACTTGCCGGCGGCGTCCGGCTGCGACTTGCCCTTGATGTAGCCGAGCATCCACGGCGGGCAGGCCATCGCGGCGAACTTGTTGTTGGCGATCGTCTGGTCCCAGGCCGGCTGGAACTGCGTCTGCGCGCCGACCAGGCCCTTCTCGGCGGCCTCCGCGGTCAGGTCGAAGGCCTTCTTGACGGCCGGGTTGCTCTTGTAGGTCACCTCGCCGGAGGAGTTGTAGAACCTCTCCTCCTCACTGCTCAGGATGGCGTTGATCAGACCGCCGGGGGAGTCCAGGAAGGTGGTGCCCTTGGGGCCGTTCTTCTTGTACTGCTCACCGGCCTCGACGAACTTGCCCCAGTCGCCGGCCCACAGCTCGGCGACCTTCGCGCGGTCGGTGGGCAGCCCCGCCTTCTCGAACATGTCCTTGCGGTAGCAGATCGCCATCGGGCCGATGTCGGTGCCCAGGCCGATGGTCTGGCCGTCCTTGGTGGTGCCCTGCTGCCACTTCCAGCCCAGCCAGTTGTCCTTCTTCACGCCCGGGGCCTTGGAGAGGTCCTCGAGCTTGCCGGCCTGGGTGGCGACGATCTCGGCGATGTTGCCGACCTCGACGGCCTGGACGTCCTGCAGGCCGCTGTTGGTGGTCAGGTGGTTGAGGAGGGCGGGGTAGTAGTTCTCGTTCCGCTCGACGACGTTCTCAGCGATCTTGATGCCGGGGTTCAGCTTCTCGTACTCGGCGTAAAGGCCGGCCTCCTTGAAGCCGAAGGTGCCGAACAGGCCCAGCGTGACCGTCGTCTTTCCCTCACCGCCCGACGAGGAGTCGGAGTCGTCTCCGCCGTCGTCGGCGCAGCCGGCCAGCAGCCCGGTGCCCAGCGACACCACGGCCGCGACGGCCAGTGCCTTGCGGACGATGGGCTTCCCCCCGCCCGAGCGCTGCCGAGAGAGGGGGAGGGTACGTGCTCGCATTGCGTCCTCCTGTTGCCCTGACGTGCCGACCCCCCGGCCAACGGCTCTGTTGGGCCCGTGACTTGCTCGCTGCGGCTCGGGCGGGGAACGTGCGGGTTGTGTATGTGTCAGGTACTGTGGGAGCGCTCCCACAAGTGATGTGTTGAAGAGTCCCGGGTCCGGGCGGGGGTGTCAAGGGAGCAGACACGGCAAAGTGCGTTCAGTTATCGGGCTGTTAACTGGACGCCCCCGGGTCGCCCCCGGAAGCCCGGGGTCCGCGTGCCGTCCTCCCGGCGGCGGTCACGACCACCCACGAGGCTGTTAGATTCCAGGCCAGCGTGACACACGAGGGAAGGCGGGGCCGATGGCGAGCCACGGAGTGCGGGGCCGGAGCGGAGGCCGGCCCACCCTTGAAGAGGTGGCGGCGCGCGCCGGCGTGGGCCGCGGCACGGTCTCCCGGGTGATCAACGGCTCACCCCGGGTGAGCGACGCCACCCGGGCCGCCGTGGAGGCCGCGGTCGCGGAGCTCGGCTACGTCCCGAACACCGCCGCCCGGGCCCTGGCCGCCAACCGCACGGACGCCATCGCCCTGGTCGTCCCCGAGCCGGAGACCCGGTTCTTTGCCGAGCCGTACTTCTCGGACATGCTCCGGGGCGTCGGGGCCGCGCTGTCCGACACCGAGATGCAGCTGCTGCTGATCTTCGCGGGCAGCGACCGGGAGCGGCAGCGGCTCGCCCAGTACCTGGCCGCCCACCGCGTGGACGGGGTGCTGCTGGTCTCGGTGCACGCCGACGACCCGCTGCCCGACATGCTGTCCCAGCTGGAGATCCCGGCGGTGATCAGCGGTCCCCGGTCGGCCGCGGAGACGCTCACCTCGGTGGACTCGGACAACTACGGCGGAGCCCGCCAGGCCGTCGAGCACCTGATCGGCCGGGGTCGCCGCACCATCGCCCACATCACCGGCCGCCTCGACGTGTACGGCGCCCAGCGGCGCGTCGACGGCTACCGGGACGCCCTGCGGGAGGCGGGCCACGAGGTGGACGAGCTGCTGATCGAGCCCGGTGACTTCTCCGAGGGCGAGGGCCGGCGCGCGATGGAGGCCCTGCTGGAGCGCCGCCCCGACCTGGACGCGGTCTTCGCCGCCTCGGACGTCACTGCGGCCGGTGCCCGTCACGCCCTGCGCGAGGCGGGCCGCCGCATCCCGGACGACGTGGCCCTGGTCGGGTACGACGACTCCGCCATCGCCCGGCACATGGACCCGCCGCTGACCAGTGTGCGCCAGCCCATAGAGGAGATGGGCCGCAGGATGATCGACCTGCTGCTCGCCGAGGTCGCCGACCGCCGCCCGCCCGCCTCCCGGGAACTGGGCCGGAGCCAGGTGGTGCTGGCCACGGAACTGGTGGAGCGGGCCTCGTCCTGAGGTCCCGAGATCCCGTGGCCCGAGATCCCGGGGCTCCGACGGGCCCCGGAGCCCCGTTCGGATCCGTCGGGCGGGCCGGAAACGTAATCAGCCGGTGACCTCGTGTCGAGGTCACCGGCTGAACGGTGAGGGTGAGTGACGGGACTCGAACCCGCGACATCCTGGACCACAACCAGGTGCTCTACCATCTGAGCTACACCCACCACGGCCCGGTCGATCGGGATGAGTTCCTTCCCCGACCGGCCGAGAAAAAGTGTACAGGGTCCGAAGGGGTGCTCGCGCACGGCTTCGCACGGCGCCCCCGATCTCCCCCCGATCCGCCTACCGGGCAGGCGTGACGTGCTTCGCGGCGATCTTCTTCGCGGTGTCGGAGTCGGGCCCCGGCTGCGGGACGAAGACGGCCTCCCGGTAGTAGCGCAGCTCCGCGATGGACTCGCGGATGTCGGCGAGGGCGCGGTGGTTGCCGTTCTTCTCGGGACTGTTGAAGTACGCCTTCGGGTACCAGCGGCGGGCCAGCTCCTTGATGCTGGACACGTCCACGATGCGGTAGTGCAGGTAGTCCTCCAGCGTCGGCATGTCCCGCAGCAGGAAGCCGCGGTCCGTGCCGACGGAGTTGCCGCACAGGGGAGCCTTGCCGGGCTCCTTGACGTGCTCCCGCACATAGGCGAGGACCTGCTGCTCGGCGTCCTCGAGCGTCGTGCCGTCCGGCAGCTCGGCGAGCAGCCCGGACGCGGTGTGCATCTGACGCACCACCTCGGGCATCGTCTCCAGGGCCCGCTCCGGCGGGCGGATGACGATGTCCACGCCCTCACCGAGGACGTTCAGCTCGGAGTCGGTGACGAGGGCGGCCACCTCGATGAGCGCGTCGTCCGACAGCGAGAGGCCGGTCATCTCGCAGTCGATCCACACCATGCGATCGTTCATGTGTCTCACCTTACGGCGCACCGGGGCGGATCGAACCGGGTGGTGAGGCGCCCGGCGGCGGTGGTGCCCGGGCACGGCGGGAGCGGCTTCGCGGGCCGGTGGGCGCGAGCGGTCCGCGCGGTGTCCCGCGGACGGACGGGACCGGAGGCCGGTGCCTCCGGCCCCGTCCGGTGTGCGCCGGTGCCGTCTACGTCACGGCGCGCTGCGCTGTCCCGGGACGCCGGCCCGCGTCGGGACGTAGGCCTCGCGGCCGGAGTCCGCCGGGGAGGCCGAGGCCGTCAGGGACGGGCCCAGGGAGCTCGCCGCCGCGGCGCGGCGGGACTGGTGCGGCAGGGGCGGCTCCGGGTGCAGGGCGGCGGCCTGCACCGGATGACCGGGCAGTCCCGGATGCCCCTGCTGGCCGGGCGGGACGCCTCCCGGGGTGTTCGCGGTGCCGTCGGTGTCCTGGTTCCGGTCGGACTGCGGGCGCCGCGCGCGGTACGCGGCCCGGTAGGCGGCCGGGGACGAGCCGAGCTGGCGCCGGAAGTGGCCGCGCAGGGCGACCGGCGAGCGGAAGCCGCAGCGGCCGGCGACCTCGTCCACCGAGTAGTCCGACGTCTCCAGCAGACGCTGCGCCTGCAGCACCCGCTGGGTGATCAGCCACTGCAGCGGCGCGCTGCCGGTCAGCGAGCGGAACCGGCGGTCGAACGTACGGCGGCTCATGTACGCGCGGGCCGCCAGCGTCTCCACGTCGAACTGCTCGTGGAGGTGCTCCAGCGCCCAGGCGACGACCTCGGCGAGCGGGTCGGCGCCGATCTCCTCCGGTAAAGACCGGTCGAGGTAGCGCTCCTGGCCGCCGCTGCGGCGCGGTGGGACGACCAGGCGCCGGGCGAGTGCCCCGGCCGCCTCGTGGCCGTGGTCCGTGCGCACGATGTGCAGGCACAGATCGATTCCGGCCGCCGTGCCCGCGGAGGTCAGCACGTCACCGTCGTCCACGAAGAGCTCCCGTGGATCGACGTGCACCGACGGATAGCGCTTGGCCAGCGTCGGCGCGTACATCCAGTGGGTGGTCGCGGGCCGGCCGTCCAGCAGGCCCGCCGCCGCGAGGACGAAGGCGCCGGTGCACAGCCCGACGATGCGGGCACCCTCCTCGTGGGCCCGGCGCAGCGCGTCGAGCGCCTCCTGGGGCGGTGGTGAGGTGATCGAGCGCCAGGCCGGCACCACGACGGTGCCCGCCCTCGCTATCGCCTCCAGCCCGTGTGGTGCGGTGAGTTCCAGGCCCCCCGTGGTCCGCAGCGGGCCTTCTTCGCCGCCGCACACCAGCAGGCGGTAGCGCGGCACGCCGGCGTCCTGGCGGTCAACCCCGAACACCGACAGCGGTATGGAACTCTCGAAAATGGGGCCGCCGCTGAACAGCAGCACCGCGACGATCTCCTTGCGGCGTCGCCCGGCGAGTTTCCGGGCCGCGATGTCCGGCGCGGCAGTGGAGTCGTGGCTCATCCTGCTAAGCCCCCCTCGGTGGTCGCGGCTCCTCGGTTGTGTCGCTCCTGCACGTTTCCCCTCGGTCCTGCACGAGTCCCCCGCCGTAAGACAGTCAAGATCGAATCTACTGCGTCCCGCCGTGCCCCGGTGGCCAGTTCGGCATCCGGCACATTGTCGACTTGGCAACTTGGCGTGAAGCATTCGATCACGAAGCGTTGCACTCCCGGGCCGTGCAGGGAAGTGCGCCTCGTCGCAGTGGCCAATCCCCATAGGGTGCACGGGACCCCTGCGACCCTTTCCGTGCAGGTCGAACGGGGGTTGGGGGGTGGTTACGGCAGGGGATGCACGAGAGGCAGAAGTTGGCTGAAAAGATACGGGAGCGTGCACGGAAACCGGTCAGCCGACCGGTGCGCCCCCGCTCCGTCCGGTGGCACCCGGTGCCGCCGGGGAAGGGGGCCGGGCCCGGACGCGGTCCGCTTCCCCGCGGTGCGGGGCACGGTCCGCCGCGCGGCCGGCCCGCCGGAGCCCGGGCGTCCGGGGCGGGCGGCCCGCGGCGCCCCACTCTCGCGGCCGGGCGGGCGCCGCGCAAACCGCCTGTACGGCGCAGCAACCATTGCGTTACGGGCGTCTCCTCGTGCATGCTCCGGGGGGCCCGTCGGCCGATGCGCGCGGGATCTGGGCTCAGGAGGCGTGCCGCCGTACCCTTGGGGGTATGGGGTTGGGAAGATGATTCCCGGACACAGCTCCGCCGCACACTGTCGTCCCCATCAAAGGATCACCACTCCGAGACAGCCATGGCCGGTCACGAATTCTTCGAACCCGCGGACCGCAAGCGGCCGGTCGCCGATCCCACGGCGGCCGATCCCAGGGCGGCGGAGGAGTCGCGCCACGCGTGCGATCCCGCGTTCCGGCACGGTGTGGTCGTCGGCTTCGACGGCTCGACCTCCAGCGAGCGGGCCCTCGCCTACGCGATCGGCATGGCGCAGCGGCTCGGCTCGGGCCTGATCATCGTCCATGTCGCCAACCGGTTGCCCACCACGGTGTGGGCGGGCTGCGAGCCCCCGGTCTTCGTGGACGTCC
The DNA here is from genome assembly GCF_002078235.1 of Streptomyces viridosporus. Classification (GTDB taxonomy): domain Bacteria; phylum Actinomycetota; class Actinomycetes; order Streptomycetales; family Streptomycetaceae; genus Streptomyces; species Streptomyces viridosporus. The sequence continues at coordinate 7,480 of NZ_MSGP01000018.1, forward strand.
CGGACCACCGCACCGAGGTCCTCGGTCTCGAACTGGCCTGTGCGGACCACCTCACCGAGGTGCCCTGGATCCTGGTCGAGCGCGGGGGCGACATCTGCCACGAACTCGAGGAAGTGGGCCGGGAGTACGAGGCCGACGCGATCGTGGTCGGCTCCACCCACGGCATCGCGGGCCGGATCTTCGGCTCGGTGGCCGGCCGGCTCGCCAAGCGGGCGAAGCGGCCGGTGGTCGTCGTCCCGTGAGTCGTCGACGGACCCCCGCGTGCGGGAGAGCGCCGCGCGGGGGTCCGTTCCGTCGTTCTGCCCCTGTGGGCACAGGGCCCTGTGGGCACGGGGGGTGTTCGCGCGGTTTCCCGCGCCCCCCGGGGTGCTACTCCACCGTCACCGACTTGGCGAGGTTGCGCGGCTTGTCGATGTCCCGGCCCAGGGCCAGCGCCGTGTGGTAGGCGAGGAGTTGGAGCGGGATGCCCATGAGGATCGGGTCCAGCTCGTTCTCGTTCTTCGGGACGACGACGGTGTGGTCGGCCTTCTCCTGCTCCCGGTGGGCCACGGCGACGATCCGGCCGCTGCGGGCCTTGATCTCCTCCAGCGCGGCGCGGTTCTTCTCCAGCAGGTCGTCGTCGGGCACGATCGCGACCGTGGGCAGCGCGGGCTCGATCAGGGCCAGCGGGCCGTGCTTGAGCTCGGAGGCCGGGTAGGCCTCGGCGTGGATGTAGGAGACCTCCTTGAGCTTCAGGGAGGCCTCGCGGGCCACCGGGTAGCCCCGCACGCGGCCGATGAAGAGCATCGAGCGGGCCTCGGCGTACTGCAGGGCCAGCTTCTTGACGTCCTCCTCCTGCTCCAGGATCTCGGCGATCTGCCCCGGCAGCCGGCGCAGCCCCTCGATGATCCGCTTGCCGTCGCTCACGGACAGGTCGCGGGTGCGGCCCAGGTGCAGGGCGAGCAGGGCGAAGGCGACCGTGGTGTTGGTGAAGCACTTGGTGGACACCACGCACACCTCGGGACCGGCGTGCACGTAGATGCCGCCGTCCGCCTCGCGGGCGATCGCGGAGCCGACGACGTTCACCACGCCCAGCACCCGCGCGCCCTTGCGCTTCAGCTCCTGCACGGCCGCCAGCACGTCGTAGGTCTCACCGGACTGGGAGACCGCGACGTACAGGGTGTCGGGGTCGACGACCGCGTTGCGGTAGCGGAACTCGGAGGCCGGCTCGGCGTCGGCGGGGATGCGGGCCAGCTCCTCGATCATCTGCGCGCCGATCATGCCGGCGTGGTACGAGGTGCCGCAGCCGAGGATCTTCACGCGGCGGATCCGGCGCGCCTCGCGGGCGTCCAGGTTCAGGCCGCCCAGGCGCACGGTGGAGAAGCGGTCGTCGATCCGGCCGCGCAGCACGCGGTCCACGGCCTCGGCCTGCTCGTGGATCTCCTTGTGCATGTAGGTGTCGTGGCCACCCATGTCGTAGGAGGCCGCCTCCCACTCCACGGTGGTCGGCTCGGTGGTGGTCCGGGTGCCCTCGGTGGTGTACGTGCGGAAGTCGTCGGCCTTGAGGGTGGCCATCTCGCCGTCGTCGAGGGTGACGATCTGCCGGGTGTGGGCGACCAGGGCGGCTATGTCGGAGGCGACGAACATCTCCTTCTCGCCGATGCCGAGCACGACGGGCGAGCCGTTGCGGGCCACCACGATGCGGTCCGGGAAGTCGGCGTGCAGCACGGCGATGCCGTAGGTGCCCTCGATGAGGCGCACGGTCTCGCGGACCTTGTCCTCCAGCTTCTCGGCCCCCGAGCGGGCGATCAGGTGGGTGAGGACCTCGGTGTCCGTCTCGGAGAGGAACTCGACCCCGTCCGCCTCCAGCTTGCGGCGCAGGTCGGAGGCGTTGTCGATGATGCCGTTGTGGACGACGGCGACCTTGCCCTCGGCGTCCAGGTGCGGGTGGGCGTTCACGTCGGACGGGGCGCCGTGGGTGGCCCAGCGGGTGTGG
>NZ_MSGP01000180.1 GCF_002078235.1 Streptomyces viridosporus
GCCGCCGCCGCTCCGCCTCCTCCGTCCGCCGTGTGCGCACCGTGCTCCCCACCAGCCAGACCGCGACCAGAGCCAGACAGAACGCGAGATAGTCCGGAATCGCCTGTGGTGAGCCGAGGCGGTCCAGGACGACGGCCAGCACGGCGTAGCTCACACTCGCCACGACGGCCAGACCGTGGCGGAAGCGGATCTGATGAGCCCCGGCGGAGTACAGGGCCAGATACAGCCCCATACTCGCGAACGTCGTCGCGAAGCCCAGCGCCTGGTGCACGGCGAACGCGCCCGCGACGACGGCCAGACAGACTGCGGGCCACCTGCGGCGGACCGCCAGCGGCAGGGCTTGGGCCAGGACCAGCCCGACGCCCAGCACGTCCGCCGGCCGCTCGGGCAGATCGCCGATCTGCGCACCGAGGTTGGACAGGGTCGGCACGAAGGCCAGCAGGCTGAGCGTCAGGGCGAGGATGCCGTCCTTGAGGAGAGCGTCCCGCTCCTGCCACCGGTCGAGCGACGCCCGGAGCAGCGGAATGCTCCAAGTCGCCTGACGGGACATCACTTCAGTTTCCTCCAACTGGCCTGTCTCAACGGGACGCGCGTCGGCGGGCCTTGATGCCACCGTTCCGGTGGGCGCGGACGAGCATCGAGGCGGCGATGGCCACGCCCATGAGGACGGGCATGATCGATGCCTCCAGACCGAAGCTGCCACCGGTCAGGAGGGCGGAGCCATGGACGTCAACGGTGAACAGGCCCTCGGGGGCGTGTCCGGAGACCGGGATACCGAGCAACTGCTCCGTGGTGTTCCAGGCGAAGTGCAGACCTGCGACGAACCAGATGTTACGCCGCCACAAGAACGCGGCTCCGAGCAGGACGCCCGCCTCCAGAGCGATCGCCACTCCGCTCCATGCGTTCGCTCCCGGAGCGCCCAGGTGGGCGACACCGAAGAACAGCGAGGTGATCACGATGGCGGCCCGGCTGCCCCACAGCTGCTCAAGAGCCTGCAGGGCAAGACCGCGGAACAACAACTCCTCGGTGACCGCAGCGCCGATCTGCACCACGACCGCGGTCCAGACGACCGACATGAAGCCGTTGCCCGCCCAGGAGAACGCGTAGCCTCCGAACGCCGTGATCAGGAGGGCGGAGACGAGGATGAAGCCCAGGCCGATCCCGCCGCCCAGCAGCGCCTCCCGGCCGGCCCCGAGCCGGGCGATCTCCGGCGTGGAGCGTCGTGCGACACGGCGCATGACCAACCAGTACACGGCCACCGCGGCGGCCGCGCCCAGCACCGGTACCGGGCCGGGTCCGGTCGCCGTCAGGCCCGAGATCAGGCCGACACCGACCATCCCCGTCAGCATCCAGCCGAGCGGGGAACGCGCGATCCGACCGAAACGGCCGCCGCGTCCGTCGCGGTCCTTGTCCAGGCCGGAGCCTGTGTCGTGCTGTGTGGCGGACGTCGTGCCCATGGTGGCCCCCTGTACTGGTCGCCCCTGCGGCGACCTGACGACCACGCTAGGAAGCCGCCGACGTCCGCGAATCACCCGCGCATGGACAGCTCCTGTAGCTCTCACGGGGGATGCGCCACTTGCCCCCGCCCGCTCAGCCCGCTCCGCTACGGGACGCGGCCGAGGCACGAACAGGACCGGGCGCCGTAGGAGGGCCAGGACCCATGGCCGCCGCGGCGGCGAGATCGAGGTGGGAGTGCAGGTCCGGCTCCGACCGGCCGTAGGGGTTCACATGCGTCTAGGACAGTGGGGACAGTGGGGAAGAGCGCCCGCCGGTCCGCACCGGTGAGGCGGGTGGTCGCCGGGTGCCTCCGCCGCCCCCCGGCCCCCGCTCCCCCGGCACGGACCACGCTCCCGTCGTGGACCGGGAGGACGTGCCGGTCCTCCGGGACGCCCTCGCCCGCATGGCCGCCACGCAGGGGGCCACCGAGCGAGAAGCCGGAGCCGCGGGTGCCGGTGTCGGGGAGGGCGACGCCCCCAGCGCGCTTGCCCCGCGCCGGGCTGGGGGCCGGCGGATGACGTGCCGCTGGTGCTGCTCGACGAAGACGAGGACCGGTGACGACCGGGGGTTGCGGGGCTGACCCCGCGCTCCGTCACGGTCGGCGCGGCTCGTCCGATCGGCGGGCCGTACCGGCTTGGCAGAACACTCAGCCCGCCCGGGCGGCGGTGAGGTGGGCGTCCACGGCGGCGACACCGTCGACGCCCTGGCAGAGGCCCACCACCACCGGGACGAGTCGCGGTTCCGGGACACGCCCCCGAAGGGTGACGACCCCGTCCCGGACCTCGACCGCGACGGTGCCCTCGGCCAGGCCGAGGATGCCCCCCAGGACGTCCCGCTCGACCTCGCCGCGGATCTCGGCGTCGGAGCGGATGAAGGCGCCGAGCAGGTCGCTGCGGGTGACGATGCCGGTGAGGAGCCCGTCGTCGCCGACCACCGGCAACTGCTTGACGCGCCGCCTGCGGAGTTCCCGCGCGGCCCGGGGGATCGTCCAGTCGGCGCGGGCGGTGAAGACGGGACTGCTCATGAGCGCGCCCGCGGTCCGCGCCCGGGCCTTGCCCCAGGAGCGCTCGTCGCTCCCGTCCTGACCTTGCGGATCGGGCATGCCGGTCTCGTGCCGCAGCACGTCGGAGGCGGACACGACGCCGACGGGAGCGCCGTCCTCGTCGACGACCGGGGCCGCGACGATGTCGTTCGCGTCCAGCAGGGCGGCGACCTCCTGCAACGGTGTGTCGGGGCGGAGGGTGACGACCTCCCCGGTCATCACGTCACCGACCGTGCGGCGGTGCAGCATGGCATCGGCCTCCTCCGCTGTACGACGGGGCGGCCGCGGCCGGGCCGCCCGGGCGGACCACATCCGGCGCGCCGGCCTCCGCGCCCCGGCCGGCTCGTCCACGCCGTCTTCCCTCCCCATGACAGCACCGCGCCGCTCCGGCGGCCAGTGCCGTTCGGCCGGGCGGGGGGACCGGCGGCCCCATGGCCAGGAGGGCGGCCAGGAGGACGGCCGAGCGCGCGGTAGATGCCGGCGACGCCGGGCGCCCGGCCCTTGCGCTTGCGGAGGGGGTGATCAGGTCACCCCCTGACCGCTCACCCAGCGACATGGACCTGCGGGCTTCAGCCGCGCATCCGCGCCCCCTCCAGCAGCGAACTGGACCGGCTGGGATCGATGACCTGACGTTCCGGGCCCGCCGACCGTCGGATCGGCGGACCCGGTGATCGGTGACGGTCAGCCGATGCTCACCGGAGACGTCCGGGGGGGACGACGTCGGTGACGCGGCGGGTGGTCGTGGGGCGGGCGGCTTCTCGGGTGGCGAGCAGGGCGACGAGCAGGGCGGCCATCGTGTGCCGCCCACGACGGGTGTGGTGTGCGTGTCGCGCGGTCAAGAGCCGCGTGGGGTCACCAGGCCGGACTCGTAGGCGAGGACCACGAGTTGGGCGCGGTCCCGGGCGCGCAGCTTGGTCATGGCCCGGTTGACGTGGGTCTTCGCGGTCAGCGGGCTGATCACCATACGGTCCGCGATCTCGTCGTTGGACAGGCCCTGCGCGACCAGGGCGACGGCCTCGCGTTCGCGGCCGGTCAGCTCTTCCAGCCCGGCGCCGGTGCCGGTGGGGGGCGGCTGGGTGACGTACCGGTTGATCAGCTTGCGGGTGATCGAGGGGGCGAGCAGGGCGTCGCCCCGCGCGGCGACGCGCACGGCGTGCAGGAAGTCCTCCGGTACGACGTCCTTGACCAGGAACCCGGCGGCGCCGGCGCGCAGCGCGTCGAAGACGTGTTCGTCCAGGCCGTAGTTGGTGAGGATGACGACGTGCACCCCGGTCAGGGCCGGGTCCGCGGCGATGCGCCGGGTCACCTCGATGCCGTCGACGACCGGCATCCGGATGTCGACGAGCGCGACGTCGGGCAGGTGCTCCCGGGCGCGTTCCAGGCCCTCGCTGCCGTCGGCGGCCTCGGCCACCACCTCGATGTCGTCCTCCAGATCGAGGAGCGCGCGGAATCCGCTGCGGATGAGCGGCTGGTCGTCGACCAGCAGGACACGGATCACGACGCTCGCTCCAGGGGGAGTTCGGCCTGGACGGTGAAGCCGCCCCCGCCGCGCGGTTCCGCCCTCAGCCGGCCGCCGAGGGCGGTGACGCGTTCGCGCATCCCGAGCAGTCCGACGCCGGGTTCCGGCGCACCGGCCGGTGTGGCCCTGCCGTCGTCGTCGATGCGTAGCGCAAGGACGTCGGGGCGGCAGTGGATCCGGACCGTCGCCGTGGCGGCGTCCGCGTGGCGGGTGATGTTGGTCAGCGACTCCTGGACGATCCGGTAGACGGTCCGGCCCACTGCGGCCGGCACGTCGTGCCGCTGTCCCTCGATCGTCAGCGTCGCCTCCAGGCCGAGGTCGCGAGCCCGCTTCACCAGTTCCGGGACGTCGTCGAGTCCGCGCGGCGGGGCCGTGTCGTCGTCGCGCAGCGCCTGGAGGGTCGCGCGCAGCTCCCGGCTCGCCTCCCGCCCGGCCTCCTGGATCGCCAGCAGGGTCTCCGGCACCTGTTCGCCGCGCTTGCGCGCCACGTGGACGGCGACTTCGGCCTGCACCTTGATCACCGAGATCTGGTGGGTGAGCGCATCGTGCAGCTCCCGCGCGATGTGCAGCCGCTCCTCGTCGGCACGGCGCCGCGCGGTCTCCTCCCGGGTGCGCTCGGCCTCGTCCGCCCGCCGCTCGGCCTGCCGCAGCGCCTCCCCCGCGGCGCCGGCCGCGATCAGCCAGGCGATCTCGAGGGCGCCTCGGGCCCGCGCGAACGCTTCGCCCGTGTCGTGCAGGCCCGAGACCAGGGCGGCGAGCGGGAGCAGGGCCAGCACGGCCACGCTCGCCGCCACCGTGACGGTGCGGTGCCCCGCCCGCACGGCCGCGTACACCGCGAACAGGTACGCGACGGCGGGCACGTCGAGACCGACCGCCTGGTGGCCCACCGCGCACAGCCCGGTGACGCCCAGCACGGCGACCGGGGCTCTGCGGCGCACAGCCAGCGCCAGCCCGCCGGCCGTCAGCAGCACGTACCCGAGCACCTCGAGGTTCGTGGCGGAACGCTGCCCGGACAGGCCGGTGATCAGCAGTGCCGCCGCCACGCCGACAGCGATCCCCCAGTCCCCGGCACCGACTCGGACACCGGGCTCGCCCGCACTCATGCGCGCACCCTAGCTGGCCGCCTCCGCGGGCAACTCCCCCTCGCGGACGAGTGGCCGGCTACCGCACACGCGGTACTTCCGCGCTTCCTGCGCCCTCGGCGGTAGCCGCATGCGGCGTCGGCGGCAGGGCGAAGTGTCCGCGCCCGCCGGACGACCCGGAGCGGTCCGGCGGACATGCTCGAACAGCACCTGGTCACAGGGAGATTCACCGGGAGAAAAGGAGTCCTCCATGTCTGCCCGTCGCCTGCTTGCCGCCGCCGCGGCCGCCCTGCTCGGAGGCATCGCGTTCGCCGCACCGGCGGCCGCGCACCCCTCGCTCCAGCCGGTCGCCGCCGGTGCCTACGACTTCGGCCTCGGGCGACTCGGGGCCGCCACGGGCGCCCTGTTGGGGCTGGCCGGCGTGGTCGTCGCCGGACTGGCGCTGGCCCGCCCGGCCGGTCGTCTGGGCACCGCCAACGGATCACTCGGCGCCATGACGGCCATGGGGGCGGGGCTGATCGGCATGACCCTCGGCGGGTTGGTCGCGGCCACCGCCGACGGTGGTCTCGGCACCGGCAACGGGCTGGGCGGGGCCTACGTGGCCCTCCTGGTCGGGCTGATCGGCACCGCCCTCGGCGGGCTGGCGCTGGCCCGCTCCCGCCGCACCGGCCCACGCCGCGCCCGGGACGTCCCCGGCCGGTGACCGGCCAGGGGCGTCCGCGTGATCACGCGGTTCCGTGCGAGAGGGCGTTCGGTGCGGAGCTCGGCCGGACGTGTCGGCGGGGAGCGCGTCGGCCACGGCACCACCGGGTTCCAGGTCTGGACCACACCGCCGTCATGCCCCACCATGGCGCTGTCATGACAAGTGGAGGCAGCGGCCGGGGTGGTGACCGTGCGCGGTTCATGGAGCACGAGGGTTCTGTCGCTCATCGTCCTGATGGTGCTGTCGGTGCCCGTTCCCGCGGTCGCGTTCCCACCCCCGAGCACCGCCCGTGCGCAGGCCGCGTCCGCCGCCGACTGGACGGCGCCGCTCAGCACGAGGGGCCGCTGGATCGTCGACGCGGACGGTGACCGATTCCAACTGCGCTCCGGCAACTGGCACGGGGCCAGCGGCACGTGGAACGGCACCGGCAGCGCGGAAGAGGACCGCAACCACCACGCGGGGGAGAACTCCCACCGGATACCGCTCGGCCTCGACCGCGCCCCCATGGCCGAGATCATCGCCGGTTTCCGGGAGATCGGGATCAACAGCATCCGTCTGCCCTTCTCCAACGAAATGATCCACGACCCCCGCCCCGTCACGGACGGCGCCGTCGCCGCCAACCCCGCCCTCAAGGGGAAGACACCCCTGCAGGTCTACGACGCCGTCGTGCGTGAACTCACCGACTCGGGCCTCGCGGTGATCCTCAACAACCACACCAACACGACCCGCTGGTGCTGCGGGGTCGACGGCAACGAACGGTGGAACGCGAGCCAGTCCACCGAGACCTGGGAGAACGACTGGCTGTTCATGGCCCGCCGCTACCGGAACAACGATCGCGTCGTGGGCGCGGACCTCTACAACGAGGTCCGCCGCACCGTCTGGGACGACCCCAACTGGGGCCTGGGCGACCACCACGACTGGTTCGCCGCCTCCCAGCGCGTCGGCGACCGCATCCTGACGGAGGCCGACAGCGACCTCCTCATCATCGTCGAGGGCATCAACTGGACCGGCATCCCGGTCGACGGCTTCGCGCACGGACGCCCCACCCTCGAGCCCGTACGCCGCCTCTCGCACACCCTCGTCGCCTCCGGCAAGCTCGTGTACTCCGCCCACTTCTACGGCTACACCGGCCCGAACCACAGCGGCGCGACCGGGATCGGCGAAACCTCCGACCCCCGCTACCAGGACCTCTCCCCCGCCGAACTGATCGACGTGCTGAACCGCCAGGCCTTCTTCGCCGCCGCCGAACCGGACCGGCACTTCACCGCCCCCGTCTGGATCAGCGAGTTCGGTGTCGGCGGCCGTGAGGAAACGGGTGCCGCCCAGCGCGCCTGGTTCGAGAACTTCGTCGACCATCTGATCCGCACCGACGCCGACTTCGCTTACTGGCCGCTCGTGGGCTGGCACGACAACCGACGAGGCAACGGCTGGGCCCTGCTGCACTGGGACGCCGCAGGCCGCCGCATGGGGCTCTACGACGGCGACGACTGGCGAGCCGGCGCGTGGAGGCGACTCGTCGGGGCCACCGGCCGCACCGGACACGTCGCCCCCGTGGCCGACTGGTCGATGCTCAGCCCCGACCACGGCGACTTCGTCGCCTCACTGCGGATGCGCGCGTTGCCCGACTGGGACCCGGGCGCGCGCAAGGCCGCCTGCCCCGACGGGCAGCGCCTCGTGGGCCTGAGCCACACCGGCAACCGTGGCCTGTGCTCCGACGTGAGTGCGGGCCCTCTGGGGGACCCGCAGGGTGGACACGAAGTGGTCAAGGACGAGCGGCACGTCACGCCGGGCCGTGACTGGGCATCCGGTTACACCAAACTCCAGTGCCCCGAGGGCCGCTTCCTCACCGGCTACAGCGTGCGCGGGGCCGCTGTCTCGGCCGCCCTGTGCGCGAAGGCCTCACCCGGCGCGATCACCGCCACGAGCGGCCGTACGGTCTGGTTCGACCGGAGCGACAACCGGGGCACCCTGCCCAAGGGCGGCGACTTCGCGACCGGCCACTACAAGGGCCAGTGCGCGGACGACGAATACGCCGCCGGTATCGCCTACACCGGCCGCATCGGCTCCTCACGAACCCCCGACGCCCTGTACTGCCGCAAGCTCGACTGACGTGCATCGTTGATCGTTCCGGGTTCGGCGGGGACTCCGGAGTGCTCGGAGTTCGGTCGGACGACCCGAAGCGGGAGGCGACCGGCACCGTGCCGTCCGGCGGAGGCGAGGTCGCCCCCGGGATCGACGCGTCAGTGCCCGGCCACCGGCCCCGCCCTCACCGGAAAGGCAGGGGCGGGGCCGGTGGGCGGCTCCGCTACCGGGCCGCCAGCTCGGTCAGCAGGGCCTTGTACTCGTCCGGGTACTGCTCCCGCAGGATGTCCATCCACACCCGGGCTCCCTGGACGAACGTCCCGGGCTCCATCTTCTGGTGGAGATGACGCACGCAGTAGAAGGCGTCGTCGTAGGGGAGCCGCTTCGGCTGCTTGGGCTGCGCCGCTTCCGCGTTCGCCGCCCCGGACTGCCCTGCGCCGGCGCGCGGTTCCGGGATGGACTCGGGGATCTGCTCGCGCTCGGCGGACGGCGGCACCGTGCTGGGCCTGACCGGAGGGGCCGGCGGAGCGGCCGGGACGGCAGGCGCCTCCGGGATTATCACGCCGTGATAGTCGGCGGGGCCCGCCGAACGCTCGACGACCTCCTGCGGCCGGGCCTCCGCCTTCCTGCGGGCCGCTTCCGCCCGTTCGTCCGCCTTGGCCTTCTGCTCCTCGGGGGACAGCTTGCCGAGGTTGCGGACGTGCTCCACCTTCCGCACCCCGGTCACCAGGTCCTTCTGGAGCTCGGGGGTGAGCTTCAGCAGGGACAGCTTGCTGGAGATGGTGTTCTGCGGGATGCCCAGCCGTTTGGCCGCCTTGGTCTGGGAGCCGTAGTAGTCGACCAGGGTCTTGAGGGCGTGGGCCTCCTCCAGGTCCGTCATGTCGTCGCGGTGGTAGTTCGCGACGAACGCGGCCTCGAGGAGGGACTCGTCGGTGGCGACCCGTCCGTTGTCGACGCGGACCGGGATGGTGGCCATGCCCACGCGGCGAGCGGCCTCGAGGCGGCGGTGGCCGTCGACGACGATGTACTGCGCTCCGTCGTCGAGGTCGTCGGCGCGGTCCGGCCGGTTGCGCAGGTAGGCGTCGACCGTGGCCACGGCGATGGGGATGATGATGCCGACCTCGCGGACGGACTGCACCGTCTCGTCGAGGTTGCGCAGGTGGTTGCGCGGGTTGTCGGGGTTGTCGCTGATGAGGGTGACCGGCAGCTCGGTGATGGCCGCCGCGGTCGCCTCCTCGCCGGCGATGGTCTTGTCGATGAGGTTCCGTCGGGAGGACCGGGCGCCGCGGGCCGCGCCGAACGCGGGTGCCGCTCCCAGGGTGTCTGCCTTGCTCAACGGGTGGCTCCCCTCGCTACCTGCCGCATGGCTTCCGCCTGGTCACTGTGGGGCGCGTAGGTCAGCAGCGGCATCCGCTTGCGGACCGCTTCGCGCTGTTCCTTCAGATCGCCGATGACGGCGAGGACCTTCGGGTCGCCGAGCGACTTCCAGTTCTCCAGGGACGAGGTGGCGACGTAACCGCGGCGGGAGTCGTACAGGTTGACGACCAGGCCGAGGTAGTCGATCTCGAGGGAGAGGTCCTCGCAGAGGTCCTCGATCTGCTGGGCGAGCATGCCGTAGGCGGTGGCGGAGGAGTCCTCGGCGAGTACGGGGATGATGACCCCGGAGACGCCGGCGGCCTCACCACGGCGTCGGCGCCCGTAGTAGAGGGCGGCGTCCATGGCGATGCCGAGGCTGGGCGGGCAGTCGACGATGATGACGTCGTAGTCGGCTTCCAGGGGGCGCAGGGCCAGCTCGAGCGCGGCCTCCTTCTGGAAGCCGCGCTTCTGCGTCGCCACGACGGCGATCTTCGCGTCGAGGAGGAAACCGTCGAAGCAGGCGGGCAGGACGTGCAGGCGCTTCTCGAACCGCGGATCGTCTATCACCACGACGAGGTCGCGCAGGTCTCCCCCGCCCTCACCGCACATGTGGGAGACCAGGCTGTCGTGGTTGGGTTCGATCTGGGGGACTCCGAGCTGTTCGCTGAGGTGCCCCTGGGGGTCGAAGTCGACGACGAGGACGCGCTTGCCCGCCTCGGCGTAGGCCTCGCCGATGCCGGCGGAGATGGCGGTCTTGCCGACGCCGCCCTTCTGGTTGCCGACGATCTTCCGTTCGGGATCGGTGCCGCGGGCGCCGTGCTGGGGGGAGGGGTTCGCGTCGAGCCAGTCACGGATCGACTGGGCTAGGCCCTGGGTGTAGGAGACGCCGCGGTCGGTACAGGTCTCCTTGAACTGCTCGTACAGCCCGGGCGGAAGCCACGTGGAGAACGACCTCGCACCGGCGGTGTCCACTTCCGTGCCACCGCCCGTGCCGCCGCGCCAGTCGTTGATGGCCGCCTCGACGGCGTCCTGGATGTCCAGGCTGAGTTCGGCGGCGCGGACCTTGAGTGCTTGTTGGAGCGCCGAGGGCAGCTTGGACGCTACCTTTTCCCGGTCTCCGTCAGGGTAAGGGGAAGCCATGACGTCAGCATACTGACTTCAGAAGGCATAACGACACCCGCTTTGCAAGTTCTGACGCAGTTTCACCCGATGGGCGTCCTCCCCGGGTTATCACGCCGTGATAGTTGCCGCCCGGCACGGCTGCGCCCGTGAGAACGGACTCCGGCGCCCCGTGCATGAAGGGGACATGGAGTCAGCCCATGGACAGCAGCCCATGGTTCATGGCCGGTGCCCCAGCGATCCCGCGCCACACGCCGGCGTCGGCACTTCGGTCCTCACCACCGGCGCTGACGCTCCACGTCGTGGTGGTGCTCCCGCCCTCTGGGCGGACGGAAAAACACGTTGGTCGGCCGCTGCCGAGCTGCGACGATGCCCCCGTTTCCCAACGGAGGATATTTGTTCGTCTTCGTGTGCGCGGGGTGCGGTGCCGAGCTGACCGCTCCGCTGTCCCAGGTCGCCCTGCCGGTCCACGCCCACCAGAAGTACGGGAACGGGATTCAGCTTCCGGTGCTCATGGAGCCGGGCACGTTCGCCGTGGAACCGGAGCCCTGGGGGCCGCCGTGGCGGAAGGGTGAGGAGATCGATCCGGACGAGGCGGCGGCCCGTGGCATCCACGCGCCGGTCCACGCCCTGTCCTACGGCGCATCCGGCGCGGTCGTCATCGCCCCCGGAGACACTCGCGGCACCCTGCTGCTCCCGGAGGAACACAGCGGCTCCTGCTGCGGCCTCGACGGGTCCGACGGCCCCAACATGGCCTGCGAGGCATGCGGTCTGCCCGTGGCGACCAGGATCGACGACTGTTCGCTCTGGCAGGCGGTGTGGCTCGCCCCCGACGCCGTGCGCCGCCACCGCGTCGACGGTGCCGAGACCGCACCACTTTCCTGGGCGGAGCTGATGGAGGAAGGGAAGAGCACGCCTCCGTTCGAGCCGATCGCCACGTGGGGAGGGCGGCTGGGGTTGGACCACTACTGGTCATGGAGCCCGCAGTGGGAGGCGGCGGCCGGCCGGGCACTCGCCCACCTGCTGGCGGCCTCGGCGGGCCGGCCCGTGACCGTCCCGGACGGCCTGACCGCGGAGGTCTTCCGACGAGCCCTCGACACTCTGCTGCCCGCGGGCCCGCCGGCACGACGTGCCGCCCTGGTCGGACCGGGACGGCACGCGCCCGACACGAACGCCGACGTCGACATTCTCCTGGTACCGGTTCACCCGCAGACGGGGGAGAGCTGGGCCCCGGCCGGGGCCACCCCGGCCTACCTGGTGCCGCTGCCGTTCGGAGTGTGGCTGCAGCTGGCCTTCCCCGAACCGCACCTGCCCGCCCCCGCGTCGGGCGTCATGCCCGACGACGTCCTCCGCGACGACCCGCCCGCGCCGCGCTCCCCTTACCTGTTCCGGGCCGACCCGGAAGTGTTCCGGCACACCCTGGTCCGACTGCCGGCCGCCCGCAGCCCGTGGCTGCGCGAGATCCTCGAGAACCTCACGCCGTACCTGCGCGCCGGCCTCTTCTAGCGGCTCGGCGTTCAGGCGGAAGCAGTCGACGAACTCGTCGAAAGCGGCTCGTGGCGGGGGCGGTGTCTCCGCGCTCGCGAACTTCAAGTCGGTGAGCAGGACGAACACGGCCTGGTACAGGACAGGCTGCTCGGTCGCGAATTCCAGATGGGGCGCGCGATCGGACAGCGCCGAACAGCGGCGCCTCTCGGGGCGGTGAACTTCTGCTGCCGTTCCCCTAGGCCGAGGGGCAGAGGGGCAAGAAAGGCTGCTGAGTGATGCCGGGGCCGGATTATCACGCCGTGATAAGTGCTGGAGCCTTCTCGTCTCGAGCGAGCCGTGGCCGACGCGAAGCCGCCTCCGGGCACGTCAAAGGCTGCTCTGCGAAGTCCGTCCGGCAGGAACGGAGTCGTTACGCGGCAGGCGCCACGGTGTCGGCCGTTCGGCTCGGAGGCACCAGCATGACGTCGGCGTCAGGATCTTCTGTGGTGCCGGTACGAGTGAGACGGTAAGCTGTCCTCCGAAACCTAGACACATTGAGGCCCCCGCTTCGGCGGGGGCCTCAATGTTGTGCCGGTCGTGTCACGGGCGGGACGGCCTCCGCCGCGAGCGGTCGCGGGCCGTCGAGAGGCTCAGCACCTCCGCGGTCCCCTCGTCGGCGGTCCTGGGCGGCTTCGGGCGGCCGGGCGAACTCCTGCGGCCCAGGCGCTTCTCCTTCTTCTCCTGCTCGGCCTGGGCGACGGCGGCGTCGTACCGTTCCTGGTAGTCGTCGACGTCGAGACGGTCCGCGGGATCGAGCGCCCCGATGGCCTCCAGGTGCTCGGTGACGCTGCGCGCGCCGCTGATCATCGGGTTGAGGAAGTAGATGCCCTTGGCCTGGCGGAACACCAGCTTGGCCAGGATCAGGGCCTGCAGGCCCCGTCCGACCATGGAGCGGTGCACGTCCAGGGCTTCGGCCAGCTCCTCCTCGGTGACCAGGCAACGCCCTCCCGGCTCCTGGGTCCCCAGGAGCCGGAAAAGCACCCGGTAGGCGATGCCCGGCATCGCGGGCATGTACGCGAAGCCGTTGAAGGTGCCGTACGTCAGCTCCGGCGGCTCCGGGTTCGCAGACGCTGCAGTCCTCATCCTCACTCCTCCGGCTTCTTCTCCGTGCGCTTACGCTTGCGCGTCCTTGCCGACGGCCGGGGCAGTTTCGCACCCGGAAGGGCCATGCCCCTGAATTCTTCTGGAACGTCGGGGTCGAGCACGAGCTCGTTGAGCAGGCTCAGCTGTTCCACCTGGACCTTGACTCTCTTGGCAACCGCCCCGCGGACGGGTTTCTCCACCACTCGGTAGCCCCCGCGGAGGGTCACCGCGGGCTGGAGCTGGATCGACCCCTTCTTCGGAGAATAGGCCAGCCCCAGCTTCTTCAGCTTGGACTGGGCCCGCGACACCTGGGCGGGATCCATCTCCAGCTCGGCGGCGATCTCGGTCTGCTTGAGCTCGACCGCGCCTCCGACTTCCTGACTTCCCATCATGTAGAGCAGTACGCACAGGGTCACGTTGTCGTCCCTGAAGTACCTGGCGGCCCAGCGCAGGAACTCCAGGCTGTCCTGGGCGAAGTACTTGCCGACGAAGTCACCTGCGGTGACCGGGGGCTTGACCTCTGCGCTGTGGCCGACGGGCAGCTCGACGAGGTTCTTCCTCGGACCGAGCGTTCCGGCATACGGGCTGCGGGGGCTCGGTGCCCGGGGTGGGGACGAGCCGGGGACCCGGCGAGGATCCCCTTGTTGAGGCTGTGCTGGCATGGCCCTACGCGCTCCTCAAGATCGAAACCTAGACGCGGAGCACAGTAGTGATTGCGCATATAGATAGCAACGACGCGACCTATCTGCGCGTTGAGCGTGTCGAACATGACCTGGGAGTCATGTTCGCGACCATTCTGACACCTGTCGCGGGATTGCGCAGATAGGTCGCAATGGATACGGGGCACCTTGACTTCAGTGGCAACTTTCTCAAGCCGAAAATGACGTGGGAGTCATGTTCTGAGGCCTTGTCAGCCCCTCTGACCTGCGGTGATGCAACCCGCTCTATTATCTATAAGTGCGGGACCGTCTCGGTGACGGCCATGGGGCGGATGCCCGGAGTCATGTGCGGGACGTCATCAACGACGCTGGTGAAGGCCGGTGGTACCAGGGGCCTTCGCCGGCCCCTGGACCCCGCTGCCCCCGGCACTCCTCGACGCGCACCCGTATCGTCGTGGCGCACACCGTTCGCGTCGAGGAGCACCGGGGTTGTGGTCTCCGTGGAGCCCTCCCTCTCGGCCGTGGGGTGCTGAGCGGTCCGCTTGTCACCCGCGGCATCACCTTCCCGGGCAGGCAGCAACGGAAGGGACCCTCCGCGCTCGGGGAGTGCGCCACGACATCCGGCAGCAGGCAGGGGTGATCTCCTTCCGTCCTCTGTCGGCTCCGGGGCATCGGCAAGTCCGCATCTTTGAAGTGGTGAACCCTGAGCGTGCGTTCCTAGCGTGCTGGTCGGCACAGCCGGTCGTGCGTGCCGTCCGTATCCGGAGCCACCGAAGGAGCGCTCGTGGATCACAAACCTGGAATGCATGACATGGGTAGCTCCGTGTCCGCCGTGGACACCGCGGGCGCCGTGCTCTTCATCGGACTGACCGTGGTGATGTGGGCGGCAGTAGCCGTGCTCGCCTACGCGAACCGAGGGCCGGTACGGCCATGGCTGTACCGGACGGCGGTGGCGCTGATCGGTGTGGGAGTCGTCGGGCAGATCGGCCACTTCCAGGAGCACATCGCACAAGCGATCTACTGGATAGCCAACCCGTACTCCGAAGCATGGATGACTCCCTGGGCGAACAGTTTCGCCAGGGGAATGGGTCAGGTCGACACGACCAAGCCGTCGCTGGGGATGGAACTGCTCCACCTCACGGGCAACCTCATCTTCCTCGCCGGTCTGGTCGGCATCATGCAGATCACCCGGAGGGTCAGCAGCCAATTGAAAGCGCGGAAGTGGGCCCGGATGGGTGTGTGGATGCAGGGCATCCACGGCGTGGAGCACCTCGTCCTGACCCTGTCCGTGGCGCTGGGAGCCAGTCGGGCCATCGGTCTGTCCACCTGGTTCGGCGCGATCGAACCGGGCGTCGCGCTGACCACGTACCGGGTCTGGTGGCACTTCGTCGCCAACCTCGTCGGGACGGCCATCCTGGGGCTCGCGATCTTCCACCTGTGGAAGGAGAAGCGCAGCGTCAGGGCGGCCTACCACCCGGAGGCGGACGGCGATGTCCTGCCGCTCCCCGGTGAGGGAAACCTCGGGGACGTGCCGCGAGAGCCCGTTCTGGTCGGCGGGGAGCGGTCGACGACAGCGGCAACGAGGCAGTGACGACGTCGTAGTCACTTTGTCCGTGCCGGTCCGGAAGCTGCCGACGACGTGCCCGCGGCCTCCACACGGCACCGCCAGCACAGGCCGTAGGGGGCCGTTCGGGAGCAGGTTCCGCCCCGGCCGCGGCAGCGGTCCACCACGACGGGTCCCGCCGCCTCCGATGGTGTCCGGGCCGGGAGGCCCGGATGCCGTTCGCCGCGCCGGGGGCGGTGCTGCCGGTCATCGCCGGCACGGCTCGGCGGGGCCTGCGGAGACGGGGGCGGGGCGGGGGCGAGCTCCTCGTTCCGCGGCGGGACGCGTCGGTCCGCCGCCGCCTCCCGGCAGGCGCGGCAGCGCCTGCCGGACGACCAGAGGGTGCCCGTCTCGCAGTCTGGGTCGGCGCAGCCCCAGCGGGGCAGCGCCACACCCAGCAGCCAGCGTCCGGGATCGCGGATGTCCTCGACGGCGGTCCCGGCGAGCCGCTGCGTGAGGCGGCTGTGCAGGCGTTCGACACTCATGCCGTCATCGAGTTGCCGGGCGACCTCCCGCCCCAGGCGCCGTTGCACATAGGTGTTCACGTGCTCGAGCAGGAAGCGCACGGGTTCCAGCACCGCGTGGAGCCGGGGACTGAAGGTCAGGTGCGGGCCCGTGTAGGGACGGCCCGTCCGGCCGCCACCGGTGCGGGCGGGGGAGGGTTCTGCGCCCTCCGCGCGCAGCGCGAGACCGCCGCGGCCCGGCGCCGGCCGCGGGGTGACCGAAACGGATGCCTCCTCATCCACCTGTCTTTCGCTCTCCACCGGTCTTTCGCCTACGGCGGGTGAGATGGGGGCGGCCTCGTCATCGGGTCGGTCAGTTCTCCGGTCTTCCTTGTACGCGAGCGATCCTTCATCAGCCCGGACACCTGATCGGTCATCAAGGAAGGCGGTGGACACCGTCATTCCCTTCGCGCGGCTCGCGCGGCCGGGGACGGAACGGCCGTCGTGGACCTTGAACAGGTGCCGTCCGTGCTCGCCGGCCCGGTGGTGGACGGTGATCCAGCCCGACGCGTCGAGTTCGTCGACGATACGGGTGACGGCGCCCGTGGTGAGCGGCAGACCGGCCCGGCGTCCCGAGTGGTGGCGGAGGACCTCGGCGAGCACGCGGGAGGTCAGCGGGTGCTTCTGGGCGACGGCGTGGGTGATCACGGCGAAGGCCCGCAGCAGGCGCGGGCGGAGACACTCGCTGGCGGTCACCGGCAGCCAGACGAATCGTTCCGTCGGAGCCATCGGCCTGACCCTTCTCCGGGCCGTCGTTCCGTATCCGCCCGGGAGGGATCTGCGCCGGCTCTCCGGTAACTCCACGATGCCGTCGTGACCGGCCACGCGGAGCTGGGCCAGGCCGCGCTGCACGGTCGACTCGGACAGCCGCAGGTACGAGGCGAGCGTGGCGATTCCGGCGGTGCATCCTTCGGGTCGCTGTGCCAGCGCCTTGACTTTCACGTAGACGCTGAGAGCGGCGTCCGAGTAGTGGGGCGACTCCACCAGCCGCATGGGAACCTTGACCCGCTGCCGCACGTGCGTGCCGGGGGGCGGCAGGGCGCCGCCGGACACCGGGGGCCGGCCGGGGCCGCCTGGTGCGGAAAGTTGCCCAAAAGGGCGCGTGGGCGCGGATGAGGACGGGAAAGGCTGGCCAAGGGCGGAGCTTTGCTCCATGATGAAAGCGTCTCCTGGTGAGGGGGCATGACGAAGCCGTCGGCACGGCTTCGAGGTTCGGTCGGAACCGATGAGGGCCCGGTGGAGTGGCATCCCAAGGGCCTTCGTCCGCCGCCACCGTCGGACAACCGGCTCGACGGACGGCATGACACATGGCTGTGAGCCCAGTGGTGGCACACTGGGTCCAGCCCTTGATCTCTTTCGGGAACTCCCGGTGGCGCCGAAGCGGCGCGGGGAGTGGCGCAGAACCCGCGAACGGCCCGCCCGGAGGCGGGCCGTTGCTCGTTACGGCGCCGTGTCGACCATCTCGGTCGTCGCGGAGAAGGCGAGCCCTTCTCCCTGGAGCGCGTTGACCCGTACGGTGCGGCGTCCGTCGTGCGCCGGTGCGGTCTCGGCGATCGACTCGGCCTCGATCCAGCAGGGTTCGTCGAACTCGACGTACTTCTTGAACGTCGCGTCCATCGACGCCGGCATCACGCCGGTCGGGAACGGCTGCAGGGCGTGCCCCGCCTGGCGCACCGACTCCAGGAGCAGCATTCCGGGCACGTGGTCGACGGGGTGGTCGAAGAGCACCGGGTGCGTGGTGTCGACGCGCAGCTGCCAGCGTTGCCGCTGCGGTGTGGGCGACAGGACGATGTCCCGCAGCCGGTGGCGGTTCACCGCGGTCCGCTCGACCGGCGGGGTCGGCATCGGCGCGTTCACGAAGGCACCGTCGCCGGCCCGTCCCGCCCGCAGCCGTCGGTAGACGGCGGGGGTGTGGCAGCCGAAGTGCGTGTGCGCCACGGCGAGAGTCGTGCCGTCGCGCACCGCCTCGATGTGCATGGACATCGAGGCGGGCAGCGAGCGGATGGTGCGGACGTCCGAGCACGTCACGTGCAGTTCGAGCTCGGCCGGATTCCGCTCGAGCCGCATCGCGTCCGGGTTGACCGAGTACTGGAAGCGGGACCAGCTCAACTGGTGTCCCAGGGGGACGTCGTAGGCGACGTGGGTCAGCAGGGGGAACGTCTGGCGCACGGTCTCGCAGAGCAGCAGCGGATCGTAGAGACCGTTCTCGCACTCGTAGAAGCTGTGGCTGCGCGGCCACTGGGCGCTCACGGTGAACGAGGCGGATCCCGCCTTCGTCCATCCCGTGAGGAACACTTCCGCCAGGGCTGCCCGGTGTACGTACTCCTTGGCGACGGTGGTGGTCAGGAGCGGTCTCGCAGCAGGGTTCTCCGCAGTGATGAGCATGACTGTCCCCCCGGAAGACGCGTGAGTGGGCGCCCCCTGCCTACCGGCCGAAGGCGTTGACCTGTAAAATAGGGGCGTTCGTTTTTTTTGTCGAGAGTGATCGAGGCACAGAAATGGCTGAGCCGAAGCAGGAACGGGCCGTGAGGACCCGGGAAACGATCCTGTACGCGGCCGCGGAGATCTTCGACGAGTGCGGCTACAGCGGAGCCAGCATCAGCAAGATCATGGAACGTGCCCAGGTGACCCAGGGCGGGATGTACTTCCACTTCAAGTCCAAGAGAAGCCTGGCACAGGCCGTGCTGGCCCATCAGCAGGACTTCGTGCACTTCTCCGGAGAGGCCGTCGGACTGCAGAAGCTGGTCGACCTCAGCTTCTTCCTCGCCCGCGAGCTCCAGAACAACGCGATGTTCCGGGCCAGTGTGCGACTCGCCGTCGAACAGGGCGAGTTCGGGGGGCACGACGACACGGCGTACCAGGAGTGGGTGAACGAGTTCCGCGCCCTGCTGCACGAGGCCCGCAAGCGGGGGGAGTTGCTGGCCGACGTCGACGAGACCGAGTTCGCCAACGTTCTCGTCGGTGCCTACAGCGGCATCCAGGTGTTCTCCAACATCTCCACCGGACGCGCCGACCTGCCGGAACGCATCGTCTCGATGTGGCGTTACCTGCTGCCCGCCGTCGCCACCCCGCAGGCCAGGGCGAAGATCTCGTTCCCGGCGGACGTCCAGCGGCTGGCCGCATGAGACCGTTACGCGTGGTGCTGACCGGCGCCACCGGATTCATCGGCTCGGCGGTGCTCCGCGCACTCGCCGGGCACCGAGGGCCGGAGGCTGCGGGCGAGGGGCGACGGCTGCTCGTCCGGGCGGTCGGCAGACGCCGGCCGGAGGGCGCCGGACCGGACGACGAGTGGGCCCGGGCGGACCTGGCGCGGCCCCGGACGCTGCGCGGCGTGTGCGAGGACGCCGATGTGCTCCTCCACATGGCCGCCGCCATCGGCCCGGACGAGTCCGAGTGCGCCGCGGTCAACGTCGACGGGACGGCCGCCCTGATGCGGGAGGCGGCCCGGGCCGGCGTGAGCCGGATCGTGCACCTGTCGACGGCGGCGGTGTACGGCCCCGGCCCGCACCGGGGGACCGGGGTGGACGAGGTCGCCCCCGCACCCGTCTCCCCGGCCAGCCGCACCCGGCTGGCCGGGGAGACGTACGCCCTGGCCGCGGGCGCGACCGTCCTGCGCCCGGGGCTGGTGCTCGGACGGGGGGACCGCTGGGTGGTGCCGCTGCTGGCCCAGTGCCTGCGCGCCGTTCCCGCGATGTGGGACGGCGGACGGGGCCGGGTGTCCGTCGTGGCCGTGAACGACCTGGCGCGGCTCGTCGCCCGCCTCGGAGTCGTCCCCGGAGCGGGGTGCGGTCGCGGCATCTGGCACGCGAGCCATCCCCGGCCGGTGCGCGTGGGCGAACTGCTGCGCACGCTGTCGCGGCACGACGTGCTGCCGTCCGTGACGGCGGACCTGCCCTGGGAGGAGTGCCTGCAGCGGCTGAGAGCCGCGCGGATCCCCGTGAGCGAGCGCCAGTTCGCGCTGGTCGCCACCGATCACTGGTACCGGAGCAGCGAGGTCTGGCACGTCGCCGGATGTGCCGTGGAGCCGTCGCCGCTGACGTGGGTGGACGACGCCGCTCCGTGGTACCGGTCGGTGGTGGCCGCCCGGTCGGGCGGCTGAGGGCGTTACGCGGTAGGTCCGGGGGCCGTGCACCGCAGGTCCGGTGACGGTGCTTCGGTGGCCGTGGGCTGCTGCGGGTGCTGCGGGCCGACGGGGTCGGCCGACACCCCGGTGAGGACGAGCTTCCAGATGAGCTGCAGCCGCGCGACGGCGTTCCCGAACTCCGACTCGTCCGCGACCCTGCCGCGCAGGTACACCTCCGCACTGTCGGTCAGGTGCTCCACCAGCGTCACCACGTCGGCGGACCGGGCACTCTCCCGCAACTGCCCCGCCGCGTACGCCTCGTCGAGGAGCCGGTGCACGATCGGCAGCCAGGCGTGCGACCAGGAAACCGGACCGGGGCGTTCCCTGCCCAACCGGACGGCGGCGCGGACCGGGGGCTCCTCCTCCATCAGCCGGGCCAGTTCGAGGGTGAGGTCGACCACCCGGCACAGCGCCGGGCGGTCCTCGAGGGGCAGGGCGTCCAGGGCGGCCAGCGTCAAGGACCGCCCCTCCGCCTGCACCGCGTCGGCCAGTTCCTGCTTGGTCCGGAAGTGGAAGGTCAGCGCCCCGACCGACATGCCGGCCAACCGGCTGATCCGGGACAGCGACGTGCCGTCGTAGCCGGCGCGGGCGAACTCCGCGGAGGCCGCCGTGACCACGGCCGCACGGGTCCGCAGGGCCCTTTCCTGCTTCACCATGTCGTCTCCTCGCTCCCGCGCCCGGGGGCGGGCCGCGGGCGGAACCTCGGCGGTCCCGCTTGTGTCGGTGGCCTCCCCCGTACGGCCGGCCTTCGTGCCGGTCCGCGGTCCGGGGAGACGGGGGAGCCCGAAGGGCGAACTTCCCGGTCACAGCGCGGAAGACCGGCCAACTTGGCGAAGTACATGCGTCAACTCCCCTGAGTCGAGAAAAAAAGAGGTTGTTCGCTATTATTTTAGCGCGGTCGGCAGCCGCGGACCGATCCAGGGGAGGGAACTTGCCATGGCTGGACGAGCGTTGACGTATGGGAGCACCTCGATACCGGTCTTCACCGAACAGGTCTTCGAGGGCCTGCCGCGCGCCGACCAGCGCCGGTGGGCCCACGCCTATGTGCAGGGGCTCCTCACCACGCCGGGCAAGAAAACGGTCCGCCGGCTCGCCGCGACGATCTCGGCCTCGCCCGCCACCTCCCAGTCGCTCCACCAGTTCGTCAACGCCAGTCCCTGGGACTGGAATCCGGTCCGGGCGGAGCTGTGCAGATGGGTGGAGCGGCAGGCGGCGCCCCGGGCCTGGGTGGTCGACCAGGCCGTACTGCGCAAGCGGGGGGAGCACTCCTGCGGAGTGCACCGCCGTTTCATCCCCTCCACCGGGCGGTCGGTCACCTGCCAGGTCGGCGTCGGCGCCTTCCTCGCCTCGGCGGGCGCGGCCGTGCCGGTCGACTGGCGCCTGCTCCTGCCGGGCTCCTGGGCCAAGGACCCCGAACGCCGCCGGCGCGCCCGCATCCCGGCCGACGCCGGACTGCGCACCGCGGAGCAGCACGCCCTCGACCTGATCGACTCCCTCGCCGAAAGCGCCGGGACCGCTCCTCTTCCGGTGGTCTGCAGCCTGGACCCGGCCGCCGGTTTCGGTGTCCGGACCCTGCTGCACGGGCTTGCCCTGCGCGGACGCGACTTCGTCGTCCCGGTGCCCGGCAACCTGCACGTGATGGTCGGCCGCCACCTGCGGACGCAGCGTGCGCACGGCGGTGACGGCCACGGCCTGGTCCTCGCGGCGAGCAGTCTCCTGGGGGAGGGCGGCGGCATGCCGGCCCGTACCGAGACGGTGGCCGTCCGGGACGGTGACGGCCGGCACACGACGGTCGTCACCGGCTTCGTGCGCCTGCCGGGGCAGGGCTCCACGGGCGCCCACGCCCACCGCACCTACCGGCTGCTGGCCGTCCGGTCCGACGGCGAACGCCGCCCGGCCCGGCTCTGGCTCACCAGCCTCACCCACGCCCGCACGGAGTCCGTGCTCGCGCTCGCGCAGCTGCTGCCGCAGGCGGAACAAGCCGTGCGCGAGATGAAGGACGGCTTCGGGCTGCTCGACTTCGAGGGCCGGTCCTACCCGGGCTGGCACCACCACATGACGCTCGTCTCGGCCGCCTACGCCTACGACCGGCTCACCCGGCCGGCGGCCCCCATGGTGCCCGAACGCCGCCTCCTGGCCGCGGTGTGAACGCCGCGGCCCGCCCCCGGAACCGCCGGACGGCCCTCCCTATCGGTGTGATCAGATGCTGAAACATACGTATGAAGGGCAGGACTGCAACCTCGCCCGGACGCTCGAGGTGATCGGGGAGCGGTGGACGCTTTTGATCATCCGTACGGCGCTGCTCGGGACCAGCCGCTTCGAAGGCTTCCTGGAGAACCTCGACATCGCCAGGAACGTCCTGACCAACCGTCTGACCCGGCTGGTCGAGCACGGTGTCATGGAGCGGGTCCCCTACCAGGACAAGCCCGTCCGGCACGAGTACCGGCTCACCCCGGCGGGCAGGGACCTCACCTGCGCCGTCCTCGCCCTGATGCAGTGGGGCGACCGCAACCTGCCGCACGACCTGGGACCGCCCCGCCGCGCGGACCACGTCGGCTGCGAGAGCCCCGTCCGCGCGGAGCTGCGCTGCGCGCAGTGCGGCCGGGCGGTGCACGACGAGGAGGTCCAGGTGCGCCGCATCCGCTGAACGCGGTGGAGGGCACGGCCGAAGATGCCCCGTGCGGGCCGAACCGCCCACGATGACTCACCGGCCGCCGGAGGAGCGGCTCGTGGGGAGGAGGCACGCACATGCCCGTACTGGGAACCCTGCGCAGGCTGGTCATGGCGCCGTCACTGGAGGAAGTGAGCTTCTCCGGCCGGGGCTTCACGGTGCCGGACGACGAGCGCGCACGGAGACTGGAAGCCGTTCCGCAGGCCGTCGTCACCGGCTTCGAATGGGGCGTCGAGGACCGCGACCTCGCGACCACCGAACGCCGCCTGAGCCTGGTCGACCCCGAGCACCGGGGGTTCGCCTACGAGGGCGCCACCATGGCCTGCGCCATCCGCGACGCGATGGGCCGGCCCGGCCACCGCACCCGCGACCTGCTCACCGGCGGCGGCAAGCCGCACATCTTCCTGAACTACATCGGCATCGGTTTCGCCATGGCCAAGCTGCCGCGACCGCTGTGGAAGAAGATCGTCCCCGACCTGTCCGGGGCCGAGTACTACCCGGCGATGAGCTGGCTGTGCGTCGACGGATACGGCTTCGACCGCGCCTACTTCGACACCGGGACCTGGGTGACCCGTCAGCGGCTGGACGACCCGTACGACTGGGACGGCCACCCCTCCTACTGGCGCCGTGCCTTCGACCAGGGGGTCGGACGAGCCCTGTGGTTCATCCACGGCGGCCACGCCCGGCACGTCGCCGCGGCCGTCCGGGCGTTCGCCGGCGACCGGCAGGCGGACCTGTGGAGCGGCGTCGGCCTCGCCGCGACCTTCGCCGGCGGGAGCACCCCGGCGGAGCTGGCCCTGCTGCGCCGGGAGTCGGGCCCCGACCTCGGGCACCTGGCGCAGGGGTCGGTGTTCGCCGCCAAGGCCCGCCACCACGCGGGGTTCGTCCCCGGGCACACCGAGGCGGCCGTCGAGGCGTTCACCGGACTGTCCGCCCGGGCCGCCGCCCGGCTCGCCGACGACAGCGCCCCGGCCGTCGTCCGCAGCGCCGGCGCACCCGCCTACGAGGTCTGGCGCACACAGGTGCGCGAACGACTCGCCGCCGTCCCCTCCGTTGAGCACGTATGAAGTAGACGCACCGTCCCGCCCCCTGGCTCAATTTGATTTGCTGGCGAAATTCCAGAGATCTGAGAGGGGCAGGTCATTACCGTGGCCACTGGGTTCGGAACTTTACGGCGCAGACTGTTCACACCTCCCGTTTCGGAAACGACCATGGAGGTGCGCGGATTTCATGTGAAGAACGCGGAGGCCAAGGCGCGGCTGGAGAGGATCGGCGAGATTTTCCTCCAGGGCTACGCCTGCGCGATGGAGGCGGCCTCGGCCGACGAGACCGAGGAGATGCTGGAAGCCGTCCCCCGGGACGTGCGGGGCTTCGCGTACGAGGGCGCGGGCATGGGCGCCGTGATCCACGACGCCCTCCCGGGCCACAGCGGCCGCCTGGCCGGCCTGCTGGCCGGCCGCGGCCGGCACCACGACTACATGATCCACGTCGGCATCGGCTGGGCGATGGCACGTCTGCCCAAGCCGCTGTGGCCCGACATCGCCGCCACCGACCCCTTGCTGCGCTGGCTCGCCCTGGACGGCTACGGCTTCCACCAGGCGTACTTCAAGACGGGCTCCTACGTCCGCACGCCCGAGGTCCGGCACCCCTTCCGCTGGGGCGGCGGGCACAACCACTACACGGCGAACGCCATCGACCAGGGCATCGGCCGGGCCCTGTGGTTCGTCGGAGGCACCGACCCCGAGGTCGTCGCCGACCTGATCCGCGCCTACCCCGAGCACCGCCACGGCGACCTGTACGCGGGCGCCGGGCTCGCCTGCACCTACGCGGGCGGGGCGGACGAGGACGAGTTGCGGAGCTTCGCCGAGGGGGCCGGCGAGCACCGCTGGGCGCTCGCGCAGGGCTCCGCGTTCGCCGTCGAGGCCCGCGTCAAGGCGGACACCGTCATCGAGCACACCCACCTCGCGGCCCGCGTCGTGTGCGGCACGACGGCCGAGCGGGCCGCACGCGTGTGCCGGGCCCTCAGGCCCCGCACGGCCGATCCGCGGGCCGCTTCTCCGGCCTACGAGACATGGCGGCGCGACATCGCCGCCGAACTCGCCTCTCTTTCGCTGCTCCGGAAAGGTGCCGACCAGTGACGGTCACGAAGAACTGGATGCGCAGAAACTCGCCGGGAATCGTCGCCCTCGCTCTGATGGTGGGGACTTTTTACGTGGTGCAGCTTCCCGAGTCGTCGGCGTCCGAGGTCGACGAAATAGCGGAGAAATTCGCGTTCGAGAAGCTGTCCATATCCATGCCGGGCGGTTTCGAGAAACAGGAGGTCCGGAAGGTCAACAAGGCCTACCAGCACATCGAGGCGTGGATCTCCTCGGTCGGCGCGGGCATCGCCCTCAACGACCTCGACGGCGACGGGCTGCCGAACGACCTGTGCGTCAGCGACCCGCGCATCGACCAGGCGGTGGTCACTCCCGCACCGACGCGGAAGGACGCCTACGCGGCCTTCGCGCTCGACCCGGCGCCGCTCGGCGTCAGCACGACGATGGCGCCGATGGGCTGCATGCCCGGCGACTACAACGAGGACGGCGCGATGGACCTCCTCGTCTACTACTGGGGCCGCACCCCCGTCATCTTCGTCAACGAGGGCGTCGAGGGCGCGCCGCTGACGGCGGACTCCTTCCGGCCCACCGAACTGCTGCCCGGCAAGCCCGGCAAGAAGTACACCGGTCCGCTGTGGAACTCCAACACCGCCGCCGTCGCCGACTTCGACGGTGACGGCCACGACGACATCTTCATCGGGAACTACTTCCCCGACAGCCCCGTCCTGGACCCCTCCAAGGACGGCGGCGTCACCATGAACGACTCCCTCTCGCACGCCCAGAACGGCGGCGGCGGTCACTTCTTCCGCTGGACGGAGGACGGGTACGAGAAGACCGACGGCTCCGTCCCGCAGGGACTGGACAAGGGCTGGTCGCTCGGCGCCTCGGCCGCCGACCTCGACGGCGACCGGCTGCCGGAGCTGTACCTCGCCCACGACTTCGGCACCTCGGCCCTGTTGCACAACGTCTCCCGCCCCGGTGAGATCGAGTTCCGCGAGGTCAAGTCCGATCACTCCGGTCTCGTCCCCAAGTCCAAGGAGCTGGGCCGCAGTTCGTTCAAGGGCATGGGCGTCGACTTCGGCGACCTGAACCACGACGGCCTGTACGACCTGTTCGTCAGCAACATCACGACGTCGTTCGGCATCCAGGAGTCCAACTTCGCCTTCGTCAACCGGGCCGACAGCAAGGCCGAGCTGCGGGGCCGCTTCCTGGAGGGCGAGGCGCCCTACGAGGACAGGTCCTCCTCCCTCGGGCTCGCCTGGTCCGGCTGGGGCTGGGACGTGAAGATGGGCGACTTCGACAACGACGGGAACCTGGAGATCACCCAGGCCCTCGGCTTCGTCAAGGGCAAGCACAACCGCTGGCCGCAGCTGCAGGAGCTGGCCACCGCCAACGACGCCCTGGTCGCCAACCCGCAGTGGTGGCCCAAGGTCCAGGTCGGCGACGATCTGGCCGGCAGCCAGCGGATGCGGTTCTTCGCCCTGGACGAGAAGACCGGCCGGTACGCCAATCTGTCCCAGCGGCTCGGCATCGGCGAGCCCGTCCCGACCCGCGGCATCGCCACCGCCGACGTGGACGGCGACGGCCGCCTCGACATGGCCGTCGCCCGGCAGTGGGGCGAGCCGGCCTTCTTCCGCAACGTCAGCGAGAACCCCGGTTCCTCCCTGCAGCTGACCCTGACCCACCCCGACGGAGCCCCCGTGGTGGGCGCCGAGGTCTGTGTCGAACTGCCCGACGGCACCAAGCGCATCGCCCGCCTCGACGGCGGAGGCGGCCACTCCGGCAAGCGCAGCACCGACGTGCACATCGGCCTGGGCCAGGGCGTCCGGGGACCGCTGCCCACCGTGCTGACCTGGCGTGACCGCAGCGGCGACGTCCATGAGCAGAAGCTGCGGATGGAGCCCGGCCGGCACGGCTTCGAGCTCGGCATCCAGGCCAAGGAGAAGTGATCATGTCCCCGTCCCAGACCGCCGCCCCGCGCCACAGCACGAAGGTCGTCACGGCGCTGCGGAGATTCGCGATCTCGATCTCCGTGCTCAACGTCTTCGGCTACACCGTGCTCGGTTTCGAGCAACCCTGGACCTGGCCCTTCATCGCCCTGGCCACCGCCTACACACTGGAGATCGCCCTGGAGGCGATCGGCGCCCGGGTCGAGGGCCGCGCCCCCCGCTTCCGGGGCAACGGCTTCAAGGGCCTGGTGGAGTTCCTGCTGCCGGCCCACATCACCGCGCTCGCGGTGAACATGCTCTCCTACGTCAACGACGTCGTCGAGGTCATGATCTTCGGCGTCATCGTCGCCGTCGGCACCAAGTGGGTGCTCAGGGCCCCGGTCAAGGGCCGCATGCGGCACGTCATGAATCCCTCGAACTTCGGCATCGCCGTCATCCTGCTGCTGTTCCCGTGGGCCTCCATCGCGCCGCCGTACCAGTTCACCGAGTACATCGACGGCGGCTTCGACTGGCTCGTCCCGGCGATCATCATCGTCTTCGGCACGATGCTCAACGCCAAGCTCACCGAGCGCATGTGGCTCATCCTCGCCTGGGTCGGCGGCTTCGCCCTCCAGGCCGTCGTGCGCGGCCTGGTGTTCGACACCTCCATCCCGGCGGCCCTGGCGATGATGACCGGCGTGGCATTCGTGCTCTTCACCAACTACATGATCACGGACCCCGGCACGACCCCCTCCTCCAAGTGGGGCCAGATCGCCTTCGGCGGCTCGGTCGCGGCCATGTACGGCGTGCTGACCGCCATGAGCGTGGCCTACGGCCTCTTCTTCGCCACCGCGCTCGTCTGCGCCATCCGGGGCGCCTTCCTGTGGACCGCGGACACCGTGGCCAAGCGGCGTGCCGAGGAGGCCCTGGCGCTGGCCGCCGTCGAACAGGCCGTGGACCGGGACGCCGTGACCGGACAGACCGCGGACCCGGACACCGAGGCCGCGCCGACGTGCGACTGCCCGGCGGACGCCTGCGCCTGCCCGCCCGCGGCCCCGGAGACGGCTCGGAAGGCGCCGGTGACAGCATGAGCAGGATCGCCATCGTCGGCATAGCCTGCCGCTACCCCGACGCCGACTCGCCCCAGGAACTGTGGGACAACGCCGTCGCCGGACGGCGCGCCTTCCGCCGGCTGCCCGACGTCCGGATGAACCTGGACGACTACTGGGACGCCGACCCGTCCACCCCCGACACCTTCTACGCGCGCAACGCCGCCGTCCTCGAGGGCTACGCGTTCGACCGGATCGCCCACCGCATCGCGGGCAGCACCTTCCGCTCGACGGACATGACGCACTGGCTCGCCCTCGACACCGCCGCACGGGCCCTGGCCGACGCCGGATTCCCCGATGGCGAGGGACTGCCGCGCGAGCGCACCGGGGTGGTGGTGGGCAACACGCTCACCGGTGAGTTCACCCGCGCCAACGTCATGCGGCTGCGCTGGCCCTACGTACGGCGGGTGATGGCCTCGGCCCTCGCTGGCCAGGACGGCTGGGACGACGCCCGCGTCGCGGACTTCCTCGCCGAGGTCGAGTCCTCGTACAAGGAACCCTTTCCGGCCGTCGACGAGGACACGCTGGCCGGAGGGCTCGCCAACACCATCGCGGGCCGCATCTGCAACCACTTCGACCTGGGCGGCGGCGGGTACACCGTCGACGGCGCGTGCTCCTCCTCGCTGCTGTCGGTCACCACGGTCGGCACCGCGCTGCTCTCCGGCGACATCGACGTCGGCGTCGCCGGCGGCGTGGACCTGTCGATCGACCCGTTCGAGATCATCGGCTTCGCGAAGACCGGTGCCCTCGCCAAGGGGGAGATGAAGCTCTACGACCGCGGCTCCAACGGTTTCTGGCCGGGGGAGGGGTGCGGGATCGTGGTCATGATGCGCGAGGAGGACGCCCTCGCGGCCGGCCATCGCGTCTACGCCACCATCGCGGGCTGGGGCATCTCCTCGGACGGACAGGGCGGGATCACCCGGCCCGAGGTCAGCGGCTACCGGCTGGCCCTGCGACGCGCCTACGAGCGGGCCGGTTTCGGCATCGAGACGGTGCGCCTGTTCGAGGGCCACGGCACCGGAACCGCCGTCGGCGACACCACCGAGCTCACCGCGCTCACCGAGGAACGCGCCGCGGCCGGCCCGGACGTCCCCGTCGCGGCCATCACCTCGGTCAAGGGCATGATCGGCCACACCAAGGCCGCCGCCGGGATCGCGGGCCTGATCAAGGCCGTCCTCGCCCTCGACCACCACACCGTCCCGCCGTCGATCGGCACCGTCGATCCGCACGACCTGCTCACCGGCGAACGGGCCAACCTCAAGGCGCTGCGCAAGGCGGAGCCCTGGCCCGAGGACGCACCGCGCCGGGCCGGCATCACCGCCATGGGCTTCGGCGGCATCAACACGCACGTGGTCCTCGACGAACCCGCCACCCGGCGCCGGCCGCCGGCGCACCACCGGCCCGTCGCGCTGGCGGACTCCCCGCAGGACTGCGAACTGCTCGTCCTCGACGCCGACTCGCCCCGGCACCTGCGCACCAGGATCACCGAGGTCGCCGACTTCGTCGCCGGTGTGTCCTACGGCCAGGTCGCCGACCTGGCCGCCACCCTCCAGCGCGAACTGCGCGGCAGGCCGCACCGCGCGGCCGTCGTCGTCTCCTCCCCGGAGGACGCCGAGCGGCGCCTGCGGCACCTGGCCGGCCTGCTGGAGTCCGGCGAGAGCACGTACACCGCCGCGGACACGCGCGGCTTCCTCGGCAAGGTCACCGGACCGGCCCGGGTCGGGTTCCTCTTCCCGGGGCAGGGCTCCGGCAGGGGGACCGGCGGAGGCGCGCTGCGCCGCCGGTTCGCCCAGGCCGCCGACGTCTTCGACCGGGCCGGCCTGCCGAGCACCGGCGACATGGTCGCCACCGACGTGGCCCAGCCGCGCATCGTCACCGGCTCCGCCGCCGGCCTGCGCGTCCTCGACGCGCTGCGCCTGGGGGCGACCGTCGCCGTCGGCCACAGCCTCGGCGAGCTCTCGGCCCTGCACTGGGCGGGCGCCTTCGACGAGCGGACGCTGCTGGAGGCGGCGCGCGTGCGGGGCGGGGCCATGGCCCGGCACAGCGCCTCGGGCACCATGGCCTCCCTGCACGCGTCCCCCGAGCGGGCGGAGGAGCTCATCACCGGCCTCGACGTGGTCGTCGCCGGATACAACGGACCCGGACAGACCGTGGTCGCCGGCCCCGTCGAGGCGGTCCGGGACGTCGAGCGCCGGGCCGGTGAGGCCGGGGTGGACTGCACCCGGCTCCCCGTCTCCCACGCCTTCCACTCGCCCCTGGTCGCCCCGGCGGCCGAGGCGTTCGGCACCTGGCTGGCCGACGCGGACCTCGGGCAGGTCCACGGCAGGGTCGTCTCCACGGTCACCGGTGCCGGACTGGACCGGGACACCGACGTACCGGCGCTGCTGAGCCGTCAGATCACCGCTCCCGTCCGCTTCACCCAGGCGGTGCGCGAGGCGGCCCGGCACGCCGACCTGTTCGTCGAGGTCGGCCCGGGGCGCGTGCTCAGCGGCATCGCGCGGGCGGCCACGGACGTCCCGGCCGTCGCGCTGGACACCGACGACGAGTCGCTGCGCGGCCTCCTCGGCGTCGCGGGCGCCGCGTTCGTCGCGGGCGCCCCCGTCGCGCTCGAGGTCCTGTTCCAGGGTCGGCTGATCCGGCCGCTGACGGTCGGTCAGGAGTTCTCCTTCCTCTCCAGCCCGTGCGAGCAGGCGCCCCGCGACGGCGTGCCCCCCGCCCGGGCCCCGCGTCCGGACACCGCACGGGTCCCGGCCGGCGCGACCGCGGCAGCGGCACGCGTCCCCGGCACCCGGCCCGGCACCCCGGCACCCCCGGCCGCCGTGTCCGCGGCGTCCGCGGGCGAGCCGTCCCCCGTCGTCGAGGAGACGATCGAGGAGACGGCCGAGGAAACGGCCGAGGAGACGGCCGCGGAGCGGGAGCCGGCGCTGGACGTGCTGCGGGACCTGGTCGCGGAGCGGGCCGAGCTCCCGGCCGAACTCGTGGACCCGGACAGCCGGCTCCTGGACGACCTGCACCTGAGTTCCATCACCGTCGGTCAGATCGTCAACCTCGCGGCGGCCCGCCTCGGGATAGCGCCGACCCAGTTGTCGACCAACTTCGCCACCGCCAGCCTCACCGAACTCGCCGAAGCCCTGGACACCCTGGTCGGCACCGGCGCGACGGCGGCCGGGGACGCCGGCGTCGCCGCGGTGGCGGGTGCCGCGCCCTGGGCCCGGCCGTTCGCCGTGGACCTGCAGGAGGTGGCCGCGCCGTCGGCCGGGGCCGCCGAGGCGTGCGGCGCGTGGGAGCTGTTCGGCACCGCTGACCGGGCCTTCTGCCAGGACCTGAGGACGGCGCTGGAAGGCGCCGGCACCGGCAGCGGTGTCCTCGCCGTCCTGCCCCGGGACTGCACCCGGCAGGAGGTGGACGAGGCGCTCGCCGCCGCCAGGAGCGCCCTGGCGGGGGACCGGGGACGACGGTTCGTCCTGGTGCAGGACGGGCGCGGCGCGGCAGGTCTGGCCAAGACGTTGCACCAGGAGGCCCCGCACCTGCGCACCACGATCGTCCGGACCCCGCTGAACGGGGACGCGGTGGCACGTGTCGTGGCCGAGGTCCGCGCGACCGACCGGTTCGGCGAGGCCCACTACGACGCGGCCGGGGTGCGGCGCGTGCCGACCCTGCGGGCCCTGCCGGTCCGGCAGGAGACCACCGACCTCCCGCTGGACGCCACGGACGTGCTGCTGGTGACCGGCGGCGGCAAGGGCATCTCCGCCGAGTGCGCCCTGGCCGTCGCCCGGCGGACCGGGGCGAAGCTGGCCGTGCTCGGCCGGTCGGATCCGGCCGCCGACACCGAACTCGCCGAGAACCTGGCGCGGATGGCCGACAGCGGCGTCGGCGTGCACTACGCGCGCGCCGACGTCACCGACCCCGAGCGGACCGCGGCGGCCGTCGCCGAACTGGAGAGGACGCTGGGGAAGATCACCGGCGTGCTGCACGGAGCGGGCCGCAACGAGCCGGCCGCCCTGACCGAACTGGACGCGGAGGACTTCCGCCGCACCTTCGCGCCCAAAGTCGACGGCCTGCGCACCGTCCTCGACGCGGTGGGGGCCGACGGCCTGAAGCTGCTGGTCTCCTTCGGCAGCATCATCGGCCGGGCGGGACTGCGCGGCGAGGCCCACTACGCCACCGCCAACGAGTGGCTGGCGGACCTCACCGAGGAGGTCGCCCGCGCCCACCCGCGGCTCCGCGCGAGGTGCGTGGAGTGGTCGGTGTGGTCCGGCGTCGGCATGGGCGAGAAGCTCTCCGTCGTCGAGTCGCTCTCCCGCGAGGGCATCACCCCCGTCTCGCCCGACCAGGGCGTGGAGATCCTGCTGCGCCTGATCTCCGACCCGGACGCCCCCGTGGTCACGGTCGTCAGCGGCCGCACCGAGGGCATCGAAACCGTCCGCCGCGACCTGCCGCCGCTGCCGCTGCTGAGGTTCACCGGCAACCCGCTCGTGCGCTACCACGGCGTCGAGCTCGTCACCGAGGTGGAGCTGAACGCGGGCACCGACCCCTACCTGGCCGACCACCTGCTCGACGGCAACCTGCTGCTGCCCGCCGTCATGGGCATGGAGGCGATGGTGCAGGTCGCGACCGCCGCGACCGGCTGGAGCGGCACACCCGTCATCGAAGGGGCCGAGTTCCTGCGGCCCATCGTCGTACCGCCCAACGGCAGCGCCAGGATCCGTGTCGCGGCCACCGTCACCGGCCGCGACACCGTCGACGTCGCCGTGCACGCCGAGGACACCGGCTTCGTGGCCGAGCACTTCCGGGCACGGCTCGTCTTCGGCGGCGCCCAGACCCCGGACGGACCGCCCGAGCAGGTGCCCGAGGGCACCGCCCCGGTCCCGCTCGACCCGGCCGCCGACCTGTACGGCGGGCTGCTGTTCCAGGGCGAGCGCTTCCAGCGGCTGCGCCGCTTCCACCGGGCCGCGGCCCGGCACGTCGACGCCGACGTCGACGTGCGGCGGCACCCCGAGGGCTGGTTCGCCGGGTTCCTGCCCGGGCGGCTGCTGCTGGCCGACCCGGGCATGCGCGACGCGCTCATGCACGGGAACCAGGTCTGCGTGCCCGACGCCACCCTGCTGCCCTCCGGCGTCGAGCGGATCCACCCGCTCGGCTCCGGTGACCACGTGCCGGAGCGGCTCCGGTACACGGCCGTCGAACGCAGCCGGGACGGCAACACCTACGTCTACGACATCGCCGTGCGCGACGAGGACGGCACCGTCGTCGAGCGCTGGGAGGGACTGACCCTGCACGCCGTGCGCCGGACCGACGGGGCCGGCCCCTGGGTCGCGCCCCTGCTCGGCCCGTACCTGGAGCGCACCCTCGAAGAGGTCCTGGACGCCCGGATCGCGGTCGCCGTCGAGCCGCACGGCGGGCAGCCCGCCGGCTCGGTGACCCAGCGCCGCGGCTTCACCGCAGACGCGGCGGCCCGTGCCCTGGGCACCCCGGTGACGGTCAGCCACCGGCCCGACGGACGACCGGAACTCGAACCGGACCGGCACCTGTCGATGTCCGCGGCCCACGGGCTCGGGGTGACCCTCAGCGCCGTCTCCGGCTCGGAGGTGGCCTGCGACATCGAAGCGGTCAGCATGCGCTCGGCGACCGAGTG
Organism: Streptomyces viridosporus; assembly: GCF_002078235.1. Taxonomy (GTDB): domain Bacteria; phylum Actinomycetota; class Actinomycetes; order Streptomycetales; family Streptomycetaceae; genus Streptomyces; species Streptomyces viridosporus. The sequence goes on from NZ_MSGP01000180.1 coordinate 33,338, forward strand.
GCAGGGGCTGCTCGGCGAGCACGCCCCGGTGGCGCAGCTGGTCGCCAAGGAGACGGGCGAGGCACCCGACACCGCCGCCACGCGCGTGTGGAGCGCCGTCGAGTGCCTCCGGAAGGCCGGGATCATGGCGGGGGCGCCGCTGACCGTGCTGCCCCGGCGCAGGGAGGCGTGGGTGGAGTTCACCGCGGGCGGCATCCGCATCGCCACCTTCGTCACCGCGCTGCGCGACGCCCTGGAACCCGCGGTCTTCGCCTTCCTCGTACACGACACGGACCGAACCGAAGGGCGGCCCTAGACCATGGTGGAAGACTACTTCGAGTACCGGCACACCGTCGGCTTCGAGGAGACCAACCTCGTCGGCAACGTCTACTACGTCAACTACCTGCGCTGGCAGGGGCGTTGCCGGGAGATGTTCCTCCAGGACAAGGCGCCGGAGGTGCTGGCGGACCTGCAGGACGACCTCAAGCTGTTCACGCTGAAGGTGGACTGCGAGTTCTTCGCCGAGATCACCGCCTTCGACGAGCTGTCCATCCGGATGCGCCTGTCCGAACTGGGCCAGACCCAGCTGGAGTTCACCTTCGACTACGTCAAGGTCACCGGGGGCGCCGAGATCCTGGTGGCCCGCGGCCGCCAGCGCATCGCCTGCATGCGCGGTCCCAACACCAACACGGTGCCCTCGCTCATCCCGGAGCCCCTGGCCCGCGCGCTGCGGCCGTACACGGCGCGGCCCGCCTTCCCGACGGGGCGGACCGCGTGAGCGCCCTGACCGCGGCGCCGCCGCGGACCGCCGCCGCCGGCGACGCCACGCGGCTGCGGCGGGCCTTCGGGGCGTTCGCCACCGGGGTGACCGTGGTGACGGCCGGCGGCGCCTCCCCGCGGGGCATGACCGCCAACTCGTTCACCTCCGTCTCCCTCGACCCGCCGCTCGTCCTGCTGTGCGTCGGCAGGGACGCCGGGATGTACCGCAGTCTCGCCGAGGCCGACACGTTCGCCGTGTCGGTCCTGGCCGCCGGCCAGGAGGACGTGGCCCGGTACTTCGCCAGCCGCTCGCGGCCCGCCGGCGCGCGGCAGTTCGACGCCGTCGGCTCGCTGCCGGGCCGCGAGGGCGCCGCCCCCCTGATCGCCGGGGCGGTGGCCCACTTCGAATGCGCGAAGTGGCGGACGTACGACGGCGGCGACCACGTGATCGTCCTGGGCCGGGTGCTCGCCCTGGACGAGGCGCCGGAGTGCGAGCCGCTGGTGTTCCACGGCGGCCGCTTCCGGCACCTCTCCGACCGCGCACCGGAGGTGTGACATGGGCGTGCACCCCCCGGGCCCGCCGGTGTGGGCCCTGCCCGGGCTGCTGCGCAAGCTCGCCGTGGACCGGCTCGGCATGATGCGGGACGCCGCCCGGCTGTCCGACGCCGTGCGGGTCGCCATGGGACCGAAGAAGATGTACATCTTCAACCGGCCCGACTACGCCAAGCACGTCCTGGCCGACAACGCCGCCAACTACCACAAGGGCATCGGCCTGGTGGAGTCCCGCAGGATCCTCGGGGACGGGCTGCTCACCAGCGAGGGCGAGCTGTGGCGCGCCCAGCGCGCCAACGTCCAGCCCGCGTTCCGGCCCCGGCGCATCGCCGAACAGGCGGGAGCGGTCGCCGAGGAGGCGGCCGCGCTGGTCGCCCTGCTGCGCACCCGGGCCGGGCAGGGGCCCGTCGACGTGCTCGAGGAGGTCACCGGACTGACCCTCGGGGTGCTGGGCCGCACCCTCATGGACACGTCCCTGGACGGTCACGGCGGCATCGCCCACGCCTTCGAGGCGGTCCAGGACCAGGCGATGTTCGACATGGTGACGCAGGGACTGGTGCCGGCCTGGGTGCCGCTGGGCACCCAGCGGCGGTTCCGCAGGGCCCGCGGGGACCTGGCCCGGACCGTCGACGCGCTGGTCGCCGACCGCGGCGCCCGGCTGGACGAGGACGATCCCGGTGACGACGCGTTCGCCCGGATGATCCTGGCCGCGCGCCGCCACGACGACCCCGCCGTGGGGCGCCGGCGCCTGCGCGAGGAACTCGTCACCCTGCTCCTGGCCGGGCACGAGACGACGGCGAGCACCCTGGGGTGGACGCTGTTCCTGCTGGCCCGCCACCCGCACGTGCGCGACCTGCTGCGGGACGAGGCCCGCGCCGTCCTGGCCGACGGCCGCCTGCCGGACGCCGACGACCTGCACAAGCTGACGTACACCACCCAGGTCGTCCAGGAGGCCATGCGGCTGTACCCACCGGTGTGGATCCTGCCGCGCATCGCGCAGCGGCCCGACGTGGTGGGCGGCTTCACGGTTCCGGCGGGGGCGGACGTCCTGGTCTGCCCCTACACCCTGCACCGCCACCCGGACCTGTGGGACGCCCCCGAGCGGTTCGACCCGGGTCGCTTCGACGCGGCGCGGGCCGCCAACCGCCCCCGTTACGCCTACATCCCCTTCGGCGCGGGGCCCCGGTTCTGCGTGGGCAGCGGCCTGGGGGTGATGGAGGCCGTCTTCGTCACCGCGCTGGTCACCCGGGACCTGGACCTGGACGTCGTACCGGGGCACCGGGGCGTGCCGGAACCGATGATGTCCCTGCGGATGCGCGGCGGACTGCCGATGACGGTCCGGGAGGCCGACTGACGTGCTCGCGGCGGGGCGCACCGAAAAAGGGGAAAAGGGGGCGGGCCACGGTATCGACCGTGGCCCGCCCCCTTTTCCCCTTCTTTCCCTTTCTTTCCCCTCCGTTTTCCTTTCGCCGCCGTCGGTCAGCCGACGGCCTGCTCGAGCGCGTTGGTCCGCAGGTCGAGCAGTGCCATCAGCACCGGCGGGTCCAGCGCCCCGACCGGGCGCAGCACGATCTCGGCGGGCAGCGGCAGCGTCTCCGCGTGCGCGGTGACCGGTCCGTAACGGCCCACGGAGACGGTGTCCTCGTCCCCCGTGCCCGAGGGGAGGTGCTCGCTGCCGTACGGGACGGAGTGGACGAGCAGGTACCAGGTGCCCGCGGGAACGTCGCGCAGCTCGAAGGCGCCGGGGCCGTCCAGGACGGTGCAGCGCACCGGCTGCCCCTGGGGGACCGGGGTGGGGAAGAGGCCGACGAAACAGTGCCCGGGGGAGCGGCCCTCGGCCAGGGAGACCTGCCCGCGCAGGGTGGTGCTCGAGCCGTCGCCCTCGAAGCCCGCGTCGGGGTCGATGGCCGGGGTGAATCCGCCGAGCTCCCTGAACACGCTCGGAGAAACACCCACACAGGCCTTGAACCGGGAGCTGAACGTGCCCACGCTGCTGTATCCGACCTGACTGCTGATGTCGGCCACGCTGAACGTGGTGTCGACCAGGAGGCGTTTCGCCTCCTGCAGCCGGAGCGCGGAGAGAAAACGTCCGGGGGACGTGCCCGTCACATCCCGGAACACCCGGGTGAAGTGGAACTTGCTGAACATTGCGGTGCGCGCCATGTCGTCGATGGTGAGATCCTGGCCGAGATTGGCCTGCATATCGTCGATCACCCTGTGGACTGCACGCTCGATCGTGGTGGAGGTCACCGTTTCTCCCTGTGGTCGAGAATGGCGATACCGCGCCTTTCAGTTCCGGCTCGTCGGCGCGGTCCGAACGGTGCCGGTGGGCCCCATGTCGGTCAGACGGCGGCTGGCCAGGTCCTCGGCGAACCTGCGCCAGGTGTGGGAGCACTGCAGAGCCAGCTCGGCCACGGTGGCCGTGCAGTGCGGGGGTACGGCGCCCGCCTGCTGCCGCCATGCCTCGTCCACCACGAAGTGGGTGTGCAGCCAGCGCAGGAAGTGGCGTCCGGACTCGGACTGGCGCAGCGACGGGTCGGCGGCGAGGTTGCGGAGCGTCTCCAGCGGGGTGCGGCTGCGTCCGCCGGTGGCCGGCCGCCCGGCCACCGGCCGTCCGGGTGCGGCCCCCGCCGGCTCCCGGTCCGCGGGGGCGGCCGGGGCGGAGCCGGCGTCCGGTGCCCGGCGCTCCGGCGCCTTGCCGCGCCGCCGGCTCGGCACCGGGGTCTCGCCGCG